>CALVUQ010000040.1 GCA_944363615.1 uncultured Clostridia bacterium | reverse complement strand
CGTCAAGCGTTTGTGATTAAGAAGTCGTTTATCGGGAAGTATAGGCGCACGGCGGTTTCACGGTTTTTCGTGACCGTGATAAATTACCTAAAAGATTAAAGCTTTCAGAATTTCAAAAGTAATTTCATTTTTAGAACGGAACCGGGGGATACGCGTTCAGACAAAAATCTGAAGGGAGACCGTAAATTCGGTTACCGCTTGATTATCGATAAAAAGCAGGCTACGGTTTAAGCCGTCGCCTGTTTTTTTATCCTATTCGCGTCAGTCTTCCTGTTCTGCTCTTCGGTCTGATCGTTGTTTGTTTCCTTTGTTTCAACTTTTTATCCGATAAATCTTTGTCAGTTGCCTTCAGTCCCGCCCTAAGGCAAATTTTTATCAAGTCGTCTTTTCCCGTTCAGTTTGCAACAATTTGTCCTAAGGAGGAGGGGGATTGCTTGTTCATAAGCGATTCAATATACGCTTTAAGAGCTTTAGGTCTTTTTATGGCTGACGTGTCAATATCCCAGCGTCCGACTAAATCGACGCTTACGTCGCCGTAATTGAATATTTTACCGCCAAACGATTGATTTATGTTTACGCCCAGAATGTTGGTAAGCAGGGCTTGTTTTTCCTCAGTGTTAAATATGCCCCGACGCATAACGACGCGCGTGTCGAAAAACTCGATTCTGAATTTTTTGGCGCTGACTATAAAGTAAATCATGAAAATAACGGGTACTATAAGCCAACAAAACAAAACGCAAAGCGCAATTTTACCGCCGTGTTCGCCCAAAACGCTTTTTGTTGCCACATAATTGGGTTCCATTTTTATATTTCTCCTTTTAAATTTTTATGCTATAAACAAGTATAATCACGAAAAACGTGATTGTCAACTAAAAATCACGAAATTCGTGTATTTTATCGTTATGAAGATTTTTGGAGAAAGATTGCGGGAATTGCGCTGTCTGAAAGGCATGACGCAAAAGGATTTTGCAAAAGTGTTAAACGTAAGCGGAAACACGATTCATTGCTGGGAAACCGACAAGCAGGAGCCGTCAATGTATATGTTGATCGTTATCAGCAATTTTTTCGATGTTTCGCTTGATTATCTTTTCGGCAAAACCGAATATTAAAAAACAGTGAATACATCGATTTTTTGTTAATCGGGCAGAATTAAATTTATTTTAAGATGGGTCTTAATATTTAAAAATTTCTATTGGGATAAACTGTTATTCACCTTTTTATATTTTCGGCGGTGAAATCGTATAAGTCGCCGGTTAAACGGCTTAAGAAAAATGCATATCGGAAATTTGTCAAAAAAGCAGAATTTTCCGCTGACTGTTTATAAGCGGGAATGTTTTTACAATTCGGTTATTACGGACTTGACAATTTTCATAAAAAGGCTTTACAATAGAAATATGGGCAAAGCGGAGTTGAAATTCATAATAAGACACGTGCATCCCAAGTGCAGCGTGGAGCCGGAGCACACTCATCCGTGCTGCGAACTTGTGTATTACATACGAGGGGAGGGCAAGTCGGTAATAGGCGGTAAAAGTTACGATTATCGGCCCGGGACTTTCGTATATATTCCGCCGACTGTGCCGCATTCGGAGAAGCATTCGACGCAGACGCACGTTTTGTTTTTCGCGTTTGAATACGAAAACGAGTATATTACGGCGGAAACGGGCGTATATCAGGATGACTCGGGGGCGGTGCTGGCCCTGTTTGAGGAAATAAACCGCGAAATCGCGCAGAAGCGCAATTATTACAAATATGCGGCGGCGCTGCTTATAGAACGCATTATGCTGCTGGTTTGCAGACAAAAGAGCCGTAACGACGAAAAAAACGTGTTTGAAGAAAGCATGAAATACGCCGTAGATTATATAAAACTCAACTCTCAGCATTGTATAGACGTACAAAGCCTTGCCGAGACGATAGGATACAGTTACGATTATTTCCGCCATCAGTTCCGCAAACTTTACGGCATGGGGGCCAAGGAATTCATTCTTCGGGAGAGGATGAACAAGGTTAAGGAACTCCTTGCCGATACTGACATGACCATCAAGGAAATCGCAAGTCAGTGCGCGTTTGAAAGTCAGGCTCACCTTAGCGTAGCGTTCAAAAAGGTGGAAAACATGACTCCCGCACAGTTCCGCCAGCAACAAAACAAGATAAAATTCAGCGACGTATTGATAAAATACAAGGACTGAATCGGATAAAGTACGGAAATGTTTTTAAAAATCGGCTTTTTGTAAGTCGATTTTTTTTAATACCGGGTGATGTTTGGATTTAGCTATTGTCTGACTGCGTCGGTTATGATATTATGGTCATACAAAAAAATCAAAGGAACACGGGACTATGATACTTTTAATGGATACCGACATAGGCGACGATATCGATGACGCACTTGCACTGGGACTGATGCTTAAATCCGACGTTAAAATCGCCGGGATTACAACCGTTTACCGAGAGGCGGCAAAACGCGTGCCGATAGCCGTACGGCTGCTTTCGCTTGCGGGAAGAAACGATGTTCCCGTCCTTGCCGGGGCGTCCAGGCCGTTATCCTGCGAAGCCAGGATTCTGGGCGCATTGAACTACGGAGAGGAAACATTCGAGCCGGCAATAGAGGATGACGGCGGAGACGCGGCGATAAGATTCATCGGCGATTGCGCCGAAAAGTACGGGAAAGAACTCGTTCTGCTTGCCATAGGCGCGCAGACCAACATCGCTTCGGCAATAATGCGGTATCCCGAAAAGATGAAAAAAGCGGGCAGAATCGTAGTAATGGGCGGCTGTTTTACGCTGGCGCACGACGAGTGGAATATCGCCTGCGACCCGACTGCGGCGCGGATTGTACTGGAAAGCGGACTGGACGTGGAATACGTTCCTTGGGAAATAACTTCGCGCGTATGTATCGGCAAAAGCAATTACGATTATATTCTGGGGCTTATGTGCGACGGATTGACGGGCGCGCTTGCCGAAATGGTAAGAAGCTGGTCCAAGAGAAACGATTACATACCTCTTTTACACGACCCGCTTGCGCTTATGTATGCGCTTGACGCCTCCTTCGCTTCGACGTGCCGCATAAAGGCTGCCGTCGTGGAGGACGGCCTGGCGGAGGGGATTACGCTTAATCTTACGGACGGATCGGGCTGCAACGGCGCCGCATACAAAAGACCCGACGCGCGCACCGTTACGGTTATCAACGGCGTAGACGAGCAATGTGCGGTGGAAGAATTCATGAGAAAAGTTTTCAATAAAACCGACGTGGCTTCTTCCGCGGCCGAATACGGATTCGATACGTTAAGGTCGCTTTAACCGTGAGGCTGAACCTGAAAACATAAGACTGTATTTTATTACGGAAAAAAGATTTTACGAAAAAATTTCTGATAAGGAGAAAATGAAATGAAAAAGATCCTTTGCGTCATAATCGCAGCTGTTCTTTTCAGCGTGCCGCTTTTCGGATGCGGTGGCGGATCAAACAGCAACGTAAAGTTCTGGGTCTACGGCGACGAGTCGGAACTGGAAATTTATACTATCATGACCGATGAGTTTAACGAAACTTACGGCAAGGAAAACGGAATCAAAGTGGATATTTCCACCAAGCCGCCGGGAAATTACGAATCTCTTATTCAGACCGTTTCCACCTCGAAAAGCGGCCCAGACGTTTTCCTGTGCGTGGAGGACAACTTTAAAAAGTGGGTCAACATGGGATTCCTTACCGACATGACCGATTATCTCGACGCCGTTACCGATATCGACGTAAGCGACGTGTACGCCACCACGGTGGACAGACTTCGTTACGACATTGGCAACAACACTTCCAATCCCGACGACCCGCTTTACGGTTTGCCGCTGGACACAAAGCCTTCCGCGCTTTACTACAACGAAAGCATGTTCAATAAAGCGGGGATTATCGTCATAAGCGTGGACGCGGAAAATCTGGACGCGTGGAACGCGGGCGAAATTGCGGATAACCGCGGCAAAACCCGCGCCGATTACGAGGCCGAATATCCCGAACTTACGGGGGTTACGGTGCCCGAAAAGGGATATTACCGCAGTATATATCCTTATACCGCGGACGTGGGCTGGACCTATCCCGACGTTAACGAAGTACTTGTATTCAACAACCGCATCGCGATGAACTGGGACGAAATCGAGGACCTTGCAATGCTGTTTACGCCCTCTTACAACGCAAGCGCGGCTGAGGATTTCGGCACCGATTTCGGATATTTTACCGAGTGGTGGTTCAATTACGGCTGGTCGGTGGGCGGGGATTGCCTTACCGATTTGTCCGGAAACGGCGACTGGAATTTTTCGCTTCTGGATTACACGCCCAATTACATGGTAACGGGCGAAAGTTATACGGGCGCTTATACCGGCAAAACGTACGTTCCGGGAGAAACGCTGGAGCATCTCGACAAATTCGACATTCCCGCGGGCGAAATCATGACGCCCGACAACGAGGGCGGCTATACATATAACGGCGTAAAGATAGGCATTCGCCAAAGCGTGACGGAGGCCGCCGCCGACGGGACGCTTACCGCGCTTCCTTCCACCAGAGAGGCGTTTACGCGTTATCTTAAACTGGGCGCCGAAAAAACCGCCGACATAGAAGGCGAGGGCGGACTTGCGATTTCGCCCAATCCCCTTACCTTTTCCACCCGCACGAGAATGAATTATTTTTATTCGGGCAAAATGGCGATGCTGGTGGATTACTCTTCATATATGGCCACCGTCAGCGAGCAGGCTGAGGAGCGCGGATTCAAGTGGGATATCGCTCCGCTTGCCGTTTACAAAGAATACGTCGATCCTCTTGATCCCGGCTGCGACGAAACCGTAGTCGTTGGAAAGACCGCGGGTCAGTCCAATTCCAAGGCTATGGTCAGCCGCGAAAGAGCGCAGAACAAAGAGGCGGCCGCAAAGTTCATCAAGTGGATGGCAAGCAAAGCGGGGCAGTCGATACGCGCCGAAAACGGTCATTTCCCCAATCAGAAGGAATTGATTTCCGATGTAGTGTTCCCGGGTTACGCACCCGCCAACGTCAAAGCTTTTTCAGAAGCGCTGGAATTTCAGGGCGCGGGCGACTGGTGGTATATGGCGGATTACGAGTGGATAAACGTTTGGGCGGTTCCGCTTAATTCCGAAGTGCGCAACGGCACGATGACTTACGACGCGTGGCGCGCAGACGCCGTAAACGACACCAACGAAAGGCTGAAACTCTATTGATCCGAAAAAGTCTTTCTTGTTCCGCGGAATAATTTGTTCCCGCGGAATAGGCGAAAGGGGAAAGGGCAAAGCGTTATAAAAAGCCGTTTTTTCAAAAAACGGACAAGGCGCACCGAAAAATAACAATACTCAAGCCGGTTTCAATAAAGCATAAAAGCTTTCAACGTAAAATTCGCAACGGTAAAAAGCAAGAACTTAAAATATAGGATAAAGAAAAATGAGGGATAAAGAAAATCCGGAATTTTCGGACACGAGGCTTTTTAAAAACAACACCGCCTCCTCTGCCGCGAAAAAACTGAAGAGAAGGGAGGACATTGAGGGAACCCTGATGGCGATTTCGCCTTTTATCGGGTATATTCTGTTCGGGCTGTTTCCCATGCTGTTGTCGCTTGTCGTCAGTTTTACCGAGCTTAAATCCTACGACATCACGCGCATGAAGTTCGTGGGCTTCGACAACTACAAGACCATACTGACGTCGGAAATGTTTTACACCTCTGTGGTAAACACGCTGTACTATTGTCTCAGCGTGCCCGTCAATATGGTTTCGGCGCTGTTTATTGCCAATTTGCTTACCAAGCCGCTTAAAGCGCGCGGGTTTGCCCGAACCGTGCTTTTCCTGCCGTCGGTATGCTCCACGGTGGGCGTCACTCTTATGTGGACCTGGATTTACGAGGCAAACTACGGCGTCATCAATACGTTTTTAAGCGGCATAGGTCTTCCCAAAGTGGGATTTATGACCACTAAAGAATGGTTTATGCCTTCCGTACTTTTCTTAAGCCTGTGGATGGGCGGCACAAATATAGTGCTTATGCAGGCTGCGCTTGCAAACGTCGACAGCTCTCTTAAAGAGGCGGCGCGCATTGACGGCGCAAGGGAAATAACGGTTTTCTGGAAAATAACCTTTCCCGGCATTACTCCCACGCTTTTTTACATGCTTATCATGAATCTTATCGGCGCAATGCAGGAAATGGCTATAATGCAGGTTATTACCACCAACGGCGTGGGACCGGGTTACAGGGCGGTCACGCTTACCTATTATCTTTACCGCATGGCGTTTACCAATACCGCGACCGACGGATTGGGAATGGGCTCGGCGCTGAGCTGGATTGTCGCGATTGCCATAATTATTATTACTCGCATTAACTTCCGTCTCAGTAAAAAATGGGTGAATTACGATTGACAGGGGGCGAAAATGGAAATAACCGATAAATTCTTGCCCGCTGAAGCAAGATCGCGCAAGGGCAAAAAGAAAAAACTCTTTATAGGCTCTCATTTCGTACTTTTGCTGGTATTGCTGTTCGTGCTGGTGCCCTTTTACATACTTGTCATAACGTCGCTGGAAAGCGAAATAGAGGCAAACAACGCCGCTTTTACCTGGTGGCCGCAGATGGGCTTTACCGTTAAGGCGTACAAAAGCGTTTTGTTCAGAAAAATGGGCGGCACAAGCGTCGTCAGGGGACTTTGGAACACTCTTTGGATTTACCTTCCCGGGCTTATCGTGGGGTTGTTTATGTCCGCTTTGTCCGCGTTTGCTTTCGCAAAACTAAGGTTCCGCGCCAAAAACTTCATGTTTTCCGTTCTGCTGGTTACCATGATGATTCCCAACTGTATGTCCACCATTGCGTCGTTTCTCATATTCGACAACATCGGCTGGGTAAATACGCCTTTCCCCCTTATGGTCCCCAGAATGTTCGGCTCTATCGGCGTAGTGTTCTTCTTAAGACAGTATTTCCTTGGTATTCCCGACGACCTTATGGGAGCCGCCAAAATCGACGGTCTCAGCAATTTCGGGATCTTCATCAAGATTATGCTGGGCATTGCCGCACCCGCGCTTATCGCCCAGTTTATCATAACATTCATCGGCGCTTACAACGACTACATGGGTCCTCTTATTTACTTGCAGGACGCAAGCATGTACACCCTGCAGATAGCGCTTGCGTTTTTTGCGGACGTCTACACGCAGAACTGGCCTTTGCGCATGGCGGGCTGCGTGGTTGCGATGCTGCCGCTTATTATCCTGTATCTCATATCGCAAAAGTTCATTCTGAAAGGAATCGCCGTTTCTTCGGGACTAAAGGGATAAAACAGGCATAAGTGACAAACAGACTTAAGGAATAAAAAAGTTTTAATGTAAAAACAGTTTTCAGTGACAAACAGGCTTAAGGGATAAAACAGGCATAAGGGTAAAATTACGGGTTGCCGTTTACATAGTGCGGAGAGAATGAGGACTGAAGCGGAGCCGTTTATTGAAAGCATTGCCGCTGCCGCGCAGTGCTTATAGGACCCGACGCAACCTGTTTTAATAAAAAAACAGCTTTATCTGTTGTAAATGAAAGAAAATTGTAGTGGAAAAGGGAGGAAGATTACGGAAATGAAAAAAATAAGAGAAGGGAGGAAGATTACGGAAATGAAAAAAATAAAAGTGGTTTTTTCATTGCTGCTGACGTTGGCGTTTGCTTTGTCTTTTACGGCTTGCGCAGGCGATTTAAGCGGATTTAAACTGGGTGCTTTTGTGTTAAGCGACGAAAGCGACCAGTTCGACAGTAAATATTTTTACCGCAACGATCTCAACGTGTTCGGCGGCGACGCGGACGTCATATGGGTGCCCGAGGAGCGCGATTCGGAGTACGGCGGCTGGTTTTATATGTATATGTCGGGAAACGACGGAGTACCCGTTCAGCTGGAGCCCGACGGCTCGCGCTCGGCTGTGACGGTTTTAAGAAGCCGTGACCTCAACGACTGGGAACTGTGCGGCGCGGTCAGCGACGGTTTCGGCGTGCGTATCGAAAGCGACGAATGGATTATCCAACACGTCTGGGCGCCCGAGGTTGTCTACAACGAAAAGGACGGGAAATACTATATGTATTTTAATGCTTTCGCGCCTTTCAAAAGCGAGGAGGAGCCCTGGTTCAACGCCCAAAGCGACAATATGTACGACCGCTTTTACGGCGCCGTGTTTATGGCGGACGACCCCGTGGGACCTTTCAGGCTGGCCACGTCCGAAAGATATTACGGCGACGCGACGAAAGCCAATCCCAACGGGCAGGTTATTACCGGACGTACGCCGCAGATCAACGTTACGGACCAATACGATCTCGATTACGTCTTTTCGGTTATCGACTTTTCCCCGTTCTTCGACGAGAACGGCGACTTTTACCTCTATTTCGTGCGCCACATAAGCACGGGCCACGACCACAACTGTATGTGGGGCGTCAAGATGAAGGATATGATTACTCCCGATTACGACACGCTTACCATGCTGGCGGCCTGTAATTACGAGTCGGTGGAGTACGTGGGCGGTTCTGCCCGCTATGACGAGGACGCTTACGTCAAGACGGGTTATTTCGGCACGGACAGCGGAACAGAACGCGACGAAACCAAGGACGCCGGTCTCTGGGGCGACGAGGGTACAATTAACGAGGGACCGCAGATGTACTTTGCGGACGGCAGATACTACCTTATTTATTCGCCTCAGGGATTTGCTTCCCCCACTTACGACACCAAACAGGCGATTGGCGACAGCCCTCTGGGGCCTTTTAAAAAGCTTCCCTGGTATCCGTCGGTAATAATGGGCAAAAACGATACCAACGACTATATGACGGGTACGGGGCATTGCGCTTTCGTGGAAATGGGCGGAGAACTTTTCTGTATTTACTGGGTGCACGCCGACCCGTTCAGCGGCGCAACTTCCGCCACCGACGGCAGAATTTACGGCTTTGACCGCGTATATCTGGTGGAGGACGCCGTTTACGGAAAACTGCTTTACGGCAACGGTCCCACTAAAAGCGTTCAGCCCAAGCCTTACGGCGTTACAGGCAGGAAAAACGTCGCGCCCGAGGCAAAGGTAAGCGCGACCAACGCTTACGACGACACGCTTAAGTACATAAACGACGGCTTGTTCGTCACTCATCAGTATTATGCGGACCGTGAGTTTACCGCAAAAGGCAAGACCGCGATTACTTTTAAGTTCGACGCTCCCAGAAAAATCAACGCGGTGCTTGTGTACAACAGTTTCGACTACGATTACGCGTTTTCGGGGATAGAGGGAATCTCTTTCAAACTGGCGGAAAAACCCGCATGGTACAATCTCAGCGAGTACGTCGACGAGTGTTTTATCGAAAACATACCTTTCATTAAAGATTATTACGACTCCGTAAACAAGTTCATGCGCCAGGGCGGGGCGTCCGTGGCGTCGTTTGAAGACATTGTCGTCAGCGAAGTAAACATCATCGTTTCCGAAAAGATAAGCGACGTCAACAAGGAAATAAAGATTTCCGACGTCGTAATCCTGGGCGAATAAGGAGGAAATGAAAGTGAAAAGAAAATTCTTTTGTCTTATTGCGCTTGTGTGCGTATTGCTCGCTTCGGCTGCGCTTACCGCATGCGGCGGCAAAAAATACGAGCTTGAAACGCAATACGACTGGAAATACGTTAAAGAGTTCACCGACGAAATCGATTCCGACATGAAAATCGACGGCGTGCTTGACGAAAGCCGCTGGACGGGGAAGAAGTATCTGACTCACGTTCAGAAGGGCGTGGAAATGAGATACACGACGGTATTTACCGAAAAGGGACTGTATGTCGGCGCTGTCGTAAAAGACGAATATCTTACTTACAGCGCGCGTTTCAATTTTTCCGCAAGTACGGCTAATCCTGCCAATTCCGCTTTCTGGTTCAACATAAAAGGGCCTTCAGTCCGCGACGCGCACGCAATGCGTTCTTTCAATTTCTACGTGGACGCATTCGACAAGGCGTCGCGCAACCAGACCCGCTTTGACGCGGCGTCATCTGTCAACGGCGACATATTAAGCGGTCAGGCAAACGAGATGACCAGCGAGCTGTTCGTCAGCTGGGACGCGCTTAATATCGATACGGAGGAGGGATTGCCCGAATTCGTCAGGATAGTTCCTTCTTACCGTTACGTCAAATCGGCAGTCGACGCAGGGGAAAACGCATGGCTTCGCCCGTTGTTCGAGTATACCGACGTAGGCTGGAATTACAGCATGACTTACCAGCAGAACCTTGAACGCAACGAGTACCGACCCACTTCGGGCGCGCGCTTTAACGAAGGCGGCTACATAAACGCCGATTCGGAAGAGTCAGTTCTCGGCAACGCGGGCAACGGCTACGCCAAGTCCGACGGCTGGATTCTTCCCGAAGTTACGGGCGGCGCCGTCGTGTCGGACGGCCCCGACGAGCAGGCGATATTCTTCAGCGACGTGTATTCCGATAAGTACGCTTTTACCGCCAAGATGAAGCTTAAGGGCGGTGCCGAGCACGCAAGCGGAGTAGTGGATGCATATCCCTCATTGGGCGTGTGCAACATGACGGACGAAAAAGAGTTTGTCGCGTTCTACATAAACGGCACCAATCTGTTGGGGGAAACGCCTTCCATAGGGTTTCATACCATTTCAAAATACACCGGCTGGGACGATAATTACGAGGGGTATTTCGACCGACCCGCGGATTTCGACCCGGCTGAGGATTACGTCACGCTGACGTGTATTAAAGACGGAGCAAATTATTATTTCATAATAGACGGCAAGCTGGTGCTTTGTAAACGCATCGACTTTCTGGCGGGCTCTACGTGCCCCGGGCTTTATTCGCTGTCCGCGGTTGCCGAATTCATCGACTATTCCGCCGAGGATTACGCGGGAAGAGAGGATGAGCTTGACGCCTTAATCGCGCAGTACGCCTATAAGGTGACGGTGCCCGGAACCGTTTCGGGCGGCGCGGTCACGTCGCAGCAGGGCGCGCTTATTCACGGGCAGTCGCTTACCCTGGATATTCAGCCCGCTTCGGGTTACGTACTTACCGCCCTTACCTTGAACGACGAGGATATTTACGATTACGCCGTTTCAAATATGGTAAACGGTTCGCTGGTCCTGACCGACATTGATTCGGACGTTACGATAGACGCCGAATTCACGCGCTTCGGCGATTACACGGCAAGGGTTACTGGTAAGGTCAGAAATATCGACGGCAAAAGCGTGACGGACGCGGATTTGCTGCTTACTTCTTCGGACAGCCGTATTTATTACAAGGGCAAAACCACTTCCAACGGCTCCTATAACTTTGTGCTGCCGGCAGCCGGCGTTTACGAAATAGGCGGCCGTACGTTTACTTCCGACGGCGAATACACTCTTACCGTCAGCGCGTCCGGGTACAGAAAGAATGTCACCGATATCGTCGTCACGGGCGAAGAGGCAAGCATTCAGATGCCCGACGCTCTGCTTATGCGCAACGTCGCGGGCGGCAGCGTCGAGATAAACGGAACCAAATACAATTCTTTGACTACTAATTGGGATATGTCGCGCGAGGACGATTCCGTCATAGTGGCGCAAAAGGGCAGTAACAATTCTCTCGTCTATTTCACGGACGTCGTTTCAGACAGCGCGGTTATCGATTTTACGATTTCCAACCGCACCTTGATTACCGTCGCGCCTTATGAAGATCAGCCTTGCATGGGAATATCGTTCACCGACGGGAAAGAGTGTTTCGACCTGTTCGTGCTGAACGAAGGGCTCAGGATAAGTCCTTACGGCGGCTGGAACGGCAATAATGCGGCTTACAATACGACCGTTCCCGTAAGTTACAGCTTGCGCGCGAACGAAAATCCGGAGGTTCTTTCTTTCCGTTTTGTTAAAAGCGGCGCCGTGGTAGCCGCATACTTCAATGACGGCGGCGAGTATACAGAGCTTATAAGACTGGAGGACGAGCGTCTTGCGAAAATGACGGCTTACGCCTTTACGGTTTGCCAGTCGCAGGAATGCAAACTTGAATTTTCCGATTACTCGATACTGACGGGTGAATCCGCTCAGGACATCATACGGGATTATCTGTACGAAGAGGTAGAGCTTACTTCCGACGACGGCAGCGCGCAAAGCGTTGCGGTATCGGGCACGGGTGCGGAAAACGAAATCCTCTACGGCAAAACGTTTACCGTAATCAACAATGGTGAAAGAACCGTCGTCGCGTCTTACGGCGGAAGAGCTTTCGTGCTTTCCCCGGGCGAATCATGCGATTTCACCGCTTTAAGTTCGGGCTTTGTGAAAACCGTTTACGTTTCGGATACCGTAACGGTGACGGGTACGGTCCGTCTTGACGCAATATTCGGCGATGCGGAATGCGATCTGACCGACACGGTGCTATATTTTGAAAGCGACGATTTCTCGCTTGAATTTGCGGGCGTCGTTTCCGAGTCCGGCAGCTTCAGTTTATCGCTTCCCGAAGCCTCTTACAGCATGCGCGCCGTCAATCCTGAATTTTTAAGCACTCCCGTAGTGTTCTCTGTCGGCGCGGGCGGAACCTCTCCCGAAGCGGTATTGAATCTTTCCGCAGTGGACGAGACTTTGGGCTCGGCAAAACAGTATAACGTGGACAAAACGGGTAAACTTACGGGCTACAGCAGCGGCGCGGGCGCGGCAAGCCTCTACTTTATGGGCGAAGGCGATTCCTTCTTTGCGGAAACGGACGTATTAAAACCCAATACGCTTATCGAAGAATGGCCCAACGCCGGACTTGTGTTCTCCAACGACAACGGCAGATACGCATGGGTGGTGTGGCATGATAACGGGGCAGGAGAGTATAAGGCTTTGTTTATCAGGCACAGTGTAAACGCGACTTACGCGGTGGAAGGCTATTATCCCGTCACGTTCGACGGGGAAGACAAGGTTAATCTGAGCGCCGCTTACAAGGACGGTGTGCTTAACCTTTATATGAACGGCGTGCTTATGTGTACCTATAACGAAAACAGCGCCTTCATTACCGACAAAACCTTCTTCGATCTGCCTTTCAAAGCAGGACTTATAAACGTCGGGGTAAACGGCGAATTCACTGATTACCGTTACGTTGAGAATCCTCCGGTCGTAGACGAATATACGCCGAAATCCAAAGTGGTCGTAAACGCTTTGTCCGAAGCGGGTGAAGTCTCTCTTTCGGGCGGAACTCAAACCGCAGACGGTTACTTTGTCACGCGCAACGCTCCTCTTGTCGTTTCCGTTACGGCAAAAGCGCCGTACAGCGTCGCGTCCGTTACGCTTGACGGAGTATCCTTAAATCTCACCTCGGAATCAGACAGAACCCGGGCTGTCGGTTATCCCGCAGTAGAAGAAAGCATATTAAAAGTCGCTTATTTCAAAAATCTCAAAGACCACTCCGGCACCGTAGCGACGGACGCGCGTTACGAAGGTGCGATTACCGACTATTCTTCCGTTACGGTAACGATTTACGGTGCGGAAGGCGTGGTTTACCGCGGCAAAGCCGCCGCTGACGGCAAGTTTACCGCAAAACTGGGCGACGGCGAATACTCAATGACCGCAATCGGCGATACTTTCGCCGCGACCGAAGTAAGCTTTACTATTCGTGACGGAGTTGCCGTAGGCATGGCCGCCTTGCTTGACCGTCCGCTTGTGACCGAGCAGGTCTTTGACGGAAAGCTGGTTTACAACGAACGCGAAGCTTCTTACAGAAGCGAATTCAGTCCGCAGTTCTACGGCGGCTGGCTTGCCGGCGCAGAAGGAGAGTACGGCGATTCGTTCGTACTCAAAGCGGAAGTAAGGGATATGCTTGCCGCGCAGTGGCCGGCTGTGGGCTTTATCGCGGGCACGGGCGGCGACAATTACATGAAGTTCGCAATAAGAAGAAACGGCGACACAGGCTCCCCCTTCGACTTCATGCTGCTGCACGAAGCAAAAGGCGAAGTGCCTTACGCTTACCGCGAATACGAATTCGAAGCCGGCAGCGCGTTGCAGCAACATCCTTTCGGCGAAAACAACGATCAGTCGCTTGAAATGGCGCTTGTATATAACGGCGGAATTTATTTCGTGTTCTTTAACGATAAGCTTGCTTTCGCCATCGACGAAAACACGGTTATAAACGGCGTAACGCTCAAGGATTGCGTGGGGACCCAAGGCAACGTTAAACTGGGATTGTTCGCCGAAAGAAGCAGTTCTTTCGTCGATTGGAGCT
>CALVUQ010000039.1 GCA_944363615.1 uncultured Clostridia bacterium | reverse complement strand
CCGATACAAGGCGATTTGCAAAGCGGCAGACTGCGTCAACATAGTCAGCGATAAGTATTCGGACTTTTGCATGCAAAGAAGAAACGAATACATGGTTGATAAATCCGACTTGGTGCTGGTAGTCTGGAACGGAGAAAGACAAGGCGGAACATTCAATACATTCCGATACGCGCAAAGAAAAGATAAAAACTTAACGGTGATAGACCTTGCGGAATTCATTTTTTGACCGCGCGCAAAAAAAGGAGCCGCCATTGCTTTTGACGACTCCTTTTTTCATTTTACAATTATCGTCGGCACGGCAAAAAGTTTAAAACAAGCCGCCTGACAAACTTTAAGCACTATTAAAATATATGATTCCGGATTTGGCGAAAACGGATTTTATCGGTTAACCGCCGACCCATAATCGGCCAATCAGTTTTTAAGGATTTTTTTCAGAAACTGCCCCGTAAAGCTGTCGCTTACTTCGGCGACCTCCTCGGGCGTGCCGTGCGCGATGACTTGTCCGCCCGCGTCGCCGCCCTCGTAGCCCATGTCGATGATATAGTCGGCGACTTTGATGACGTCGAGATTATGCTCTATGACCACGACGGTGTTGCCGCCCGAGGCAAGGCGCTGCAGAATCTCGAGAAGCTTATCGACGTCGGCAACGTGCAAGCCCGTAGTAGGCTCGTCCAGAATATAGAGCGTTTTGGAGGTGGAACGCTTGCTGAGCTCGGTTGCCAGTTTTACCCTTTGCGCCTCCCCGCCCGAAAGCGTCGTTGCGGGCTGGCCGAGTTTTATATACCCCAGTCCCACGTCGCACAGAGTTTTGATTTTGCCCGCAATGGAAGGAATGTTTTCAAAAAACGAATACGCCTCCTCCACCGTCATTTCCAGTACTTCGTAAATGTTTTTACCCTTATATTTTACGGCAAGAGTTTCGCGGTTGTAACGCTTTCCTCCGCACACTTCGCAAGGCACGTAAACGTCGGGAAGAAAGTTCATTTCAATCTTGATAATTCCGTCGCCCGTGCAGTTTTCACATCTGCCGCCTTTGACGTTGAAAGAAAATCTGCCCGCGTTGTAACCGCGTTCCTGCGCGTCGGAGGTCTTTGCGAAAAGCTCGCGAATCTGGGTGAACACGCCCGTATAAGTTGCGGGGTTACTGCGCGGAGTGCGCCCGATGGGGCTTTGGTCGATACAGATTACTTTATCGATGTATTCCGCGCCGAGAACCGCGTCGCACTCGCCTTCGGGAATGCGGGTACGCATGATTTTATTGGACAGCGCGGGATAAAGAATCTGGTTTACAAGGCTGGATTTACCGCTGCCCGACACGCCCGTAACCGCAGTGAACACGCCCACGGGGATATCGACGTCGATGTTTTTGAGGTTGTTTTGCCGCGCGCCTTTGACGGTTATGAACTGTCCCGTCAGCGGACGGCGCGACGAAGGTACTTCTATCTTCTTTTTGCCGCTTAAATACATTCCCGTAACTGAGCGCGGTTCTTTGATAATATCGTCCACGCTGCCCGCGGCGACTATCTCTCCGCCGTGAACGCCCGCGCCCGGCCCCACGTCCACAATGAAGTCCGCGCGGCGCATGGTTTCCTCGTCGTGTTCCACTACGATAAGAGTGTTGCCCAAGTCGCGCAGTCTTTCCAGAGTGGCGATAAGTTTTTCGTTGTCGCGCTGATGAAGGCCTATACTGGGCTCGTCCAGAATATACAGTACGCCCGTAAGCCCCGAACCTATCTGGGTGGCAAGCCTGATGCGTTGCGCCTCCCCGCCCGAAAGCGTGGCTGCGCCGCGCGAAAGCGTAAGATATCCCAGTCCCACGTCGATGAGGAATTTAAGCCTTGCCTGAATCTCGCGCATGATGGGGCGCGCGATAATCTCGTTTGAGGGCGAAAATTTAAGCTCCTCCATGAACTTGCTTATTCTGACGATGGGCATATCGCTGAGCTCCGCAATGTTAAGCCCGCCCACGGTTACGGCAAGCGCTTCCTTTTTCAGCCTTTTGCCGCCGCAAGCCTCACAGGGGATTTCGCGCATGTATTTTGAAATTTCGCTTTTAACATAGTCGCTGCTTGTCTCGCGGAAACGGCGTTCGAGGTTGTTGACGACGCCTTCGAAACTGCGCCTGAAACTTCCCGTGAAATTGGCGGAAACGTACTGAAGATCCAGTTTTTCGTCGCCGTTGCCGTAAAGCAGAATATTCTTTATCTTTTCGGGCAAATCCTTAAACGGCGTGTCCAGCGAAAAACCGTACTTTTCGGACAGTGCCTTGAAATACATGCTTCCTATCTGGCTGGTGTCGAAATTCCAGGCACTGACGTTAAGCGCGCCCTCATTAAGGCTTTTACTGCCGTCGCCGTAAATCAGCTCGGGGTCAAGCTGCTGCTTAAACCCCAGTCCCGTACACTCGGGGCACGCGCCGAAGGGCGAATTGAAGGAAAACAGGCGCGGCTCTACCTCGCTGACCGATATGTCGCAATCGGGACAAGCGTACTTGGTGGAAAAAGTCTGTTCCGTCCCGTCAAGGTCTACAACCACAAGCCCGTCCGAAAGCTTAAGCGCGGTTTCAACGCTGTCGGTAAGGCGTTTTTCTATGCCGGGCTTCACGATAAGACGGTCAACCACTACGCTTATATTGTGCTTTATCTGTTTGTCGAGGACGATGTCTTCGTCAAGACTTCTCACTTCACCGTCTACTTTAACGCGCGTATAGCCCGATTTACGGAAAGATTCCAATTCCTTTTTGAACTCGCCTTTTTTGCCCCTTGCCACAGGTGCGGTGACAAGTATGCGGCTGCCCTCTCCGTAAGCCATGATGCGGTCCACTATCTGATCCACGGACTGCTGGGATATTTCCTTGCCGCACTTGGGGCAGTGCACAATACCCGTACGGGCATAAAGCAGTCGTAAATAATCGTGAACTTCGGTAACGGTACCCACGGTGGAACGCGGATTGCGCGCCGTGGTTTTCTGATCGATGGAGATGGCGGGGCTTAACCCCTCGATGCTTTCGACGTCGGGTTTCTGCATTTGTCCCAGGAAAAGACGCGCGTAAGACGAAAGCGACTCCACATAGCGGCGCTGTCCTTCCGCGAATATGGTGTCGAACGCAAGCGAGGTCTTGCCGCTGCCCGAAAGCCCGGTAAAGACGATGAGTTTGTTTCTGGGCAGAACCAGATCTATGTTTTTAAGGTTATTTTCGTTTGCACCTTTGATTTTTATAAAGTCCATTTCATTTACTCCGTTTCGCGTATATTATAATACTTCGGGGCGCAAAAATCAACTTTAACGGGGGCGTTTGACTATGGAAAAGACTTCCGTTTTTTTCGCGGAAGTCCTTTATCGCTTATAACCGTATCTTTATTTTATAAGATTAAGCGTAAGCACCGAGTAAGGCTTTATCGCCGTTTTTACTTTGCCGTTTTCCACCTTTAACTCCTTAACCTTTATCTCGTTACTGTCGCATATATAGGCCTTTTCAAGCCGGTCCGCGCTGACGCTTACCATGCTTTCCTTGCCGTCCGTTTCGACAAACCTTGCGATGAACCCCTCTCCGCCTTGGCAGGGTTTGAACGCGGTAAGCCATGCGCCGTCGTAATTTATGGGGGCCGCCGTAACGGGAAGCGTACGGGGCTTATCGGAATCCGTGACGGGAACGACGGGAATTACCGTGCGAAGCTTTTCCGCCAGCTGCAGTAATCCGAGATTATTTTCCCCTCTTAAGGGCGCAAGTATCACGGTAAATTCGTGCTTGCCGATTTCGGGAGTGGGATCAGGATCGAAGGAACCCCTTATAAGGCTGACGGTCATGCGATCGCTTTCACCGCGGAAGCCGTTCTTACCCTCGCACAGAAGCATTACGCCGTTGCCGTCGTCGGTACCCGCGATAAACGAAAGCGCGGGACGGTCGAAATAAGAGCCGCTTCTTTCGATGACGCCGTAAGGCACGTCGAAACGGTATTCGGTAAACGCCCGGTTTACCGAAAACTCCAGACACGGAGTCGTCTTCAGCTTGACGCCTTCCTCGCGGAAATCCACAACGGTTTCGTATTTAAGCGCGCCGTTTTCCAGTTTAACAGTGCAATAAAGTCGGGAATTTTTAAAATCCGCGTCGAAAACGAGTTGTTTGTTCAGTATGTCGTTTTTGTAATTATGATGCCAGTAGGAATCTTTGATGCTGACTCCTTTGGTGATGGGTTCGTCCGTTTTGCGCCGCCCCTGCGTCCAGGCGGTCATCTCCGTAAAAGCGTCCTCTTCCGCGTAACGGAAAAACGCAAGACCTTGCGGATTGTAATATTCTTTGCCCGTTATCTTGTCCTTAAAACGCACAAGCGCCGCCGTGGACGGGGAAAATTCCGCGCGGACGAAATCGTCCTCAAGCACAAAATCGGGATCGCGGTCGGTAATGGGTGGGCCGCCGTCCGGAATCTTTACGGGCGGCACTTCCTTGTCGCAGGACACAATCAGGCACGAATAGCCCAAAGCGGGCAGATAACATTTTACCTTAAGGTCGTAATATTTATGGAAAAAGTATTCGCGGCGGGTTTTATCGATTTCAAAAGGAAGCGGATTGCCCTCCCCGTCGGTGACGGTAAGCGCGTCGACGCGGCCGTCGTAGTCCCAAAGTCTGAACGAAAAAATAAACTCGCCGTCCACCGAACAGGGATTAAACGCAATATAAACTCTGCGATTGCCCGTGCCAGTTTCCCCGCAGTATACGCCTTGCGAGGTTATCGCCGTACCTACGCCCGCACAGCAGGAAAAACCATCGTCCCAGCCTTTTACGGCAGGCGACGTTTTTACCGCCACTTGATTTGCGATAGCGTTAAGTGCGTCGGTCTTTTTTGCGCCGCAAAGCGCATGCACCTCCATGGAATATGCCAGGGCGCACTCGCGGCTTTCGGTCACGCAGGAGCCGGGTAAGATATCGTGAAACTGATTGAAAAGATGCTTGCGCCAGCCTTCGTCCAGCTCATTACCGCAATAGCTTTTAAGTCCGTATGCGTTTGCCGCCGCCATTGCTTTTTCGGTATCGGTAAGCACCCGCGCGTCAACGGCGTTGCTCTTTTTGATGCGCGACTGCGAAGTGTAACACCCCGTAAACACGGAGTTGAGTTCTCCTTCGAAAGTAATAATTTTCGGCTTTGCCTTTTCGATATAGCCGAAAAACTCGGCATAAGTCGAATAGGTAAGCACGGGCATAACGGGCCAGGTCATCATATCTTCGATGCGGTTAAGGTCGCGTCTTGTCGCGCCGCCGCCGTGGTCGCCCACGCCGTACACTCTTAAAAATCGGTTAAGACCGTATTTTTCCATTATGGGAACGTATCCGAGGAAACTGTCGCCGCTTATCACTTCGTTATACCAGTTAGGCTCGCAAAACACGGTTACGCTTTTGCCCGAAGGCGCGCGCCAGCGGTACAAAACGTCGGGATTGCCGCCGCGGCAATGATACATGTATTTTACCCCGCCGTCGGAAAGAATTTCGGGCATGAAGGCGTTATGCCCGAAGGTATCGGGCTCGAAACACAGATTAAAGCCGTCGCGCGGCAAAGAAAACATTTCGGAAAGATATGCCACCGACTGCTGAATGTGACGGCTTAAATCCTCGCCCGAGGCAAGGTTTTTATCGCCTTCCACCCACTGGGTGGCGGTGACTTCCCACCTGCCCTCCTTCACTCTTGCGCGTATTTCGTCCAGCATGTCGGGAGCGTATTTTTCCGTTATTTCGTAACAGGACGCCTGCGACTGCGAAAACTTAAACCGCGGATATTCGCGCATCAGTTTAAGCATGGTGGAAAACGTGGCAAGCGTGGCGGAAACCGTCTCGTCAAAGCCCCACATCCAGTTCATGTCTATATGCGAATGAGACACAAGCAACAGCTCGTAGGATTTGCAGTCCGCCGTCATGGCGGCAAGATCGCCCTCGAGATTTGTTACGTCGGTCATGGTAAGCGCACCGCTTTCGTTAAATGCCGAATATAGTTTATTCAGCGCCGCATGAATAAGCGAATCGTACTTTCCACCTTTAGCTCGGCTTACTTCCAAAGCGTACATAACCTCGGTATAAATACGCTGCGAAGGATAGGAGTTTGCCTTTTGCTTTTCGATAAAACTCAAATCGAAATTCATAACCTCATCAATCTCCGTCGGTTTATCCCAAAATTATTTTAATTATATTGCAACTTACGCGAAAAGTAAAGCAAAAACTTATTGCATATCGTGTATTTTTTTTCAATATCGGTATTTTTAAGCATTAAATTTTTAAAGTGTATTTATCGGCTGAAAAATCTTTGCGCTTTAAGTAAATTTGCGCTTAAATATAGAAATTTGACTTGCACGGGTATTAAATCCACCACGAAAAGCCTTGATTTATCCGTCAGATTATGTCCTTCCCCTTGCGGCCCGAATATTTGGACTGAATTTTCTTAAGTTCCGCCATGCGGTCGCGCATCTTTATCGCCGTTTCGAAATCCAGCGACTTTGCCGCGACGGTCATAAGGCTTTTAAGTTTTTCTATTTCCGCGGGAATGTCCTTGACGTCCACTTTTTCGGAGGCGGCCTTGGTTATCTCGATTGTATTGGTTATCTTTTTGATGATGGTTTTGGGGACTATGCCGTGTTCGGCGTTATACTTTTGCTGTTTTTCCCTGCGGCGATTGGTCTCGTCGATTGCGCGCCGCATGGACCCCGTAATTACGTCGGCGTACATCACAACGTAACTGTCCGCGTTTCTCGCCGCCCTGCCTATCGTCTGTATAAGCGAAGTTTCACTGCGCAGAAATCCCTCTTTGTCGGCGTCCAGTATGGCGACAAGGCGTACTTCGGGTATATCCAGCCCTTCCCTTAAAAGGTTGATGCCGACCACGACGTCAAACTCGCCCGCGCGCAGGTCGTTGACGATGGAAATGCGTTCCATGGTGTCTATGTCGGAGTGGAGATATCTTACTTTTACGCCGTTTTCCGCAAGGTAAGAAGTAAGACTTTCGCTCATCTTTTTGGTCAGAGTCGTGACAAGCACTCTGCCTTGTTCTTTTACTGTGGCGCGAATACGCGAA
This sequence comes from uncultured Clostridia bacterium, assembly GCA_944363615.1. GTDB lineage: Bacteria > Bacillota > Clostridia > Christensenellales > Pumilibacteraceae > UBA10677. Next base: position 7,482 of record CALVUQ010000039.1, on the reverse strand, counting down.
AGAAGGTCGTCGATCTGACCCGTTACCGGTTTTACGATTACGGGCGGGTCAAGAAGTCCCGTGGGTCTTATAATCTGCTCCGCCACGGCAGGGCCCGCAAGTCCCAGTTCATACGGCGCGGGAGTAGCCGAAACGTATATGACCTGTCCCACTCTTCTGTTAAACTCCTCGAAATTAAGCGGACGGTTGTCGTAAGCCGCAGGCAGACGGAATCCGTAATCCACCAGCGATTTTTTTCTTGCAAAGTCGCCGCGGTACATAGCTCTTAGCTGCGGAATGGTCATGTGACTTTCGTCGATGAACATTATAAAGTCGCGCGGAAAGTAATCAAGCAGAGTAAAAGGCGGCTCGCCGGGTTTTCTGCCGTCGAAGTAACGCGAATAGTTTTCTATTCCGCTGCAGTAACCTATCTCGCGCATCATCTCCACGTCATAATCCACGCGCTGGTCGATGCGTTGCGCCTCGATCAGCTTGTTCATGTCGGTAAAATATTTAACCTGCTCTTCCTTGTCCCTCAATATCGCCGTGATGGCGTTGTTAAGCGTCGCCCTTTCCACGGCGTAGTGCGAAGCGGGAAAAATCGCGGCGTGGTTAAGCCTTGCCACAATCTTACCCGTCACTATGTCAAACTCCGAAAGCGAATCTATTTCGTCGCCGAAAAACTCCACGCGGATGCCGTGCTCCGACGACGACGCGATGAAAATGTCCACCGTGTCGCCCTTTACGCGGAAGTTGGTGCGCTCTGCCTCCGTGTCGTTGCGCTTGTAATTTATGGCGACAAGGCGGCGTATAAGCTCGTCCCGCTCCAGTTTATCCCCGGGACGAAGCGACACCGAAAGCCTGTAATACTCCTCGGGCGCGCCCAGACCGTATATGCAGGAAACGGACGCGACGACAATGGTATCTCTCCGCTCGTGCAGTGAGCAGGTCGCCGAATGACGAAGTTTGTCTATTTCGTCGTTTATTTCAAGGTCCTTTTCGATATAGGTATCCGTGCTGGCAATGTACGCCTCAGGTTGATAGTAGTCGTAATAGGACACGAAAAATTCCACGCGGTTATGGGGAAAAAACTCGCGCATTTCGTTGCAAAGCTGCGCCGCCAGCGTCTTGTTGTGCGCCAGAATAAGCGCAGGACGCTCGACGTTTTTTATTATGTTGGCCATGGTAAACGTCTTGCCGCTGCCCGTGACGCCCAAAAGCACCTGATGACGAAGCCCGTCCTCTATGCCCTCGCTTAACTTTCTGATGGCTTCCGGCTGGTCGCCCGTGGGACGGTAGTCGGAAACAAGTTCGAATTTTTTATCCATGGTTAAAGTATAGCACATAAGGTTATTATGCGCAATTGTTTAAAGGTTTTCTTTGTGCGGCCGTCAAGGCAAAATTGTTGAAATATTGGACATTTAATGCGAAAAGGTTTATAATTTAGCCGTGGAGTTTTTCCCTCGCCATATAGTCTTAAGAGAGAAAAGAAATACCGCCGATAAGCCCACGCCGGGCTGTTTGACTTGTGAAAAAACATTAAAACAGCGCGGCTGAAGCGGTTTTATCTGTATTTTGCAACGGCTTTTATAATCTTTTTAAGATTAAACCGAAACAGAACAAATAAGCTCAAGGCGAAAAAACAAATTATTTTTCAAAAATGGACAGACTGATTTTACACAGCGATCTGAATAACTTTTACGCGTCCGTCGAGTGTGCGCTTGACCCTTCTCTTAAGGACGTGCCCGTAGCCGTTGCAGGCAATCCGGAAAAACGGCACGGCGTAGTGCTTGCCAAAAACGCGCTTGCCAAAAAGGCGGGGGTAAAAACGGGCGACGTTATTTTCCGCGCGCAACAAAAATGTCCGGGTATTCGCTTTGTGCAGCCGCACTTTGACCTTTACATGAAATATTCGAAAGCGGTTTTCGGGATTTACACGCGCTTCACTCCGCTTGTGGAGCCTTTCGGTCCGGACGAGTGCTGGCTGGATTTAACGGGCTCGACAAAACTTTTCGGCTCGGGCGAGGAAATCGCGCGAAAAATTGCGGATGAAGTCAAAAATAACTTTGCGCTGACCGTTTCGGTAGGCATAAGCTTTACAAAACCGCTTGCCAAACTGTGCAGCGACCTTGCTTCGCCCGACGGTTACTTTAAGGCGGACAAAAACGAGTTCAGGAAAAAACTTTGGCCGCTGGACGTGGATAAGCTTTTGATGGTGGGCGGCAAAACCAAGGAGAAGCTTAACGCGCTGGGCGTTTTTACAGTGGGCGATCTTGCGCTTAAAGACGAGGCTGCGCTTGAGTGCGCGTTGGGTAAAATGGGCGTTAAACTGAAGAGTTACGCTCTCGGAACCGACGACGAACAAGTCAGGAGATACGACGTGTCGCGCGAACGGGAAAGCGTGGGCCACGGCATGACGGCGATAAGGGATATCACCGACGAGCACGAACTTTACGCGGTAATCTGCTACCTTTGCGAAAAAATTTCCGCGCGCATGATAGATTACGGCTTTAAGGGCGAATGCGTGCATGTGGACCTTAGAAGCGCCGCGCTTAAAAGCGTGAGTAAACAGAAAAAACTTTCGCGCCCGATATTCGCCGCAACGGATATAGCGCAAACCGCTTTCGAACTTGCAAAGGAGCTGACCGAACAAAACCGCGTACCCATGCGCACGGTCACGGTAAGCGTTTCCGCGCTTTCGGACATCAAAAACGGCGTACAGCTGTCTTTTTTCGACGCTCAGGACCGTAAGCGCGAAAATCTGGAACTTGCTCTTGACAAAATCCGGCGTAAATACGGCAAAGATACCGTAAAACGCGCAAGTCTTATCGCGTGCGACTTTATCTACGATAAGGACGACAACGAGGACTTTCTGCCCTTTCAAAGATAATCATACGGGTCCGCGGTTTTACGCGCGCCTGCCCGCCCGACCCAATGACCTATATACACTCAACAATCGGCCGGATAACGCTTTAGGCTTTATCGTAATCCCTTTGCGCCCATTTCTTTTTAGCCGATTCAACGACGTTTCCTCCTGAGATTTATTTCTTAGTCCGCCTTAAAACGTAACTACAAAAAAACCGCCCTTTTTTTAACCTGAAGGCGGTTTTTGTTTCATAAATAATCCTATTGATTTCGTGCGCGCGATAACCAGCGGCAGTCTTCAGTTTATCGGTCTTTTAATACAGCAGAAAACTTATCGCATAAACTTCAGTTCGGACAGGTTGTAAAGTTTATTCAGTCAAGCAAAATTTTACTTAACGAATCCCAGGGAAATGAGCAGCGCTTTGTCGATACGACGCATGACTTCGCTTGTCACGACGCCTATTTTATCCTTAAGCCTGCGTTTGTCGATGGTGCGGATTTGCTCCAAAAGCGCGACGGAATCCTTGTTCAGCCCGAAATCGCCTTTGTTGAACTCTATATGCGTAGGAAGTTTTGCTTTGGTCATCTGACTGGTTACGGCGCACACTATGACCGTGGGCGAATATTTATTGCCGACGTCGTTCTGAATGACCAGCACGGGACGAACTCCGCCCTGCTCGCTGCCCACGACGGGACTTAAATCGGCATAAAACAATTCACCGCGTTTTATTTCCATAATACTCCTTGTAAATCACTTGCTTAAATTCAGATTGATTTCGCCCCAATCGCGATAGCCTTTCTCCATATCCTTCTCGTTCATATTATGCGGGCGGACAAGCATGGTGTTAAGGATATCTTCGGCTATTCTTTCGGGCGTTGAGTTTTCCCTTTGCGCGCGTTCCGAAAGCGCTGCTTCGGCGTCAAAGGAAAGCTCTATAAGATATTTACCCATTATTTATCTCCTTATAAAAATTTAATATACGCTTATTATCAATAAAAAAACGCGTTTGTATGTGTAACAATACGCGTTTTTACTATTTTTGACAAAATCAGTCATTTTTCAAAAGCCATGTATTCTTTGCCTTCAGATGCAATTTCAGATAATTTTTTTCAGCACTTTTGACAGCGGATCGAACCCTGCAAGCATAAACACCAGCGCAGAAACCAACTGCATTGCGTAAAACGGAAGTCCCGCAACGTAAACGGGGACAAAAGGCACGCTGTAAAAAAGCGAAAAAACCAGCGAGGTAAGAACCCCGAAAAACAGCGTACCTGCAAGCGCCAGAATCAGATACACGTACAGCGATTTTGCTTTTAACGCGGACAAAACCGCCGCCGAAAGGCACAACAGCGGCCAGTAAACGTAATAAGAAACCGCCACGTCCAATGAAAAGGCATATAGAAACATATCCGCCGTGCAGAAAACCAAGCTTGCAGGTACGGCGCGAAAGCCGAAACACGCGCCGAACACTATGGTAAGCGTGGTTACTACCTCCACGTTGGGAATAAAGGACAGCGCAAGCTTACCGCCCACGAGCATGGCGCTCATGACGGCGGTCTCCGCGATTGCGCGCGCGGGAGAAACCTTTTTCCCTTTTTCAGGAAGAAGCGCTTTTCCGCCCGCGTTTGATGTCTGCAAACCGTTGGTTTTTTCCTCAGTTACGCTCATCTTTACTCTTTTTTGCCTTGGCGATTATAAGCTTGACCGCACCGGCAACTGCAGCCAAAGCGACCACCGCCCCCACCGCGATAAGCACGATTGCCTGAGTGGAAACGGGAGTGGCGGTTCTGCTGTCGTCGCCGCCCTTTGCCAGCGTGGTGGAAAGAGTGTTGAAATTCTCGTCGTAATTCTGGGTGCCGTATTCGAAAGTTATCACGGAAACGTAGGAGCCGTCTTCTTTGGTAAGGCTTTGTTGCGACACGCCCAGCAAAGCGTATTCTCCGTCGATTTTGTAGGTATAGTAATAACCTTTTTCGTCGTTTTGCGCCGTGTTTTTCATGGAAGTGATGTACGCGCCGTAAACGCTGTCCTCCGTTACCAGAGAAAGGTCAAGATAATCGTTGTATTCTTCAAGGAACTCCAGCACCGTACCCTTATCGGTGGTAAGTCCTTCGTAAGTATAGGTCTTGTCCTCGTACTTAATTTCCAAAGTCAGATTCTTCTGTCCGTTGTCCGTCTTGGGAAGAGTCGCACCGTAAACTATCAGCATCACGGCGGCCACAGCAAGTATTACCACAGATACTATCGTCGTCTTTACTTTGTTCATGTAATCTCCTTTTTTTTCGCGCCCGCAGTCATATCATTCGTTACCCGCGCGCGATTTTATCAGCAATTTTATGTTTGTGAATGTTTTTGCGACAATTCATCGAAAAACGCGCCGCCGTAAGCAACCTTATCGCTTTTTCCGCCCGTTACCGCGCGTAAGCTATTTCTATTATAACGTCGCTAGCAAGCACGCTTGTCACCGAGTCCAGTCTTTGTGCGGCGCGCTCGCCCGCTTTACCGAAGTGGAAGCATCCTGCCTTGACCGCTTCAAAAGGGTTAAGCACGCAAGACAAAGCGGCAATCATACCCGAAAGCACGTCTCCGCTGCCGCCTTTACTGAGCATGGGCCCGCCCGTCATCGAAAAACAGGTTTCGTTGCCGTCCGTAATAATAGTCGTTGCGGATTTTACCGCGATGACGCAACCGTACTTGCGGGCGAACTCGCGTATGCCCTCGAGATAAGGCAAGCCGCAATCAGGATTGAGCCGTGAGTATTCCACAACGTGAGGAGTAAGTATCAATCTGCACTTATGCCCTTCTATTATGCTCTTGTCGCGGCTGATTGCGTTAAGAGCGTCCGCGTCCGCAACAAGCGTCCCGTTGAAATTCTTTGCAAGATAACCGACAACGGCCGCAGTGTCGCCGTCTTTTCCCATTCCGCAACCTATTGCGATAGCGTCGGCGCCGTCGATTATTTCGTCAAGAACTTTTGCGTCGAACTTGATTTTCCCGTTTTCGGACGGCATAAAACACAACATATTTTCCTTGACGCGCGACTGGTAAGCCGCCTTTTCGGACTCGGGAACGCAAAGCGTAACCAATCCCGCACCGGAGCGCAAAGCCGCAACGGCCGACTCGAAACACATGAGCGGGGCTCCCGGCATCGTCATGCTGCCGCCGATAACGCGCACTTTCCCGTAACTTCCCTTATGCGAAGCGGGTTTACGCGGCGGCAAAATCGCGTCTTCGTCCGACAGTATTCTGCCTTCCACCGCGCACGGAATACCTATTTCCGCAACGGTGACGTCGCCCGAATAATTTCTGCCCTCGCCTAAAATCAGTCCCGTTTTTACGGCGGTAAAAGTAACCGTTTCGTCCGCGTTAACGCATGCGCCGTACGCCTTACCGGTGTCGGCGTCAAGCCCGGACGGAACGTCGGCGGAAATAACGAAAGCTGCCGAGGCGTTAATTTCGGATATGGCGCGCGCATATTCGCCCTCGGGCGCACGAGTAAGCCCTATGCCGAACACGCAGTCGACCACCGTGCGATAGCCGTTTTTGCTTATCTTGTTTACAAACGCAACGCCCGCTTCTTTAAGTTCCGAAAGGCGCCTTTCGTTTCCCGCGTTGCGCTTATTCCCCACGGGAAAAACGCTTACGCTGAAGCCTTCTTCAAACATTTTAAGCGCACATTCAAGCCCGTCGCAGCCGTTGTTTCCGCCGCCCGTGACGAAAAGAATTTTTTCGTCGTTACGCGGCAAGGACTTTTCCACAGACTTTTTAATCGCGGCGGCGGCGCGGGCTATAAGCTCGTCCTCCGTTATGCCCGAATCCATAAGTCTTTTCTCGGCGGCTTTCAAAGCATTGGGCGTTACGACTTTTTCGCCTTGCAGATTCATTTCAATACCTCCAGCATGCAGACGGCCGTCGCCGTGCCTGCGTTGTGAGATATGGATACGTGCGCCTTATATCCCGCGGCCGCTTCCCCGGCTTTTCCGTAAAGGTGCACGACGGGAGCGCCCGACTTCAGATGATCGATTTCCACGTCGTGAAAGTTAAGCCCGCTTATACCGCTGCCCAGCGCTTTGAAGACAGCTTCCTTTGCGCAGAAAAAGCCTGCAAGAGTTTCGTCGCGCCTTCCCGTACTTTCGTAATATTCAAGTTCTTTGACGGTGAAAACGCGGCTGAGAAAATGTTCGCTTCGGGCGGCGCGCGCCACCCTTTTTATGTCCACAATGTCCACGCCTATCATTACCTGAATTCTCCTTTAATCGACTTGTCTGCCCCGTCAGAAATCCTCTTCGTCCGACGACGGATATTCCTCAGCCACACGCGTCGCGGCGGCGTCGATATCCGAATAGGAAAAGCCGCGCGCGTAAAGATGATGCTTTAATTTAACCATTACGAAATCCCGATGAGTGCGTATGTATTTTTCGGCGGCGGCAAAAGCGGCTTCTTCCTGCGAATCGATTTCCTCAAGTGCCTCCTCCGCCGCTGCGGGATCCGCACCCAGCCTTTTAAGTTCGACACGGATTTTATTGACGCCCGATTTGCCGCGATAAGCGTTAACGTACTCCCGACAGAATTTCCGGTCGTCGCAGTAACCGTACTCCTTAAGCTTTTTTAAAACGGCCTTTATTACCTCCGGCGTA
>CALVUQ010000038.1 GCA_944363615.1 uncultured Clostridia bacterium | reverse complement strand
TTTGTGCCGTAAAAATGATTCGGTGAATCATTTTTAGTAAATCGGGCAAGGGCTATGCCCGCCGCCTCGTGGGTGTCACAGGTTCAAATCCTGCCTGAGGAGCCATGTGAATAGACCTTGAAATATGAACCATCAGTTGTTCGGTTTCAATGTCTTTTCTTTTGTAAAAATGTTGATTTTCCCTGTAAAACACTGCATTTTTGAGATGTTTTGGAAGTGGAAAAACTTATTTCGAACTGAACAGCTTATTAGGAGAAATTCAAAAGTCGGTAAGAGAATGAGTATTGACAAACTCAATTTTGTCGGTGTATAATAAAGCAAAAGACAGTTTTTTCTGTCTTTAACGGTTAATAAATATATACACGGAAGAAACAAACGGTTACGTAAAATTCAAATTTATAAGTAAATATGCTGTTATTTGCTTATAAAAGAGGGGAGCAATGTGTTTAAAAGAAAAAATACGCGTAAGAATAATTGCAGTATTTTTAAAAGGGGAATTTGCGTATGTCGAAAATTAAGTTATTTACGTTAACGGTATTTTCCGTTTTGATTGTATTGTCGTCGGCGTTGGTCTTAACGACAGCAGTACCTGCAAGAGCTGAGGAAACTGCTGGTATAGCCGTAAACGACACAAATTTCCCCGACGAGGAATTTCGGAGCTATGTGGCGAGATACTGTGACGACGACGGCGACGGTTTTTTGTCCGACGACGAAATTTCAAGAAAAACGTCCATTTATTTGCTGGGTGCACCGGGCACAAATGTGTATGACCTTACGGGGATAGAATATTTCACTGCTTTGAAAATTTTGGATGTTTCCGACAATCATCTTACTTCTTTAGACTTGTCTGAAAACACTCAGCTGGAGATTCTGAACTGCAGAGACAATAATCTGACAACATTGGATTTGTCTTCAAATACCAACCTCCTCGGCTTAAATTGTAATTCGTGCGGGCTGACTTCGTTAAAAATCTCCGATAATGCAGCCCTTATTTCATTAGAGGCAAACGATAACTATTTGACTTCGTTAGATTTGCCTGCAAATAATGTTCTTCAAACTTTATATATAAACCGCAACCAGTTTGAATCTATAGATCTGTCCGACAATACGGCGCTTGAATATTTATACTGCGATTACAACAATCTGACTGAACTTAACGTAAGTGCCAATACGGCGCTGAAAAAATTATCCGTTAACAGCAATAATTTGACGGCGCTTGATATTTCAAACAATACCGCGCTTGAGTTCTTGGAATGCGCTATCAATGATTTGACGACGCTTGACGTGTCGTCTAACTCTTTGCTGTCTTCTCTTAATTGCTCAAACAATAATTTGACGACGCTTGATATTTCTAATAACGCCGCGCTTGAGTCATTGAATTGCAGTTACAACGATTTAACGGCGCTTGAATTCAAAAACAACGCCGCACTTAAGTCCTTGAATTGCAGTTACAATAATATAACGACGCTTGATATTTCAAATAACGTCTCGCTTGAGTCTTTGAATTGCAGTTATAATCATTTAACGACGCTTGACGTAAAAAGCAACGCCGCGCTTTCATCGTTAATTATTGCCGACAACAGATTGACTGAGATTGACGTCAAAAGCAACGCCGCGCTTGAAACTTTAAATGTCAGACACAACTTACTGACAGCGCTTGACGTTAGCGCAAACGTTCTTCTTACGGTGCTGAATTGCAGCGACAATAATATAACCATGCTGGACGTTTCAGAAAATGTCGCGCTTAATGAATTATCGGCACAAAACAATAAATTATCGACGCTTGACATATCAAATAATACTTTACTTAAAAGTTTATATGCGGGAAACAATAAATTTTCAGAGCTTGACGTATCTTATAATACCGCGCTTGAAAATTTATATATCGAGAATAATGATGTGGCGACGCTTGACATATCAAAAAATATTTTACTTAAAAAGTTAAAAGCGGAAAACAATAAATTGACGACGCTTGACCTGTCATGCAATAAACAGCTTTATTATTTGAATTGCATCGGCAATAACCTGTTTTCGCTGGATTTGTCAGCTAATACCGCGCTTGAATATTTGTATGTGGAAAACAACGCATTGACTTGTCTTGACTTATCCGCAAATACAAAGATAACAATGATGTCTTTTAACAATCAGGATAAAAGGGTGGAAGTCTTATCCGCCCGGGACGGTTTTTCGTTCGATATTTCGACGGTTGTGGACGATATGAGTAAAGTAAGCAACTTATCTGTGGAGGGCGGCGAGTTGGGGCCTGACGGGAAAACGGTCATAATGCACAACGATTTTGCCGTCGTAAGCTATTCTTATGAAATCGGTCACGGCACCGATATAATGGAAGTTAATATCAAATTGTGCAAAGAAAAATACGTTAATCTCGATGAAGTAAACTTCCCCGATGAAAAGTTCCGTAATTATCTGTCCGAAGAGTTCGACGTCAACGGCGACGGCATTTTGTCCTCAGACGAGATTTTTGTAATCACTGAAATAAACGTGAACGGAAAAGGCATAAGTGTTCTTAAAGGCATAGAAAATTTTACACGGCTTGAAAGTTTAAATGCCGCTTCGAACAATTTGACTTCAGTTGATTTGACTCGAAATACCGCACTTAAGACTTTAAATCTTTCAAAAAATTCATTGACTACAATCAACCTGTCCGGAAATCGTGCGCTTGAGTATTTGAATCTTTCCTTTAATCAATTGACTCCGTTCGATTTGACGCATAATACCGCGCTTAAGACCTTAAATCTTTCGAACAATTTATTGACGTCGTTTGAATTATCTGAAAGCGTTGCGCTTGATTATCTTAATTTTTCCTACAATGACTTAATATTGATTGACTTGTCGCACAATACCGCGCTTAAGAATTTAGACCTTTCCTATAATTCCTTGAAATCAATAGACTTATCTAATAACGTCGCTCTTGAATATCTTAATCTTTCATTTAATAATTTAACATCGGTTAATTTGACGCGCAATACCGCGCTTAAGACATTAAATCTTGCCTATAATATCCTGGATTCAATTGTCTTGTTAAAAAACACCGCGCTTAATAGTCTTAATCTTTCCGGTAATAATTTGACTTCGGTTGATTTATCGCGCAATACCGCGCTTAAGACATTAAATCTTGCCTATAATATCCTGGATTCAATTGTCTTGTTAAAAAACACCGCGCTTAATAGTCTTAATCTTTCCGGTAATAATTTGACTTCGGTTGATTTATCGCGCAATACGGCTCTTAAATCTTTATATATTCACGACAACTCTTTGATATCGATTGACTTGTCTGAAAATACCCAATTGGTTAATTTGGACTGCTCGCGGCAGGTAAGGTCATTGGCTGTTGAAGAAACGGAAGGTGAGTGTGAGTTTGACTTTTTGGCGTTTGTTTTGGATTTTGACAAAGTCAGCGACGTGGTAGTGAACGGCGGCAGGTTGGATTCGGACGGTAAGATTTATGTTGACTACATGTTTGCAACCGTCACTTACAATTACTCTACGGGTAACAAGACGAAAAGTATGCCCGTAAAACTGTATCTGGATCGCGCATTTCTTCTCAAGGTCGAAAACGGTTTTATCGAAGGGGAAGAGGGAAAAGCCGTTTATGTGCCCGCGAATAACTATGTGGTAGTAGTTGCACAAAGCGCGCCTTCAGGTGAAGTATTCAAAGGCTGGAGCGTGGACGGCGGCAGAACTATAATCGTCTATGACAAAAGATTTGAATTCATCATGGATAAAAGCATGACTCTGACCGCCGTTTATGTAGATGCGCAGATCGGCAATTTGTCGGATTACGAAAACAACGCCGTAAATAACGAACCGACAGGACTTTCCAATGATACGATAGCTTTAATAGTCGTAGCCTGCGTCGTCATCGTGTTTATCATAGCCTTGGTCGTATATGCGCATTATGCAAAGAAAAAGCGGTAAGCGGCGTTTCTGCGAAAGCTCTTTTCGATGTTTATTAAGGTTATAATGTTTTTTAATCTTATCGATGCCGGCCGTAATTACGTTTAATAAATAACGTTTTAAAAGTTTAAATCGGTCAAAACGGGATTGACGGCCGCCCGTTTGGTTACCGTCAACGCGTGCTCAACTTGCAGCCGCCGTAAAAGCCGCCGTCGCATTGTTTACCACTCATAAAAGAATGCTTCGGTTATTGAAAGTCTTTGCCGGTCGGTCCTGTATAAACAAAGTTTTTTAAAAATAGGCTGCGGGTAAAAGATTTGTTTTTTGAAAGATCGGACGCTTTGCCGCAATAAACTTTGTGACGTAAAACACTTTATTTAATCATGTTTATTTTATTTTGCGCTTGTAACCAATCAGATTGCGAAATTGTTACAAGCGCTTTTTTTGTCGCAAAACTCATTATAGTTTTTATAATTCAATATAGTCAAATATGAAATATAATCGGGCTTATTATGCTTTACGGGAATACGTCGATATGAATTTTATGTATTGGACATTGCCGTCAGGGGATGGTATAATGATCTCGTATTTCGGATATCGGTATGGCTTTTAAGGCTTTTGACATTAAGGCAGAGTTGTCATTTTTACTTAATGAAGACCGGAAACGGACCGTTAAGGAAAGTGCTTCGGTTATTATAAAAATTTTCGGACAAACGGAGAAAAACAAAATGGACAGGATAAAAAGGACGGAAGAAAAATTCGGAGTTTTGTTCGGCGGAAAGCCCACGCAAAACGAAGGCAACGACCCGGAATTCATGCGGATATTGCAGCGGTTCATATTCGGGGAAGTGTGTTACGTCGGCTCCTTAAATGACCGCATGCGCGAGCTTATAACCGTAACAGTGCTTACCGTTAATCAGACGTTGCCGCAACTTACCGCTCATGTCGGCGCTTGTTTGAACGTGGGACTTTCCCCGCTTGAAGTGCGTGAAACCGTTTATCAGTGCGCGCCTTTTATAGGATTTCCCAAAACGCTTAATGCCATTTCCGCCATGAACGAGGCGTTTATGCAGCGCGGAATTACGCTTCCGCTTGAAAGCGCCGAAACGGTAAGCGAAGAAACAAGGCTTGAAAACGGGCTTAAGGCGCAGACCGAAATTTACGGCGACGAAATAAAAAAGCGTTACGCATGGCTGCCGAATGGGTTTGACGAAAGCGTTCCTCAATGGCTGACGGAGCTTTGTTTCGGCGACTTTATGACGCGGCGCGGACTGGATAAAAAGACGCGCGAACTTCTGACGGTTGTAATGCTTGCCGCTTTGGGCGGGGCGGAAGTACAAGTGCGTTCTCATGCGGCGGGGGCAATTAAAGCAGGCAATACGAAAGAAGAAGTGGTATGCGCGCTTGCTCACGCCATGCCGTACATGGGCGTACCCAGACTTTTCAATGCGTTAAACTGCATTAAAGACGTTATTTCATAAAGGAGATACTAAAATGACGGATAAAGATTTCGAGAAAGAAAACGTGTTCGGATTAGGCGCCGAAAACACCGCATACGCTCAGTTTTTCGTGGGCAAATCATATCTGAAACCGCTGACCAATCCTGAAAGCAAACCGTTTTTCGCAAACGTGACGTTTGAGCCCGCATGCCGCAACAACTGGCATGTACATCGCGCTGACAAGGGCGGCGGACAGATTCTTCTCTGCGTGGCGGGAAGCGGCTGGTATCAGGAATGGGGAAAGGAAGCAATAAGTCTTAATCCCGGCGACGTGGTGGAAATACCCGCAAACGTCAAACACTGGCACGGCGCCAAAAAGGACAGTTGGTTTTCTCACATTGCAGTGGAAGTGCCCGGTGAAAATACGGTAAACGAATGGCTGGAGCCCGTTTCCGACGAAGAATATTTTTCGCTGTGACGTTAGTTACGAAAGTGCGTATATCGGGACGATCAAAATTTTATAACGACGTTTTTTCGGCAGGCGGCAATCCGATTTAAAAAAAACAAACGATCGAAATACATTTTAAAATCTTACGATTGCGTTTATTTTAAGCCTTGGACGTGCCCATAAGAAAGGCAACGGACGCAAGATACATGTCCCTCATTTGCGACACGGTAGCATAAGATACCGTTAAAGAAACGCTATGGCGGACAAAAAGCAAAACGATAAGCGAAAACAGGCCTATAAAGGCCACCGTCAGAGTCCGGAAAACGTGCCGTGTTTTTGCCCCGTCGTCAATGGGAATTTCGGGCATTCCGGAAACGAAGTTTTTGCTTATGAAATAACCCGCAAGCACCGCGACGGCGGTTCGGTTAATGACGTCGATATCGGTTTTCGGATCGTTGTCGCTCAGCGGGAAAATCATGCCCAGCAAGAGGTTAACCAGTTGCACGGCAAAAAAAAAGAATCAGACACAAGTCGTTTAATCCTATATTGTTTTTGATGGATTTAAGCATTTTTATCCTCCACAAGTCACATGAAAGCGTCTTCAATTTATAATATGAGAAGAATAAAAGTACAGTTAAGGCTCAAAAAAGACTGATCGGCAGATTGCAATGCTTGACACCGCGTTAAACAATTGATATAATAAAGAAAATTGAATCTGACAGTTCGTGACCATCCTGTCGCTAAACAAAACTACGGAAACGGATGGGCGTATTATGCGCCTTTTTCTTTTATTTGCGGAATTCGGTTCGTCACGGGCATTGTCATAAACAAGGAAAGCGTATGAAAAAAAGATTGATGAACGAATTTTACGAATTTAAGCTTTTGATGCGCAGCGTGCCTTTCGTTGTGGTTGCGCCGTTTGTCTTGTCGGTTTTCTGTATGAATCTGCTTGCCAACAAAAGCATAGTTTTACCCGTGGACTGGTTGGCGCTTGACTGCGGAATAATCGTTTCGTGGTTTGCGTTTCTTTCGATGGATATAATCACGAAACACTTCGGACCGAAAGCCGCCACTCAGATATCCGTCTTTGCCATAATTCTCAATCTCGTGTTTTGTCTGTTGTTTTACGCCGGCAGCGCAATTCCCGGGATTTGGTCGCAGTCTTACGTCGACGGCAGTGAAGAGGTCATAAATACCGCGCTGGACGCGACTTTTGCGGGAACATGGTACGTCCTTGCGGGCAGTACTCTTGCGTTTGCGGCTTCGGCGGTCATAAACAATTTTACCAATCGCGGGATAGGCAGGTTGTTCAAAAAAAATCCCGACGGTGCGGCGGCTTTCTTTTTAAGATCCTACGTTTCCACGGCAATAGGTCAGTTTGCGGACAACATGATATTCGCGCTTGCGGTAAGCCATGTGTTTTTCGGCTGGTCGCTTTTGCAGTGCGTTACCTGTTCGCTTACCGGTATGGTGGCGGAGCTTCTTTGCGAAGCGGCGTTCTCTTATTTCGGTTTTGCCACATGCAGAAGATGGAAAAAAGACAGAGTGGGCGAAGAATATCTTTTATACGTCGAATCAAGGAGGGCGCACAATGAAAGTAGTGCTGACGGGGTCAAGTAAAGGTATAGGAAGAGCAATCGCCGTTAAATTTCTGGACTGCGGCCACAGCGTCGTGGGTCTGGATATATGTGCACCTACGATAGAGCATGAAAAATACTCTCATATATGCGCCGACATTTTTTCTTCGGATCTACCCGATATAACCGATGCGGAAATTCTCATAAACAACGCGGGAGTTCAGGACTCGGGAAGGGATATCGACGTCAATCTCAAAGGCACCATCCGAGTGACCGAAAAATACGCTTTTCAGGAAAAAATCAGAAGCGTGCTGTTCATCGCCTCCGCAAGCGCGACAAGCGGGTCGGAGTTTCCCGAATACGCCGCAAGCAAAGGCGGGCTTTTAGCATACATGAAAAACGTCGCGTTAAGGGTTGCCGGGTACGGCGCGACGTCGAACAGCCTGTCGCCCGGCGGCGTACTTACTTCCTTAAACGACCGTGTGATTTCCGATCCCGTTATGTGGAAGCGAATAATGGATCAGACGCTTATACCTAAATGGGCTACGGCGGAGGAAATTGCCGATTGGGCTTATTTCGTAACTGTCGTAAACAAGTCCATGACCGCTCAGGACATCATTATCGATAACGGAGAAATCGCAAAGGCGGAGTTCGTGTGGTAAATTTGTGTGGTAAGGCGGAGAAAGTTTAATTTGATTCTTGTAATCGGCGGCGCCTGCCGCCTTTTTTATGGTAAAAAAAGGCCATTCGTTTTGCTTATTTTATTTACATAAAAATGCCGCTTTAAATTTTCCGCAGCCGAAATAGAATCGCCGTGCATGATTTTTATGAAACCGTATCTTCGCAAAATACGGTTTTTCCGCCGAAGGAAGCAGCATGCGGAAAGCCGTATTTACTGTAAATTAAGAAATGTGCGGGAAAAAGTAAGACATTGCCGACTGCATTTATAACAGGTTTGTTGCGCATAATAACTTAAGATTAAGGAGGGGGGAGACGATGAATAAATCGCCTTTAGTTACCGCAATCGCGCTTTCGGCGGTAGCCGTGTCTGCGGCGATAATGTTTATTTTCGGCAGATATGCTTTTAAAGCAGACACTTTGTATTTTGTGATAACCGCGTTTGTCGCGGTTCCTTACGTTTCTGCGGCGGCGTCGTTTTTCACCTTTGCTTTCAGGTCGCCGTTTTTCGCTATAGCGCCACTATTCGCTTCAGCGGCGTTCTCTTTTCTGCCGCTGGTCGTATTTTCCGATTTTTACGCGGCGTATTTGCTTTCCGCTTTGTCGGGCTGCGTAATCGGGTCGGCGGCGGGAGCGGCGGTGCGTAAAATAGCGGGAATCGGACGCTCGGCTTTTGGCGGTAAAGACTTGCAAACCGATAAAGAGAATGCCGGGCGCCTTAACTCTGGTTCTTCTGCAAAGCGCGAAAAAAGAAAATTCACGGGCGCGCGATAATTTGCCTTTTACCGCTTTACGGATTCAAAAGCGTTATGTTATAATAGAGTCGGCGCAAGGGGAGACGGAGGGCTGTTTATAAAAAGGAAACGTAAGGCCCGCGCGACAAAGCCTTGCCGCCGACAGTGTTTTATTTGTAACGACGCCGCGCATAAAGCGGCCGAAACGGAGGATATTTTATGTCAGTTGTAAAGGTAACCGAGGACGTATACGCAATCGGCGCAAGCGACCGTGACGGCAAAAAACTTTTTGAAAGACTTTTTCCCATTCCCGAAGGAGTGGCTTATAATTCTTATTTTATTTCCGACGAAAAAACCGCGGTGCTTGACGGCGCCGCTTCCGAAGTTGAGGACGATTATTTTGTCAATCTTAAAACCGCGCTGGGCGGCAGACCGCTTGACTACATAGTTCTCAATCATCTTGAACCCGATCACGGCGCAGCGATAGGGCGGCTTATCAAAACTTATCCCGAGGCGCGCCTTGTGGGCAACCCGAAGACTAAGACGATACTTTCCTCTTACGTATGCGACGACGCCGTCTCAGACATGCTTGTCGTGTGTGAGGGGGAGGAGCTTAAGCTGGGCAAACACACTCTTAAGTTCATAATGACGCCCATGGTTCATTGGCCCGAATCCATGATGTGCTATGACGAAAGCGATAAAATTCTGTTTTCTCAGGACGCGTTCGGTGCGTTCGGCGCGGAGGGCGACGAAATATTCGACGATAAGGATTTCGACGATGAGCGTCTGGAAAAAATGAGGCGTTATTATGCCAATATCGTGGGTAAATACGGCGCTCAGGTTTCCGCCGTGCTTAAAAAAGCTGCGGGTCTGGACATTAAAACGATTTGCCCCGTGCACGGCCTTGTCATAAGAAAACACATAGGAGAAGTACTGCGCCTTTATACGCTTTGGAGCGGCTATCTTCCCGAAGAAAAGGGAGTGCTTGTCGTCTACGCTTCCATGTACGGACATACGGCGGCGCTTGCAAAAGAGGCCTATGAAAAACTTAAGGAAACGGGGGTTAATGCAGTGCTTTTCGACGTGTCGGAAACGGATACGTCTTACCTTGTTTCGGGTGTGTTCAGGTTCAGCAACGTGCTTGCGGCTTCGGTTACCTACAATGCGGGAATTTATCCCAAAATGGAATATTTCCTTAACGACCTTAAAGCGCTTAACGTCCAAAACCGTGCCTTTTCTTTCGTCGAAAGCGGCAGCTGGGCTATTTCCTCGGGTAAACTCATGCGCGAAAAGGCCGAGTCACTTAAAAACTGCAGAATTGTGGGGGACACTGTGACGCTTAAAGCGGCGTCCTACGATAAAGCCGCTTTCGATAAGCTTATCGCGGATATCGCCGCCGACGTAAAGGCATAGTTTTACAATTCGCTTTAAAAATTTAATAAATATTTTATCGGCAAAGACAGTAAAAAACCTTTTGGCAAAGACCGTAAAAAGCCTTTGTTTTTCAAAGTCGGCGTCTTTGCTTTTATGGTCCGTGTGTTTGTAACGCTATCAAACTTAATCCGATTTAATAAGCAAAGGGCGAATGTTTTATGAAAATATTGTTTATAGGCAACAGCTTCAGCGACGATGCCGGCTGGCGACTTTACGACGTTTTGTCAAGTATAGGAGAAACCGATTCCGTCGTGGGTATATTGTTCATAGGCGGATGTCCGCTTTCGTTGCATGCGGACAATATAAAAAACGACGCCGCGGCTTACGAATACCGTAAGTTTAACGCCGGCGGATTTACAAACCGACCCGAAACAACTGCGCTTTATGCACTTAATGACGAGCAGTGGGATGTGGTGACGCTGCAGCAGTGCAGCGGATTAAGCGGCGTGGCGGAAAGCTATAACGAAGACATAGACGTCGTTCTGAACGCCGTAAAAGCGAGTTGTCCTCATGCGCGCGTTTATTGGCATATGACCTGGGCGTATGACGACGACAGTACGCATGCCGAGTTTTACCGTTACGATCATTCGCATGAAAAGATGTACAATGCTATCGTCGCTGCGGTAAAAAGCAGAATCTTACCGTTTAATCGATTTGACGGAGTCATTCCTTGCGGGACGGCGATAGAAAACGCGCGCGAAAAAGGACTTACGGGACTTACGCGTGACGGATTCCATCTATCTTTCGGGCTGGGAAGATATATCGCCTCGCTGACGGTTGCCCAATTCCTTACAGGTAAAGCGGCAAAATGCAATCTGATTCCCGACTACTATCCCGAAATCGCGGATAACCGCGCAGTTGCCTTAAAATGCGCGCAAGCAGCGGTATCAAATCCTTTCGAAGTGACAAAGCCGCTGTAAAAAGCCGCTGTCAACAAGGCTAATCAAGCGTTAAAAAAGGCCGCAAAGACGCCGCAAAATATTTTTTTCGGTTACGCGAAAAAAGTATTGACAAGCGTTGTAAATTGGTTTATACTTTTATCGTAGACGGAGAAAGAAATCCGTCCTTAAAAAAATTATGCTTTTCGCTACCGGTGGATAAAGCGGAGTTTACCGCAGTGGAACGAAAAGCCAGTTTATCAGCCGACCACCTGGGCAGAGCCGTTTCTCGCCCGGGTTTTTGTTTACCGCTTTACTTTTGTAAAGCAAGGGCGCAAGACGGTTATTTTCGGACTTATTTTGAAGAGGTGAATGACATGAAGTACGAGCAATGGTTGGGATTTAACGGCGGCGATTACGAAAATAAAATAGACGTCGCGGATTTCATAAGGCGGAATTACACTCCTTACGAGGGCGGGGCGGACTTTCTTTGCGGGCCCACTGAGCGCACACGTGCGCTTATGGATAAAGTCAACGCTCTACTGAAGGCGGAGCGGGACAAAGGCGGCGTTCTCGACGTGGATACGGAGCGCGTTTCTTCGCTTTTGTCTTATGCGCCCGGTTACATAGATCGCGAAAACGAAATAATAGTGGGACTTCAGACGGACGCGCCGCTCAAGCGCGGAGTCAATCCTTTCGGCGGGATAAGAATGGCGCGCGCGGCGTGCCAGGCTTACGGCTACAAGCTTTCGGATAAGATAGAGGAGCAATTTAAATACAAGACGACGCACAACGACGGCGTATTTCACGTTTATACCGACGAAATGCGCGCCGCCCGTCACGCGGGCATAATAACGGGGCTTCCCGACGCTTACGGCCGCGGCAGAATAATAGGCGATTACCGCAGGGTAGCGCTGTACGGCACGGACGCGCTTATTGCAGCTAAAAAGGCGGACAAAGCCCGTTACGGAGCGCTGGACATGAGCGAAGAAAACATCCGCACTCTGGAGGAGCTTTACAAGCAGATAAGCTTTCTCGAGGCGCTTAAGGAAATGGCCGCCGGTTACGGCAAGGATATTTCTTTGCCCGCCGCAAACGCCGAGGAAGCCGTTCAGTGGGTTTACTTTGCTTACCTTGCCGCTATAAAAGAGCAGAACGGCGCGGCCATGAGCCTTGGAAGAGTAAGCACTTTCCTGGATATTTATTTCGAACGCGACCTTAAAAACGGCACGCTTACCGAGGAGAAAGCGCAGGAAATTATGGACGATTTCGTCATAAAACTGCGGCTCGGAAGGCAGCTTCGCACCCCCGAATACAACGAGCTTTTCGGCGGCGACCCCACCTGGACTACGGAAAGCGTGGGCGGAATGTGCGAAGACGGCAGAACGATGGTTACAAAAAACTCTTACCGCGTGCTCAACACTCTTTATAACCTGGGACCCGCGCCCGAGCCCAATCTGACCGTACTGTGGTCTGAAAAATTGCCGGAAGCTTTCAAAAAATTCTGCGCAGGCGTTTCTGCGGACACCGATTCCATTCAGTACGAAAACGACGACCTCATGCGGCCCGTTTACGGCGACGATTACGGAATAGCATGCTGCGTTTCCGCGATGAAGATAGGAAAACAGATGCAGTTTTTCGGCGCGCGCTGCAATCTTGCCAAACTTTTGTTGCTTACCCTTAACGGCGGCCGCGACGAAAACAGCGGCGTTCAGATTGCGCCCGAGGGCAAAGTTTTCAGCGGCAAACTTGATTACGACGAGGTTATGACTCAGTTCAAAAAATACCGCGCCTGGCTGTGCCGCCTTTACGTCAACACTCTGAACGTAATCCATTACATGCACGACAAATACGCTTACGAGAAAATTCAGATGGCGCTTCACGATACGGAGGTAGAGCGCTTCATGGCTTGCGGCGTGGCGGGCTTAAGCGTAATTACAGATTCGCTTTCCGCAATAAAATATGCGTCGGTAACTCCCCGCATGGGCGAAAACGGGCTTATCGAAAGCTTCGATATAGAAGGCGATTATCCCAAGTACGGCAACGACGACGACCGCGCCGACAGCATAGCCGTATCCGTACTGCACGACTTTTCCGAAGAACTTAAAAAGACTCCTGCGTACCGCGGCGCAAAACATACCTTGTCCGTGCTTACCATTACGTCAAACGTCGTGTACGGCAAAAAGACGGGTAGCACTCCCGACGGAAGAATAAAGGGCGCCCCGTTCGCGCCCGGCGCTAACCCCATGCACGGCAGGGAGCACTCCGGTGCGCTTGCTTCTTTGAACTCGGTGGCTAAATTGCCTTACGAGTGCTGCAGGGACGGCATTTCCAATACGTTTTCCATTCTGCCTTCCGCACTCGGCAAAGACAAAAACACCCGTACCGAAAACCTCGTGCGCATGCTTGACGGCTATTTTGCCCAGAACGCGCATCATCTCAACGTCAACGTCATCGACCGCGAAAAACTGGTTGCGGCAATGGAAAATCCCGACCTTTATCCCAATATCACCATAAGGGTTTCCGGTTACGCGGTCAACTTCCACAAGCTGAGCCGCGCCCAGCAGCTGGAAGTATTGCAGCGCACTTATCATGAAGGACTGTAAGGCACGCATAGATTCGTTTTACCACGGTTCCGCCGTGGACGGGGAGGGCTTAAGAAGCGTCCTGTTCTTTTCGGGCTGCAATCTGCGCTGTCCGTTCTGTCACAATCCCGAAACGCTTTACGGCAACGGTAAGGAAATTTCCCTTTCCGATGCGGTCAATACCGTAAAACGCTTTCTTCCGTATCTTAAAGGGGGCGGCGGTATTACGCTTTCGGGCGGCGAGCCCTTTCTGCAATCAGATTTCTGCCGCGCGTTTTCGGACGAGGTCCACGCTTTGAACCTTACCGTAATAGCCGAAACAAACGGTACGATTGCCGACGCGGAACTTATAAGGCGGTTGGACGGCGTAAGACTGGATATAAAAAATCAGAACGGCGAAAACGGCGAAACGTTGCTTAATAAATATTCGCCCTTTCTTTACCTTTGCCGCGATTTAAAAAAGGACGTCCTTCTGACCAATGTTCTGGTCCCCTCAATAAACGACGGCAAGGGGGCTGTATCGGCGCTTGCAGCGATTAAAAATACGTTTCCTTTTACAAGGGGAGTGGAGTTTCTGCCCTTCAGGAAACTTTGCGTGAAAAAATATGAGGAGCTTAATATTCCTTTCCCCTTTAACGACATTCCCGAAGCTACCGCTTCAGATTGTGCCGAAGCCTTGAAACTTTTTCGTTCATTTATAAATCTGTGACCCGCGCGCTTGACTTTTATCGCAAATTATACTAAAATAACTAAGCGATTAAAAGTAAGCCTTGCGCGCTTCCGTAGTTAAATGGATATAACAGCCCCCTCCTAAGGGGCCGTTGTGGGTTCGATTCCCGCCGGGAGTACCA
>CALVUQ010000037.1 GCA_944363615.1 uncultured Clostridia bacterium | reverse complement strand
CAAAAACCCGAAGAACGGGAATCGGAAGATCAGAAACCCGAAGAGCAAAAGCCCGAAGAACAGAAAAGGGTTATACGGCTGGACAGCGGCAAGGAAATCGCCGTACCCGTGGATGAGAAAAAACTGCGTTCCTTTATCGACGCGGCTGTCTGCATTCTGGCCGCCGCCGTTTTAAGGGGCGTGGGCACATACTGCTTCGTTACTCCC
Source organism: uncultured Clostridia bacterium (assembly GCA_944363615.1). Classification (GTDB taxonomy): domain Bacteria; phylum Bacillota; class Clostridia; order Christensenellales; family Pumilibacteraceae; genus UBA10677. Next base: position 15,062 of record CALVUQ010000037.1, on the reverse strand, counting down.
AACGGATTTGCGGTGGGAGGGGTCGCAGGTATCGCGGTCATGCTTGAGTACGTTACGGGTATAAACCTGGGCTACTTTAACCTGCTTATCAACATTCCTCTTCTGGTGCTTGCGTTTTTCTTCCTTTCCAAGCGATATTTCTTTGCCACGGGCGCTTATACGCTTTTATACAGCGTCGTCACCATAGCCATAGAACAACTTAACAAACTGTTTGACGGCAGGCTTATTTATCACGACTCGGATACGGCGATAATTTCTGCCGTTTTCGGCGGCGTCATGTGCGGGTTCGCGTTTTGTTTCATGGTGCGCGCGGGCGGCAGTCAGGGCGGCACGGACATAATCGCGGCGATAGTGCAGAAAAGGCGCAAGGATATAGGCATTTCCTGGGTTATTTTCGTAATAGACTCTTCCATAATACTGCTGTCGTTTTTCGTGTACGATAACGGCCTTACCCCCATATTGCTTGCCATTATAGAGGCGTTTTCCTCGGGCGCGGTTTCGGATAAGTTCTTAAAAGGCAGCAAATCCGCATTGAAAGCCGAAATCGTCACCAATCATTGCGAGGAGATTTCCGCGGAAATCTTTGAAAAGCTGGGCAAAGGCGTGACGGTAGTGGACGCCGTCGGACAATATACGGGAAACGAGCATAAACTGCTTAACTGCGTGATAAAGCGCCGTCAGCTGGGCGATCTTGAAAGAATACTGAAAAAATATCCGGATACTTTCAGTTACATCATGCCCGCTAACGAAGTTTATGGATTCTGGAAAAAATAGAAAAGAAAACAAAAGCGCATAAGAAAAAAGGCGTTTCATTATATAAATGAACGCCTTTTTGTGTAACTTTTTTTAAGCCCGGTCAAGGCCGGAACTTAAGACCTGAACCATCATTCTCGTTTTAGATTTTCGGCTGAAACGATTTCCGCCGCAATTAGTAAAATCGAGTTTTTTTGATGGTGGTAAGTCGCTTTTTTTTAACGCTGACGCGCGTCACCGAATAAACAAGGTAAGGTAAAGTTCGGGTTTTATTTTTTGATAAAAGTCAGGCAAGTCGCTTCCGAGTTGCCTTCGCCCATGACGGTAATGCCGTTTGCGACGCATTTGCCTTCTTTGTTGAACACGCAGTCCGCCCCGCAGGTAACGGCGGTGTCCACCGAGTAATCCGCGCGAGCGAATTCGTCGCCGGCCTCAAAAAGGGACTGGCGTTTGTTTTCGTCGGGGGAATAGGTGGTGCAATCGGTATTGCAGTCTACGTTGATTTCCTTGCTGCAGCAGCAATAGCCCTTGTTGTACTTGCAACCCTTAAGTCCGCATTTTAAATCTTTCATTTTTATAAACCTCCTTAAGTAATACTTTTATTATGAGTAAAACCGTCGCGGCTTATTCTTGACAAAAGAACATTAAAAGTATAAAATATAAAAAAACGGGAGGAATTTCTATGAAAGTTATACTGATTGCGGACGTCAAGGGTCAGGGCAAAAAGAACGATATAGTAAACGTCAGCGACGGTTACGCCCGTAATTATCTCATAAAAAACAAACTGGCCGTTGAAGCCACGTCTTCCATGGTCAACAGCCTTGAAATAAGCAAAAAAGCGGACGAACACCGTAAAGCCGTGGAAAAAGCGGAGGCTCAGGCTTTGGCGCAGCGCATTAACGGCATGAACGTCGTCGTCAAAATCAAGGTGGGCGAAACGGGTAAACTGTTCGGCGCGCTAAACACTCAAAGCGTGGCGGACGCGCTTAAGGAACAAGGCGTGGAAATCGACAAGAAAAAAATCGTAATTAACGACGTCATCAAGTCGGTCGGTACTTACGACGTGGTTGTGAAACCTTACGCGGAAGTGTCCGCAAAAATCAAAGTTACCGTACAGGCTTTGTAATTAAACGGCGGCTTTCCTCTTTTGGCGGCGGGAAAATCGATGAAAATCATGTTCAAACGAGGGGCTTTGTTATAAGTGGACAAGGACAGAAAAAAAGCTTCGACCTTTTACGTAGTGCTTATCGCGTTGTTTTCGGCGCTTGTTTGCGTGCTGACCGTTTTCGTGCAAATTCCGGTGGGCTACGGTTACGTCAACTTCGGCGACGCGCTTATTTTTATTTCCGCGTCCATGCTGGGCCCTATCGGCGGCGCCATCATAGGCGCGCTTGGTTCCTCCCTTGCGGATATATTTTCGGGCTTTGCGATATACGCGCCTTTTACTTTTGTCATAAAGGGCGGGGAGGGATTTCTGTGCGGCATTTTGTACCTGTACGTCTTTAAACGCCGCCGTCCCATTCTGCGCAGGCTTTTCTCCATGCTTATTTCGGGTGCTCTGGTGATTGCGGGCTACTTTCTTACCGACCTTATCCTTTACGGCTGGGCGGCGTCGCTTTTCAATTTCGTGTCGGGCCCCATACAGGTCGCCGTCTCTTTGGTCATCGCCATGATAGTCATGCCGCGTATTCCCGTGCTTTTCGAAAGCGTTAAACAGCATACCGACAACGACGAGGAAGAACAGTTCGAGCTGGAGCAGGACCGTAAAGTCAAGGGCGGCAAGCCTTCCGGCAACGGGATAGAGGATTCGGATGCGGGAGAAACGGAAACCGCAAACGCGCAATCGGAAGAAAAATCTTCGGCAAAAAAATGATTCCGAAGATAATAAAACCGACTTACATGGATAAAAAGTTTGAAGTGTGCCGCCGTATAATTTCGTCTCCGTTAAATTGCGCTGATGCGGAACAAAGATATTTTACTTGCGCGCGCAAGTAAGGCAATAAATTTTTTGCTTATAAATCGGTTTGACCGTAAGCGTGCAGATAGCTTTACGGCATCGGCTTAAAACCGCATAAAAGGTTTTGTCGCAGTATGAATGTCGGCGCGCGGCATAAAAGTTTAGTTTTTGTTTCGGTTTTATAAACAGACCCGAAGGGCGCAAACGCTTTTTCTTTGTCGAAAAGGGTTATATGCTTTCGTCGTAACGGTCACTTAAGCTTAATACGTGGTTTTAGAATTATTTTTCGGCGCGCTTTAGGATAAAAACCTGCCGCCGTGGAGAAAATCGGATTTGATATGAACTGGTGGGAAAAAGTCAAACTAAATCGTAAACTGAAGCGGGAACAAGCCGAAAACAAACAGCGGATGAAGCGTACCCGTGCGCTTAAAGAGGGCTCGGTCAGGAAAAAGGGCAAGGCGGCCCTTTGCCTGGGCGGCGGCGGTGCGCGCGGCTTTGCCCATATAGGCGCGATTCAGGCGTTTATAGAGGAGGGCATAGATTTCGACCTGGTGGTAGGTTGCTCGGCGGGAAGTATAGTCGGGGCTCTTTACGCCGCAGGAGTCGCCCCTCGCGATATGCTTCTTCACGGGGCGGGGCTGCAGATGAAGGATATCAAAAAAGGCTTTATCTGGTCGCCCGACGACTCCACCAAAATTGGCAAAATAGTAAGCGACCTTATAGGCGACAAGAATATCGAGGACCTTAACAAGCCCTTTTGCGCGGTGGCGACCGATCTTGTCGAGGGGAAACAAGTGCTTCTTGACAGCGGCAGCGTGGCGACCGCGGTTTCGGCTTCAAGTACCGTTCCGCTGTTTTTCAAGCCGCTTATTCTGGGCGAAAAGCATCTTGTCGACGGCGGACTTTTAAACAACATTCCCGCGGACGTATGCAGAATCATGGGCGCCGATTTCGTCATAACGGTGGACGTCAATCCCACTCGCGGCGCGGGGACCAAGGAAACGGGACTTATCAGCGTACTTAAAGCTTCTTTCGACATAATGGGGGCAAACGCGTCCGTGCAGGGACTTATAAATTCGGACATCATCGTCGCGCCCGATCTTTCGGCGTTTAAGGCCACCGATAAGGAGGGCTACGACCGTATGTACAGATTGGGTTACGAGGCGGCAAAGCGCAAGTGCAACGATATAATAGACCTTATTTACAAGCAATAGGCAATTTATTTTGCGTCGGGGAACAAAGCATAGTTTGTTTTTCCCGCAGGATATTACGTCGGGTATAATCAACGGGTTAAATTCCCGCACAGGCAGGCATTTTTACTTTTTTATGCGCATATAAGCATACGAGGCAAGGAATATAAAGCCGAGTAAACCGATTGTTAAACGGCTGTTGTGCAAAAACGGTTTTCGGGTTTATGCGCAGGCGGCAGAACCGCGTTTTTACCGGAGGGATTATTTTTTATGGCTAAGAAAAGCGAAAAATCCGCTTACAATCCGCATTGGGGAATAAGAATACTTATCGTTGTCCTTGTGGGTATTATTCTGGCGGTCAGCGTCTTTATGTTCGAAGACAGGATAGATTCCGCGCTGGGGCTTAAGACTTCAAGCGAACAGGCGGAAGAAAACGTTGCTCATGGCGATGGCGAGGCAAATCCGGATTCTCAGGGTGACGCTGCGACGGGCGTAATAGAAAAAGAGGACCTTAACGTTCATTTCGTGGACGTGGGGCAGGGCGATGCGTGTATAGTGGAATTGCCCGACGATAAAACCATGATTATTGACGGCGGCGACAGGGACGCCAAAGACGCTTTGCTTGACTACATAGAGCAAAACATCAAGGACGACGAGGGCAATACGATTACCTATTTCGATTACGCGATACTGACGCACACGGACGCGGATCATTGCGGTTCTTTGGACGACGTGCTTTTAAGCTATCCCGCCAAGAATTTTTACCGTCCCAACGTTTTAAGCACATACAGCGGTTATACCGATCCCGACGCGGATATGCTTTCCGCGGATTGCGAGGGCAAAAGCACAAAAGTGTATATGGAAGTGCTGGAAGCGGCTTACCAAAGCAATCCCACGGTGTACATAAATTCCTATTTGCTGGATCCCATCGTGCCCGAAGGTATTTCGGAGGGGGAGGACGGCTATTATTCCCTGTCGTTTTACGGTCCTAACAGCGACTCTTACAACGACAGCAACAATTATTCGCCCATAATGGTTCTCGAATACGAGGGCGAAAAATTCATGCTTACGGGCGACTGCGAAAAGGAAGGCGAGGCGGAGTTTGTCGAGAAAGTCAACGCAAAGTCGGGTAAGTTTGCAGTTTTTGACGACGATTACGCGGTAAGCGTCATTAAAGCGGGACATCACGGCAGCCGTACCAGCACGGGTGAAGCGTTTGTGGAGGCGATTACCACTCCTCAGTCGGTGAAAAACACTTTAATCGTCATAAGCTGCGGCGAGGGTAATTCCTACGGCCATCCGCATCAGGAAAAACTGGACCAGTTCAAAGCGCAAGGGTTCAAAGACGAAAATATTTTAAGAACGGACGAAAAGGGCAGCATTGTGCTATCCGTCCGCTATGATGAGGCAAGCGGAGAAATGCGTTTGTTCTACGGCGCGGGCGCAATGCAAAAGACGCCTCAGTCGGGCGGCGGATCCGGTTCCGCCTTCGATATCCGCGATTATCTCAGATGGCGCTATATCGCGCTGGCGATTTTCGTGGTGATTTTGCTGATAGCGTTTATCGTGCCCGTAATCAAAAAAATGAATATAAAGGTTAAAGTTTCTTCCAAAAGGAGATGATTTATCCGTTTTGCAATAAACGTTAAAAGTTTCAGACCGCATTTCGTAAAAAAAGAATTGCGGTCTTTTTTTTGTGTTTTTTTAATCGGAAAGTATTTCAGCTTAAATGCGTATCTGACGTTTATAAAATATTTATCCATAAATTTTCTATTTTTCTTTTAATAATTTTTTATAAAAACAGCAATTTAATTCGATTGATTAAATGGGTACAATCAACCATATACGAAAATTGGGTTGTGTAACGGGGTCAGGGAATTAACAACCGAAGCATGTAACGCGGATAAGCGGCTGATTGTTAAGGAAGAGTTTATCGATAGCAGATAAAAAAACTTAAATTAACTGTGCTGAATAAAGTGGTATGCCTTAAAAGGATTTTGACGGTTGCGGATTTATGTATTGAGGTTTGATTTAAGTAGCGTTCAGGTTGCGTAAAAAAATTAAAAAAATTTTTCTTCGGATGCTTGACAATATACCCCCACGGGGTATATAATGATTATACCCCGTGGGGGTATAATTGAGTTGCCTGTTTATGTCGCGTACGGGAAAAAGCGGTTAAGCGGCGGTGAAAGCGTTTAAGTTTTATAAGGCAACGATGAAGAATAAAAGCAAAGGAGATAATAGCTGTGACGGACGAAAAAATATGTGTAAGCGAGTGTTCATGCGTCAAAACCAAACATCGCGATAAATCCGAGTACGACAAGCTTATAAACAGGCTTAACCGTATAGAAGGACAGGTGCGCGGCATTAAAAGCATGGTGGAAAAGGACGCGTATTGCACGGATATACTGGTACAGGTATCGGCGGTGACGGCGGCGCTTAATTCTTTTAACAAGGAGCTGCTTGCAAATCACATACGCACCTGCGTTACAAACGACATTTTAAGCGGTAAAAAGGAAACCGTCGACGAGCTTGTCGACGTGTTGTACAGACTTATGAGGTAGAGGTATGGAAAAATTCGATGTCAGCGGCATGAGCTGTTCGGCTTGCAGCGCCGCCGTGGAAAAAGCCGTTTCGGGGGTGGAAGGGGTAACTTCCTGCTCGGTTAATCTTTTGACGGGGGCTATGGGCGTTGAGGGCAATTTCAGCGACGAAAAAATAATCGAAGCCGTGGAAAAAGCCGGTTACAAGGCCAAAGTTGCGGGCGGAGAAGCCCGAAACGCGGCTTTACCCGATGAAGGCGATAAGAAATCGTCCGGGACGCTTGCCGCGCGGCTTATTTCCTCCGTAGTGCTTCTTTTGTTGCTGGTTTACGTTTCCATGGGGCACACCATGTGGGGCTGGCCTCTTCCGGGCTTTCTGTCCTTGAACCCCGTGGCGACGGGACTTACTCAGTTATTGCTTACCTCCTTGATAATGGTTATCAACCAAAGGTTTTTCGTAAGCGGGTTCAAAAGCCTTATTCACGGTTCGCCCAACATGGATACGCTTGTGGCGCTTGGATCGGGAGCGGCGTTTGTTTACAGCGTTTACGCGCTTTACGCCATGAGCGCGCTTGTCGCGGCGGGAGATATGGCGGCTGCGGCGGCGTATAATCACGAGTTCTACTTTGAGTCGGCGGCAATGATCCTCACTCTTGTAACCGTGGGCAAAACTCTGGAAGCGCGCGCCAAGGGCAAAGCGACCGACGCCATTAAAAGCCTGTTGAAACGCGCGCCTATGACGGCGGTAGTTCTGGTCGACGGCGAGGAAAAGACCGTACCTGTAAGTCAGGTGGTAAAGGGCGATGTGTTTGTCGTTCGCCCGGGAGGAATCGTCCCCGTCGACGGAGTGGTGCTTGAGGGCGAAAGCGCGGTGGACGAGTCGGCTTTGACGGGCGAAAGCGTGCCCGTCGACAAAAAAGCGGGCGACCGCGTTTCGGCGGCAACGGTTAACGCGGGCGGATATCTCAAGTGTAAAGCAGTGGGCGTGGGCGAAGAAACGGCGTTGGCTCAGATTATAAAACTCGTGGAAGACGCCGCGGCGACCAAAGCGCCCGTTGCAAAAATCGCGGATAAAGTTTCGGGAGTATTCGTCCCCGTGGTCACGATTATCGCGCTTATTTCCCTTGTCGCGTGGCTTATCGCGGGCGAAAGCTTCGGTTTTGCTCTGGCAAGAGCTATTTCCGTGCTGGTCATTTCCTGCCCGTGCGCGCTGGGACTGGCTACGCCCGTCGCCATAATGGTGGGCAGCGGAATGGGCGCGAGAAGGGGAATACTCTTCAAAACCGCTGCGGCTTTGGAATCGGCGGCAAAAGCGGACATAGTCGTTATGGATAAAACGGGAACGATTACCACGGGTAATTTTGCGGTTACGGATATCGTTTCTTACGACGGCGACGACCGGAAGCTGTTAAGCGCGGCGTATTCCGTCGAAAGCAAAAGCGAACACCCCCTTGCCAAAGCGATATGCGCATATGCGCGTGAAAACAACGTGCCTTTTACGGAAGCCGTTTCCTTTTCGGCGCTTTCGGGCAGCGGAGTAACGGCTGTTTCAGGCGGGGAAAAAGTGTACGGCGGCAATTACGGTCTTATTAAAACCGTTGTTACCGTGCCCGAGGAATACGCTCTGCGGGCGGAAGAACTATCTAAGCAGGGTAAAACTTCCATGTTCTTCGCCATGGGCGACAAGTTTTTAGGTATAATCGCCGTTGCAGACACCATTAGACCCGACAGCCGCGAGGCAATCCGACAGCTGAAAAACATGGGTAAGCGCGTAATAATGCTTACGGGCGACAACGGACGCACCGCCGCGGCAGTGGGTGCAGCAGTTGGAGTGGACGAAATAATTTCCGACGTGTTTCCCGATAAAAAGGAAAAAGCCATACGCGACCTTAAAAAGCGCGGTAAAGTGGTCATGGTGGGCGACGGCATCAACGACGCTCCTGCGCTTACCGCGGCGGATATCGGCATTGCCGTGGGTGCGGGTACGGACGTTGCGGTGGATTCGGCGGACATTGTGCTTTCAAGCAGCAGTCTTAAAGACGTCGCCGCGGCGCTTAGGCTGGGAAGAGCCACGCTTACCAACATTCACGAAAACCTTTTCTGGGCGTTTATCTATAACGTAATAGGTATTCCGCTTGCCGCCGGAGTGTGGATTCCCGTTTTCGGCTGGACGCTTAACCCCATGTTCGGTGCGGCGGCAATGAGCCTTTCTTCCGTCTGCGTGGTGCTTAACGCGTTAAGGCTGAACCTTTTCAACCCCTACAAGGAGAGAAAAGTCAGGATAAAAAACAATTTAAAGTCAAATAAAAATTCATCGGAGGATACAAAAATGGAAAAAACTTTGAAAATCGAAGGAATGATGTGCGCTCATTGCGAGGGGCGCGTACAGTCGGCTTTATTGAAAGTCAAGGGCGTGGAGTCGGCAACGGCTTCGCACACGGACGGCAAAGCGGTGGTTACGCTTAAAAAGGAAGTTTCCGACGCGGCGCTGAAAAAGGCGGTGGAGGAGCAAGGTTATACAGTAACGGAAATAAACTGACTTAAAATTATTTGTCGTGTAATCGCGGTTGAGTGACGAAGAGGTTACTTAAATAAGACAAAAACAAAATCCGTCCGACTTAATTCTTATTCGGACGGATTTCGTTTTCAAGAAAAAGCAAAATTCGTTTGACTTTCCTTAAATTTCAAAGTGGTCGCCTTCGGACTGCGTGGGCGGCATGGTGTCGCCTTTGCGTACGTAAACGGTTCCGACCATGGTGCCGTTTTCGTTTACGATGTTATAAGTGCCCGAAACGGGTGCGGTTTCTCCGCTTTTAAGCTTCGTCATCGTGTTTTTACCTCCTCTGGGATTATTATGCATAATAGCGCCGCGGCATATACGGAATCGCATTGACAAATATTGCTTTTTGTGCGATAATCGGTATCGGAATAATTTTCAAGAGGTGCGTTTATGATTACGGTTGTTGGCGTGGGGCTGGAGAAAGGCGATCTTACCCAAAAAGGCAAAAAAGCCGTTAAAGAGGCGGCTTGCGTGTTTTCGCGCGTTAAGCTTTGGTTTAAAACCGAAGTACTTGCGGATAAATTTCCCGAGGTTTCGGATTACGCCGCTTTGGACGCGCTTATCGCGAACGAAGTCGTCGCTGCGGAAAAGAAATACGGCAACGCGGTGTATTGCGCCTTAGGCGACGGGTTCACAGATTCGGCGGTGGCGGAAATGGCAAAAATTTCCTCCGTTAACGTTATTGCGGGCGTAAGCGAGTACCGCGGCAGAACGCCCGATTCCGAGGCGGTCTTTTATTCCGCTTACGACATAAGCGCCGACACGCTTATCGACACAAGAATTCCGCTTATCGTGTACGGCATTGACGACAAGCTGATTGCGGGCAACCTTAAGCTTGTGCTTATGGACAGGTACGGCGACGAGGCGGAGGCGGTCTTTTCCTCGGGGAAACAGCAGTCCGTCATTCGGCTTTACGAACTTGACCGCATGAAAAGCTACAAGGGCGGCGCGCTTTTCCTGAGCGGGCAAAGGTCTTTGACTGCCAAATCCCGTTACGGATTAAGCGACCTGATGGAAGTAATGAGTCGTCTTACGGCGCCCGACGGCTGTCCGTGGGACAAGGCGCAGACGCACGAAAGCATACGCATCAACATGCTGGAAGAAGCTTACGAGGCGGTGGACGCCATCGACAAAAAGGACCTTGACAATTTGCGTGAGGAGCTGGGCGACGTACTTTTACAGGCTATTTTCCACTGCAATATTTCCGAGCGCACTGGAGAATTCACCCTTTGTGACACGGTAAGCGAGCTGGTAAACAAGCTTGTGACCAGGCATACGCATATTTTCGGGGAGAACAAAGCTTCCGACGCCGATTCGGCGCTGGGATTCTGGGAGCAGGCCAAAGCAAAGGAGAAAAGTTACGACTCGCTTTCGGGGCAATTGGACAGACTGCCCGACAGCTTTCCCGCACTTCTGAAGGCGGCAAAGGCGTATAAAAAATCGGTAAAGGCGGGCGCGGATTTAAGTAAGGACGCGGTTTTAAGCCGTATTAACGCTATGTTGAATAAGGGCGTCGACAAGGAAAACGCGGGCGGATTTTTACTGCTTGCCGATTTTCTGGCGACTGCCTGCGGCGCCGACGGAGAGGCGGAGCTTAACAAGCGCGCAACGGAATTCATTCGGGATATGAAGGAAGCCGAAGCCGCGGGAGAGCTTAACCGCGCGTCGGAAAAACTTTAAGCAAAGCTTACGGTAAAGTCGTTAAAATGGGAAAAGATATAATTACAACGGCGGCTTCGGCATCGGATAAACTCAATCGTCCGTTTTACATTAAAGACGTAAAGATAAAAAACCGTCTTACGCTTGCGCCCATGGCGGGCTTTACGGACGCGGCGATGCGCACGCTTGCCGCCGAAGGTGGCGCGGGACTTACCGTAACGGAAATGGTCAGCGCCAAGGGGCTTGTTTATAACGCCGAAAAATGCGAAGGGCTGCTTTTGACTTCCGCCGCGGAGGGGGTCAGATGCGTACAGCTGTTCGGACACGAGCCCGAATTTTTCCGCGAGGCGCTTAAACTGGACTGTCTGAAAAAATTCGACGTTATAGACATTAACATGGGGTGTCCCGTGCCGAAAATAGTAAAAAACGGCGACGGCAGCGCGCTTATAAAAAATCCGTCGCTGGCGGCTGAAATCGTAAAGGCGTGCGCAGCTTCTTCGGGCGGGCGGCCCGTAACGGTAAAGACGCGCATAGGTTTCGACAAAGACGAAAACGTCGCGGTCGAGTTCTGCCGCACGTTGGAAAAGGCGGGCGCGGCGGCGATTACGCTGCACGGAAGAACACGCGCCCAGGGTTACGGCGGGCAAAGCGATTGGGATACGATTGCGCGGGTTGCGGACTCGGTTTCCGTCCCGCTTATCGGTAACGGCGACGTATGCGAGGAAAACATAGGCGATTTAATCGGCCGCGCGACCGCTTTCGCCGTGGGAAGACGGGCGATAGGCGACCCGTGGATTTTTTCGCGCATGACGGGAAAAACGGACAGCCCCGGGCTTTGCGGAACTGTTTTACGGCATATCGGGCTTATGCGCGAATATTACGGCGAGCATTACGCGTGCGTAAACATACGAAAGCACATGGGTTATTACCTTCGCGGGGTAAGGGGCGGTAAAGAGCTGAAAGCCGGGCTTATGACGATTGACTGCGTTGACGAACTTATTGCGGCCGTAAGAAAGATTATAGGACAAAATTGACTTTTGACTTAGGAAAATTCGACAAAATTGTTTTTCGGAAAAGGGTTTTAAAAGCTTTACCTTTATCGGACAAAAAGTTATAATATAGAAAGCTCAAATAAAAAGGAGTAGGGAAGATGCTTAAGAAGTATTATGAACAAAGCGGTGTTGTGGGCGTATTGGATACGCGCGCGTATTACATACCGTTCAAGGCGGGCGAGGACGTTTTTGCCGACAGAAAGCAAAGCGGCAGGTTTACCGACCTTGACGGCAAGTGGCAGATCAAGGATTACGAAAGCGTTCTTGACGTAAAAGACGACTTCTATCTTGAAGAAACGAATGCGGAAATCGACGTTCCCGGATGCGTACAGTATTACGGTTACGACCATTTTCAGTATACAAACGTCAATTATCCTTTCCCGTATAATCCGCCTTACGTGCCCAATGTAAATCCTACCTATCATTATCGCAGGAAATTCAACCTGAAAAAAGGCGACCAGCAGTATTATCTCAATTTCGAGGGAGTGGATTCCTGCTTCTATCTTTACGTCAACGACCGTTTCGTCGGTTTTTCGCAAATATCGCACCGTCAGTCGGAGTTCGACGTAACGGATTATCTTACCGACGGCGAAAACAAGCTGGACGTTCTGGTGCTTAAGTGGTGCATGGGCTCCTATCTCGAGGATCAGGACAAATTGCGCTTTACGGGCATTTTCCGCGACGTTTATCTTCTGTCGCGCCCTTTCGGACACGTTGTGGATTACAGAATTGAGACCGCTATTGACGGAACAGTTACTTTCACGCTGATTGACGGCACCGAGGCTAATGTAACGTTCGCGGGCGAGGAAAAGAAGGTCAGCGCCGGTAAAACCGTTACTTTCAAGGTCAAGGACCCGGTTTTGTGGAGCGCGGAAAATCCTTACCTTTACGATATGACCATCGCCTACAAGGACGAGGTTATCGGCGAAAAAGTGGGCATACGCACCACCGAAGTGAGCGGCGGCGTTTATCTTTTAAACGGCAAACCCATAAAGCTGAAGGGCGTAAACCGTCACGACTTCAACTGCCGTACGGGATCCGCCGTTACTGTGGAAAACGTTATCGAAGACATGACGCTGATGAAAAAGCTCAACGTCAACGCCATTCGTACGTCGCATTACCCCAATATGCCCGAGTTTTATCAGCTTGCGGACAAATTCGGCTTTTACGTCATGGACGAGTCCGACCTTGAATCCCATGGCGTGGTTTCGCGCTTTACGGGCTACGAAAACGCCAATTACGACGAAATTGCCGACGATCCGCAGTTCATGCAGGCCATCCTGGACAGACAGAAGTGCAATATAGGCAGGGACAAGAACCGCCCCAGCGTAATTATCTGGTCGCTGGGCAACGAATGCAGCTACGGCGAAAACTTCGCGCGCGCGTTAAGATGGGTCAAGGCAAACGACTACCGTCCCGTGCATTACGAAAGTCTGTGGCATATAGACCGCAAAAAGAGGGGCGAGGACTATTATTACGAAGAACCCGTGGATATGGTCAGCCGTATGTATCCGCCGTATTCCTGGATGACCGAAGATTACTTTAAAGATCCGCGCGAATACCGTCCGCTTGTGCTGTGCGAGTACTGCCACGCGATGGGCAACAGCCCCGGCGACTTTAAGGGTTACTGGGACATCATCTATTCTTCCGACCGCTATATTGGCGGGTTCGTATGGGAGTGGGCAGATCACGGCGTGCTTTACGGCGACAAGGGATTAAGGTACGGCGGCGATTTCGGCGAGACTTTGCACGACGGCAACTTCTGTATGGACGGCATCATCACCGCGGACAGAAAGCTTACGCAAAAGTCCATGGAGATGAAAAAAGCTTACGAGCCCGTGCGCTTTACCCTTCAGGACGGGAAACTGACGATAAAATCGCTTAATTATTTCGCGCCCGTCGAAGGTACTCTTACGCTTACGTATAGAAACATGGGCAAGGAAGTCAAGCGCGAGAATTTCGATCTTTGCCTGCAGCCCGCTGAGAGCGTGACGTTCGACGTAGAGTACGACCACGTTCTTACCGCGTCGATTACGCTTAAGGCCGACGCCGGACTTTTGACGAAAGGGCATGAAATCGCGCGCGCCGGCTGGACCAAGAGAGTGGACGTATATACTCAGAAGAAAGCGGTTACTCCTTTAATCGCCGACGAGGGCAGATTTATCACGGTTAAAACCGCTTCCGCTTCCTATAAACTGGATAAAGCAAACGCTGCCGTCGTTTCGATAGAGGGTAAAAACGGCGAGATTCTTGAAGCGCCCATAGAGCTGAATTTGTGGCGTGCGCCCACCGACAACGACCGCAACGTCAAAAGCGAATGGTTCAAATGCCGTTACTATGAAATTTTCAGCGAAGTAAGAAGCGTCGACGTCGAAAACAACGTCGTGCGCTTTACGGGAAACATCTCGCCCGTCAAGCTGGAGCCCGTATCGAGTTACACGCTTACTTACGAATTCTACGACAACGCTGTTTCGATAAAAATAGATTACGAATTTGCTTCCTACGCAAAATATCCGCCGAGAGTGGGATTTAAAACGAAACTGAATAAAAAATTCGATAAAGTCAGGTATTACGGTTTCGGCCCGTACGAGGCGTATATCGACAAGCGCATCGCGTGCGTTAAGGACGTTTACGAGGATAAGGTTAAGGATTTAATGGTGCATTACGTCCGCCCGCAGGAAAACGGCAGCCACTACGGCACCGAATTCATGGAAATAACCGACGGCAAAACGGTTTTGCGCGCCGAGGATAATTTCTCTTTCTCCGCACTTCCGTATTCGGTGGAAACGCTTACCGATTGTCCTCACGACTGGGAGTTGCCTAAGTCCGACGGCACGTATCTCAGCCTCGACTTCTTTATGTCGGGCATAGGTTCCAACTCCTGCGGCCCCGCGCTGGACGCAAAGTGGGAAGCCCCCAAAAAAGGCAAGGGCAGTATAACCCTTATCGTTAAATAAAGTCCGATTTGTTCCGCTTAAAAGGAAGGGCGTGTAAAAAACGCGCTTCCTTTTTTCGACGGATCTATCTAAGACGGTAAAAGTTTTAAATACGGGCGTTTTACCCGCGTTAAAAAATTCGTCCCGTTTTTTTTAGGATGCAAATGCGTTATCTCCGTATTTAAAAGGGTTATGAGTTTATTTCATCAAGTTCGGTTTCAGAATTTATAAGATAAAAGGACAAACGGAACGGTTAGACAAAAGGATTTTGACAATCGCCGGATTTTTTCACAAAAGGTTGGTTTTTATGCAAGGAAAATGGATTACGCATCCTCTTTACGCTTCACTGAAGCCCTTGAACGTCTTTCACAAACAGCTGGATACTGATTTTTCGTACTCTCATCCCGAGGAT
>CALVUQ010000036.1 GCA_944363615.1 uncultured Clostridia bacterium | reverse complement strand
TGGCGGAGAGAGGGGGATTCGAACCCCCGTACGGGTATCAGCCGTAACACGATTTCGAATCGTGCGCATTCAACCGCTCTGCCATCTCTCCACGAAGGGCAAAATAAGCCGAGGCGCGACCGAAAAGTCGGATCGGGCCTTACGGCTTTATATTTATAACACAATCGACTTATGTTTGTCAAACGATATCGTCAGAAAAAGAGGCGCGGTCCGATAAATAAAGTCAAAGCGCGGCGAAGGCGGACGTATATTTTTTTACAGCCTTCTTTATGGGGTCAGGAGTTCTGACTGTGAGGGGGATTGAACTTATAATGGAAATAGCAGCGAGTCTTAAAAACGCTTTCCTGAATCTTATCCAGAAATTCGATATTTGGTTTGACGGAGTTATCGTCCTTCTTTTCCTCTTCCATAAGAAGGCGGTAAACGTTTCTTATGAATAAGCCGCTTTTATTGTCCATTTCGGTTTTCTTCCTTATATGTCCGTTGACATATAAATTATAGCATTTTATACAGTAAAATACAATGCCCCGTTAACTGTATTTTTGTCGAAAAAAGTAAAATAACGTCGAACATGGTCAAAACGGAAAAGGAAAGAATCGGAGCGGGAAATCACACCTTAAGAGTGTAAACGAAGTCGTCCATGACGTAGCCTCCGCCTATATCGGTAACGGTAGAATCCGTCCTTACGAAACCGAATTTTTCATAGACTTTTATGGCGCGCTCGTTGCCCTTGTTGACGGTAAGATAGACGGAACGAAGTCCGCGATTTGCCGCCGTGTCCTTTACGAACTGCAGTCCCGCCCTGCCAAGGCCCTTTCCCCTGAATTCGGGCGCAAGATAGAGTTTCGAGAGGAAAAGGTTGTCCTCGCCCTTTTTCGCGGCTATGCCGGTGTAACCCGCGGTAACGCCGTCGCATACTATAAAATAATACTCGTACCCCTCTTCTTCTGTCTGGCGGGCAAACGCGGACGCCGACTGGAACTTTTCCAGCATGTAATCGGCCTGTTCCGGGCCTATCAGATTATCGAAGGCCGAGTGCCACAGCCTTACCGCCAGCTTTTCCAGCGCGGGAAAATCCTCTTTCCCGACTTTTACGAATTGAATCTGCATGATATCACGCTCCTGTGTTTTACGCGTAAATTATAGCATATTCCGCGGTTCCAGTCAAATACGGACTGAAAAAAGCGTCAAGGAAAAATTACGTAAACTTGCGTGAGTCATACGATAACTTTTTGTTGTCACATAAGATTCAGCCCGTAAAATAGAAAACGCGTTTCCCTTCTTCCGCTTCGGTTCTGCCGACTTTTAAAGCGTAAAAAAAAAGATAAAAATCAGCACCGTATGCCGATTGCCTTAAATTCCTTCGCGCCTTAACCCGTTGACGACCCGCGCCCCGACGAAAATATGAGGTTTTGCGCCTTCGCCGATTTATAAAGGCATTTTCCTTGCCCTTTCAGGCGGCCGCAATTATCCTGACGGACGAAACAGGCAATTTTTACGTCAATTCCGTCCGAAAGCCTTGACAAATACCGTAAGTTTTATTATACTTCTATTTGCCCGAAAAAAGGAAATATAACGGGGTGTAGCGCAGATGGTAGCGCGCATGGTTCGGGACCATGAGGTCGTGGGTTCAAATCCCGTCACTCCGACCAAACAAACAAGCCGGCGTCACGTTTTTATCGGACGTCGGCTTATTTTATCCTCTTTTTACATAAATCCCCCGCAACAACCCGTTTGCCTGACCCAAGACAAACAGCTCCGATTTTTCACGGCAAATTGGCAAACAGAACTTTACGGCTCCTTTTTCCCATAAAATAAAAGCAAATTCCGATTCTATATTTATTTTTTTTGCTTTCTGCTCTTGCCTCTTTGCTTTTTTCTGCCACGATTGTCTTTTTCTTGCCTGTCTGTGCCTGACTGTCTTTTTTGCTTTCTGTTGTCAGCTTATTTCCTCCTTGACAATCGTAACGTATTGAACACTGCTCGTGCCCATGCGATTTGCTTTCTGTCCCTCTCGTTCTATCCTTGTCCACCTGTGCCTGACTGTCTTTTTTGCTTTCTGTTGCCGGCTTATTTCCTCCTTGCCCGCCGTACGGACGTAATTGCAATCTTAAAACAAAAACGGACAAAGCCTGCCCTGAAAAGCATACTTTGTCCTTTTACTTTGATCCCGACGGTTTATAAACGCATTGTCTTAATCGCGACTGTGTTTAACGGATAACTAAACCGACAGTCAGATATTTTTTTTATAGACCGATATGGCCTGCCCCGATAAAAAAGGTAAAAACAATCCGGTTAAAGCACTATTATACAGACGACGATAAGCGCGGAAAGAGACAGAAGCGCGATAATAAAGGAGGCGATATTGCCGCCGCGCTCCTCGGCGTGGAACATGCCTATGAAAGCGACGACGACCAGAATCGCCTGCGCCAGAAAGCCCTGGATAAAAAAGAATATTGTAAAGGCAGCAAGAAAAATAAGCGCCATTAAGCTTGCGAAAAAATTGATTTCACCTAAAGTGGTGATGAAATGAACGAAGCCGTAAGCCGACGCTATACCCAATCCCATCAAAAAAATATTTACAAGCGCGTAAACGATTCTCTTTTTACCGCCTGAAGTAATCATATTACCGATATGCCTTATAAAAAAGTAAAGAGTTTTCCCCGAACTCATTAAATCACATTCTCCTTATAATAAAGTTTTGCGTGTTTATTGTAACATGACATAAACAATATTGTCAATACCGTAATCGATAAAAAACGGAAAACACAAAAAAAGCGGCTTTTTTAACGCAAAAAACCGCATTTTGAGGAAAATATATAAAAATCAATACTTCTTCCGGTTTTAATTTTACGCCGGGGGGGAACGCCATAACCCTCCCATATGAATCGGCCCGTCAAAAAAACAGACGGGAATTTTTTTATCGGAACCCGAAACTTAGGCGGAAAAATTTTTTTGTCACAAAATTTTATTTCGGCCTGCGCAAAAAAGCTTACTGATTTTCTTTTATGAGAATATCAATAATCTCCCGCATGTCGGAAACCACGTATTTGCAGGCGGAGAAATCGGAGTTCTGCGCCGTCTTAGTGCCGCGGTAGCCGATACACGGTATTTTTGCGGCAGCGGCGGCAAGACTGCCCGTACGGGAATCCTCCACCACGAAACACTTTTCGGGCACGGCGCCCAGTTTTTCCGCGGCGATCAGATAGGTGTCGGGAAAGGGCTTGGGGCGTTTGACCTCGTCGCCGCACACCAGCGCGGAGAAATAGCTGTATATTTTAAGATATTTCAGCACGCCTTCGACATACTCGCGCGAAGAGGCGGAGCCCACGGCGATTTTAACGCCGTTATCGCGCAAAAAACGGAGAAGCGCAGTAAGCGAAGGGCTTTCGGGAACCTTTTTTTCCTTGATAAGCGCCAGAATTTCACGGAATTCGCGCGCTATAAGCTGCTCGGGCGTATAGGGAAGCGAGTATTTCACGGAAAATTCCTGCCAGTAATCGTACTTTCTTGCGCCCAGCACTATTTGTTTTTCGGCGTCAAGAGGAATTCCCAGTCTGGCAAACAGCCTTGCCCGCGCCTCGGTGTGCAAAGGCTCGCTGTCCAGAATGACGCCGTCCGTATCGAAAAGTACGGCTTGGGTGTTTTTCATGTTTTTATTGCTCCTTTTCCCTGTAAATAAAGCGTGCAACCGACGCACGATAAAAATTTTGTCTATACACTCGGACAACGCGGCTTTTATTAAAACCCGATCGCTTAAAAAATTCACAAGCGGACCCTGAATGATTTCCTTCCGCTTTCGCCGCCCGAAAAAGCTGCGGTATTACAATTGCTTTAAGCGCCTGTTTCTTTGTAAAACCGCGCGTTTCACGCGGCTGAAACCGGGGCGATTTTATTCCTCACGGACGAACGATGAATTTTCCCTTTGCACGCAACGACGCGTCCGACAGAACCGCGCTGAGTTTTTCAAGCGGCACGACTTCCGCGACCATGCTGCTTACGTCCAGAGCCTTGGAATTTATCAGGTTAAGCGCGCGCCCCTGAGTGTAAGGATTGATAAAAGAGGATTTAAGGACGATTTCCTTCTGGAAAACGGTGAAGGGCTTTACCTTAAGCTCGGCTTCGGGCTTCGTAAGACCGAACATCATTACGGTCGCCGCTTTGCCCGCGATATCTATTGCCTGCTCTATCGTGGAAACCAGCCCCACGCACTCTATAACGCAGGAAAATCTTTTTATCCCCGCGCGCGCTATCGCCGCCTTAGCGTCCTCCTTTACGGGATCGACGGTCATAAACGCACCCAGCTTAAGCGCGGTTTCCCGCTTCTGACTGACGGGCTCGATAAGCACTACGCGCGCAGCGCCCTTAAGACGGGCAAGCTGAAGCATGATAAGCCCTATCATTCCGCCGCCGATTACGGCAACGTCGTCGCCGGGACGGATGTTGCACATGTCGATGCCGTGCAGACAGCACGCAACGGGCTCGGTCATCGCGCCTTCCTCGAAAGAAGTGCCGTCGGCGAGTTTATATGCCTGCTTGGCGGGGACGGCGACGTACTGCGCAAAGCCTCCGTTTACGGTGGTGCCTATGCCCTGCATATGCTCGCAGAAATGTCCCAGGGCGCTTTTGCAGTAGAAGCACTCGCCGCACAGCACGTTGGGATCGACGCAAACCCTGTCGCCCTTTCTGAAATCGACGACGCCTTCGCCCGTTTCCTCCACCTCTCCAGAGAACTCGTGTCCCAGAATTACGGGAGGAGTGGTTTTCGCCGCGCCCTCGTCGCCCGAGAAAATATGCACGTCCGTACCGCACACGCCGCAGGCGCGCACTTTAATCAGAATTTCCCCTTTTGCGGCGACGGGTTTAACCGCCTCCTCCACTCTTAAATCTCCCTTACCGTAAAAAACAGCGGCTTTCATGGCCGTACCCCTCCTATTTTTCATCCGAAATCTGCAACAATTATATATTATCCGAGCATTTTAATCAATAGCTTGCGCACAATATGATTAAAACAATCAAAATATGAGTGAAAGCACATAAAATTCGCTTAAAATAATCAATTTTCAGAATTTGTAATAAATTTTATATAAAATTTGGAAAAAAATCTTGCATTTAAAAAAAAGCGTGCTATAATATAAATAGTTTCGGTTGCGGTATTATTGCGGCCGAACCGAGGAAAGAATAAAAAAAAAGAGCAAAGGAGGCGGGAAATAAATGAAAAAAAACATGTACAGTCTGATTCTTGCCGAAGACGTGGTTAACGCCATAGACAAGCTGGCGGAAGAGGAAAACACGAACAGGTCCAATCTCATCAACGAGATTCTTGCCGGATACGTATCGGTGACGACGCCCGAAAAGCGGATAAACGATATATTTCACGGCATCGAGGAGCTTTACAAAAAGCTGACGGGGCAACAGGTGTACTATCGGCAGCACGACAACACATTGTCCATCAAAAGCGCGCTTGAGTACCGCTACCGCCCCACCATCAGGTACGAAGTGGAACTTTACAGGACTCAGGACGGCACGGTGGGGGAACTGAAGGTTAATTTCCGCACTCAGTCGCCGCAGCTGCTTAACCGCCTGACGGAGTTTTTCGCGCTGTGGACAAGGCTGGAAGAACTTTACGTTGCGCGTTACTTCAACGACAGTGAGATAAATTACACGCTGGACGAGACGCGCTGGACCAGGACGCTTGCGGTGCCGAAAAACGCGGGATACGACGATAAGGAGCTTAGCCGCGCGATAACCGATTACGTCAGCACGTTTGACCGGCTGATGAAAAAACGGCTTAACGGAGCGTCGGCGACGGAGATAGAAAACGAATATTTAGACGCGCTTAACGGCGGCATGATTATAATCTGAAATCGGCGGAAAAAAGACACATAAAGGAGGATAGAAGCAATTATGAACGCAAACAAACTGACGCAGAAAGCGATGGAAGCGATACAGTCCGCGCAGAACATCGCGATAGAAAACAACAACGTACAGATCTGCCCGGAGCATCTTTTGTACGCGCTTATAGATCAGGAAAACGGACTTATAGGACAGCTTTTCAAAAAAATGGGTAAATCTCCCGACGCAATTTTGTCGGAAGTGGATACCCTTATACGCAAAATACCCGCCGTGTCGGGTTCGGGACGGGAGCCCGACAAAGTGTACGTATCTCCCCTTACCGATAAGATTCTTACCGCGGCGGAAAAACTTGCGGCGGGAATGAAGGACGAGTACACCTCCGTCGAACATATAATGCTTTCGATATTCGATTACGCCGACGACGGAATCAAAAGCGTCTTCCGCGCGCACGGCATCACCAAAGACGCCTTCACTGCGGAGCTTAAGAAGGTAAAGACGGACAGGGTTACGTCCGACAATCCCGAATCGAATTACGACGCGCTGTCAAAATACGGGTTCGACCTTGTGGAAAGGGCAAAATCGGGAAAACTGGACCCCGTTATCGGCAGGGACAGCGAGATAAGAAACGTCATCCGCATACTTTCGCGTAAGACCAAGAACAACCCCGTGCTGATAGGCGAACCCGGCGTGGGCAAAACCGCGATAGCCGAAGGCCTTGCCCAGCGTATAGTGCGCGGCGACGTGCCCGAAGGCCTTAAAGACAAGACCATATTTGCTCTGGACATGGGCGCGCTTATCGCGGGCGCGAAATTCCGCGGCGAATTCGAGGAGCGTCTTAAAGCGGTGCTTAACGAAGTCAAGAAAAGCGAAGGCAAAATCATAATGTTCATCGACGAGCTGCATACCATAGTGGGCGCGGGCAAATCCGACGGAGCTATGGACGCGGGCAACCTGCTTAAACCGCTTCTTGCGCGCGGCGAGCTGCACTGCATAGGCGCGACCACTCTGGACGAGTACCGCAAGTACATCGAAAAGGACGCCGCCCTTGAACGTCGTTTCCAGCCCGTCATGGTGGACGAACCCTCCGTCGAGGACACGATTTCCATACTGCGCGGACTGAAAGAGCGTTACGAAGTTTATCACGGAGTAACCATACACGACAGCGCGCTTGTCGCCGCCGCAACGCTTTCAAACCGATACATTACCGATCGTTTTCTTCCCGACAAGGCCATCGACCTTGTGGACGAGGCGTGCGCCATGATAAGGACGGAAATCGACTCCATGCCTACGGAAATGGACGAGATTTCGCGTAAGATAATGCAGCTGGAGATCGAGGAAACCGCGTTAAAGAAGGAAAAAGACGCCTTAAGCATATCGCGTCTTAAGGAAATACAGAAAGAATGTGCGGACTTGAGGGAAAAATTCGACGCGATGAAGGTGCGCTGGGACAACGAGAAGAAGAACATTCACGCCGTGTCCGACCTTAAATCCGAAATCGAACGCGTGAACGCCGAAATCGAACGCGCGCAGCGCTCCGCCGATTACGAGCACGCGGCTAAACTCAAATACTCCACCCTGCCCGAGCTCAATAAAAAGCTGGAAGCCGCGCAAGCCGCAAGCGGCAACCGCGAAACCTCCCTGCTTCGCGACACCGTGACGGAAGAGGAAATCGCCAAAGTCGTGTCCCGCTGGACGGGAATACCGCTTGCAAAACTCATGGAAGGCGAACGCGAAAAGATTCTGCATCTTGCGGACATTCTTCATAAACGCGTCATCGGCCAGGACGAGGCGGTTACCAAGGTAAGCGAAGCCATAATGCGTTCCCGCGCAGGCATCGCCGACCCCGGACGCCCGATAGGCAGTTTCATGTTCCTGGGCCCCACGGGCGTAGGCAAAACCGAGCTTGCCAAAGCGCTTGCCGAATGTCTTTTCGACGACGAGCATAACCTTATCCGCATAGATATGTCGGAGTATATGGAGAAATTTTCCGTTTCCCGTCTTATAGGCGCTCCTCCGGGATACGTAGGGTACGAAGAGGGCGGCCAGCTTACCGAGGCGGTAAGGCGCAAACCCTATTCGGTCGTACTGTTCGACGAAATCGAAAAAGCCCATCCCGACGTTTTCAACATTCTTCTGCAGGTGCTGGACGACGGCAGAGTCACAGACTCTCAGGGACGGACGGTGGACTTTAAAAACACCGTGCTCATCCTTACGTCCAACTTAGGGTCAAGCTACATCTTAGAGGGCATCGACGAAAAGACGGGCGAAATAAGTCAGGACGCCAAAGACAAAGTCAACGCGCTTTTAAAGCAGTCCTTCCGCCCCGAATTCTTAAACAGATTGGACGAAATCGTGTTCTACAAACCCCTTACGAAAGCCAACGTCACGGGCATCATCGATATTCTTCTCCGCTCGCTTTCGGAGCGCATGGCGGACAGAAGACTTTCCCTCGTCGTCACCGATAAGGCAAAATCGTTTATCGTGGACCACGGCTACGACCCCGTTTACGGCGCAAGACCGCTTAAAAGATATCTCCAGAGCAAAGTGGAAACCATGCTTGCCAAGAAGATTCTGGAAACCGACCTTAAGCCGGACAGCGTGCTTACCGTGGACGAAGAAAACGGCGACCTGACCGTAAAAGTAACGGAAGGCAAAAAAGAGTAAATCTTCTGGTTTTTCCGTTTCCCCTTACTCGGCTTGATTAAAAAACCATAAAGCTTTCAAGCAATCGGAAAGCACGGCGATAAGCTTTTCCACAATCCGAAACACGGGCAGAACCCCGAAAAGCGCCGAAACTTTCGATAACGATTGTTTTATAGCTGAACTTTAAAAGCATAAAAGCAGATTAAAGTTATTGAAAAACAACGCCGTAAGACAATAACGGCACAAAAAAATACGAAGCGTAACCGCTCCGTATTTTTTTATTTTCCGCTGTTTCCGCTGACTTTTTTACGCGCGCGCACCGACGCGAACGCGACGAAAACGGCGCACAAAACCGCGGCGACAAGTATTGAGTCAAAATAATAAGCGTCCGTAAAGTCGTACAGTTCGTACGCTTCCTGAGTGCGCGCCACGCCCGTAACGCGAAAGAACAGCACGCAGTACAAGTCGATTTTGCTGTAACCGTAATAAACGGACGGCGGAATGACGTTCATGAAATAAACCTGCAAAACCGAAATCACGGCACCAACAAGCAAAACAAGCGGCACGAAAAGAGAAATCAGTCCGCTTACGCGGTTTTCTTTTTTCCCCGACAAAAAGCAGAAAAGCGCGATAATCGCGCCGCCTATCGACAACGCGCCGAACAGAAACAGCAGCATAATGTCGGAAATCAGCGTACCAAAATAGTCGAACGCGCCGCCGACGTACTGCGCGATAAACAACCCCGCCCTTATGAAGGCAACCGCAATCCCTGCAAAAGCTACGATAAAGGGATACAGATAAGCGCGGAACCAACCGGCTTTTTTCCCTTTATCGGGATTTTTATCTGTCGACTCGTTTTTTCTTAAAGCAATCTTTTCTTCCGACGGCGAAAGCTTTTCGGCATCCACGCAGTCTTTATCGGATTTAAAATCCGCTTTTTCCGAACCTACTTTTAATGTATCTGCGGCGTCTTCAGGTAATGCTTTTCCGATTTTTATCTCCATTGTCCCCCCCTTGAAATTTATACTGCCGAAATCCTAAAAAAAGCAGATTTTTTCTTTAATTTGCTTTCGTCAATGCAAATTTTTTATCTGCCGCAAATTACTCCGCTTTTTCTCCGAACAAAAGTACCGCGCCTAAGATATAAATAATCCGTTTTCTTTACATAAACGGCACACAGTGTTTTTCAGCCCGATAAGTTAATAATAATTCCCGATAAGTTAATAATAATTATAGTTTAATGCCGCATATTTGTCAATATCGCATACATGAAACCAACGAGGTCAAACATAACGACAAGGGTATTGGGCAGATTTTTCGGCTAACCTTTACCGATAAGTTGAAAAACGGCTTTTTAAGATGTATAATTATAAAAAAACTCATGCCGAAAAAGAGGTAAAAGCCATGCCGTTGTCCGACAGAAAGCAGGAATTATTGAATATGCTGTCGCCCTCCGCCCCCACGGACGTAAAAAAGATTGCGGAAAAACTTTACGTCAGTCAGCCCACCGTAAGGCGCGATCTTGCCCAGCTTGCCGCCGAAGGGCTGGTAATACGCACTCACGGCGGGGTCATGCTGTCGTCCCGCGCGGCGGACAAAAGCCTGCCCTTGGCGCGCAGAGAATACCTCATGAACGAGCAGAAAACCAAAATAGCCATGGCGGCGGCGCGGCTTATAAAAGACGGGGACGTAGTCATGGCGGACAACTCCACCACCGTACTGCACCTTGCGCCTTTTCTGAAAAACAAACAAGACGTGATAGTCGTCACCAACGGATTGCGCCTTGCCGAGGCGTTGGCCACCGCCTCCGTCAAATGCCTTATGACGGGAGGCTCGGTAAAATCGGAGGCTTACGGCCTTGTCGGAGAGGAAGCCTTGTCTTTCTTAAGGAATTACAACGCCGATATATGCTTTTTTTCCTGCCGCGGAATAACTTCAGACGGTTTTCTTTGCGACACCTCGGTGGGGGAAGACGACGTACGCACCGTTATGATGCGGCAATCAAAAAAAAGCGTGCTGCTTGCGGACTCAAGTAAATTCGGGCTGTCGTTCTGGCACAATCTTTGCCACATTTCGCAGGTGGACGAAGTAATATCGGACCAGCCCGTCGATAAAAACGCTTACAAAAAATAACCCGAATTTAAAACAAAAACAACATAACGGAAAGGGAGCTGCCCGCGCGGACAACTCCCTTTTTTATTCTTTAGCTTTTTTCGCTTTGCAACGCCCCGCAATAGGACCGCAAAACGCGCTTAATTGTACTGCGACTTTTTTCTTAAACTACAAATCACGCTTTGATTAACGTGCGCCGAAAATCGCTTAAACCGCAAAATACGCGCCGTAACCGCCGTTTATCCGGATCAGCGCGCCGTAACCGCCGTTTATCTAGATCAGCGCGCCGTAACCGACAAGTTTTTCCCTGAGTTCCGAAATCGGCACGTCGGCCGCGCGCATGCCTTTTCTGACTGCCATGGCCGCCGCAGTGCCGGCCGCCTCGCCTATGCAGGTGGTGATGGGCATAACGCGGAAAGCCGCATGAGCCTCGTGCGTGGAGGAAAGCGGTCTGCCCGCCGCAAGAAGGTTTACTGCGGCAACGGGCACCATAGCCCTGTAGGGAATGGTGTAATACTCTCCTTCTTTAAGACGGACGTGATGCGTACCCGTTCCGTCGGGGCTGTGAATGTCTATTTCGTAAGAGCCGCGCGCAATCGAGTCGTCGAACTTGCGGGCGTTTACTATATCGGAAGCGGTTATTTCGTACAATCCCACGATACGACGGCTTTCGCGGATTCCCGTTTCCGCCGCCATGTTGACAAGATAGGCGTTTTTCATGCAATCGAAGTTGTCTTTCAGAAATCCGACCATTTCAAGAACCTGTTCGCGCGCCTCGATTTCCGCCGCGCTGCGGTCAAGCGCCGACACGGGATTCTTTTCGAGAATACGAGTCGTGTTGAAGTGAATAAGCCCCTCGCCGCAGTCTACGTCGCGGAAATTGAACAAAAGCACGTCTTCCCGCTTGTTTTTGATACGGCCTTCGCGACGCATTTCCGCGTATTTTTCGTTTATAAGACGCACATCCAGCTTGCTTTCGTCCACGCCCGAAAGCCTGAAACAAAGCGTCATCGGCTGAACCCGATTGTCGTTTTCCCTTCCCAGCTTGAATTCAAGCCCAGCAAAAGCAGTAAGGTCGGCGTTGCCCGTGGCGTCGATAAAAAATTTCGCCTTTAAGTCGAAATTGCCCGAAACGGTGGAAACGGTTACGGAATTTATCGTCCCGTTTTTTACGGAAACGTCGCTTAAAAGCGCGTGATACAGTACGTCCACGCCGTTTTTCGCCATTTCCCGATCCAGAACTATTTTAAGAAGCTCGTCGTTGAAAGCGTGACAGCCGCGCTTTTCCGCTTTCTTGGTTGCGCCCAAAGCCTGCATGTCTTTCCGAAACGTTTCGAAAAGACCTTTGTTGACAAGCTTTCCGTTTGCTCCGCTTTCGAAATAATTCATGAACGGATTTACAAGCGCGCTTGCAGCCATTCCGCCCGCAAAGCCGTAGCGCTCGACGACAAGCACGCGCATGCCCTCTCTTGCGGCGGAAACAGCGGCGGCAACGCCCGCAAGCCCCGCGCCGGCCACTATTACGTCGTAATCGGGAAACGCAATAGTTTGTCTTATGTCTTCGTTAAACATACTCCCCCCTCCTTTTATACGATTAAACTGCTTTAAATTCCTGCCGTGTTATAAAATAAACCGCTTTGTTCTTTGCCTGTAAAAAAGACGCGCGAAAAACGCCCTTTAATTTTATCCGCAATATAAAACGGTATAAATTTTGCCGAAGAGCGCAAAATTTTTCTTCGGCAAATTATGAACGTTATTGAATTTTTAATTTACGCGGGCTTTAATTTCCCCGTCTTTTTTGCCGTCCGCGCGAAGAGCGCCGAACTTTTTAAGACGTTTCCGTTTGGGGCGTAAAGACGTTTTCTGCGTTTTGTATTATTCCCCGAATACCCGGATTCGGAGTGAAAAAACCGCAACCGCCGTAAAAGTTTGACCGTTAAAGAGTAATGCTTTTACTGCGTTTATAAACGAGTTTATTTAAGCCGCATTTTTCGGGTTTTCAGGCCTTTTCGGCGTTTTACCCCGATCAAACGCGAAAAAACGCTTATTTTTTAGCCCTTTTTACGTTTTCCGTCAATATGTCGGATATGGGCTTGCCGGGACTTACCATGGGCAAAACGAACTCGTCGGTGTCGATATGCGCGTCGATGACGGCGGGCGCGTTTTTGCTTAGCGCGGTTGAGATAGCGTTGTCGAAATCCTCTTTGGTGTACACGGAGTAGCCGTCCACGAAATAAGCTTCCGCCAGTTTTTTGAAGTCGGGTCCGCGGTCAAGCGTGGTTTCGGAGTATCTGCCGCCGTAGAAAAGCGTCTGCCACTGGCGAACCATGCCCAAAGTGCCGTTGTTCATTACGATTATAATGACGGGAATGTTGTAGTGCTGAATGGTACAAAGCTCGTTACAGTTCATGCGGAAGCAGCCGTCGCCCGCAATGGAGATTACGCGCTTATTCGGCACGCCCACCTGCGCACCCATAGCCGCGCCCGTGCCGAAGCCCATGGTACCCAGTCCTCCGCTGGAAATAAAGGTGCGCGGAGTTTTAAAGGAACAAAACTGTCCCGCCCACATCTGGTGCTGACCCACCTCGGTCACGATTATCGCGTCGCCGTGCGTTACATCGTTCAGTTTTTCCAGGATATATTCGGGATTTATGGGTGCGGAAGGGCTTAAATCCATCTTGGGAAATTCCTTTTTAAGGCTTTCGATATGGTTAAGCCATTCGTCGGATTTCTTTTGCTCTATATGCGGCAAAAGTTTTTCAAGCGCCACTTTGGCGTCGCCCGTAAGCGACATGGCGCAACGGACGTTTTTGCTTATTTCGGCGGGATCGATATCAATGTGAATGATTTTGGAGTTTTTTGCAAACTTGCTTGCGTCGGAAATAACCCTGTCCGAAAACCTTACGCCCACCGCGATAAGCACGTCGGAAGTGTTTACGCCGATGTTTGACGCCTTGGTGCCGTGCATGCCTATCATGCCCGTATATTCGGGAGCGGACGTGTCGTAACTGCCGATACCCATAAACGTGCAGGCGACGGGACAGTCAAGCCTTTTTGCAAGCGCTTTAATCTCCTCTTCCGCCCCGGCAGCGATCACTCCGCCGCCGCTGACGATAAAGGGGCGCTCGGCGGAATTTATGAGTTTTGCCGCCTTTTCGATTTCCGCGTCCGTAACGAAAGCTTCGGGAACGTATTTGCGCGGTTTTTCGGGAGTGTAATCGCACTCCGCCGCCGTAACGTCTTTAGGAATATCGATTAAAACGGGGCCTTTCCTGCCGCTGTTTGCGATATAGAACGCCTCGCGGATAATGTCCGCAAGCTTGTTTACCGACGGCACGATGTAGTTATGCTTGGTAATGGGCATCGTTATGCCGGTAATGTCCACCTCCTGAAAGGAGTCCCGCCCCAGAAGATTGCCCGCGACG
The DNA here is from genome assembly GCA_944363615.1 of uncultured Clostridia bacterium. Classification (GTDB taxonomy): domain Bacteria; phylum Bacillota; class Clostridia; order Christensenellales; family Pumilibacteraceae; genus UBA10677. The sequence continues at coordinate 2,129 of CALVUQ010000036.1, read as the reverse complement.
TTGCAGGTAATGGCGACCACGGGCGAAGAATCCATGTACGCCGTGGCTATGCCCGTGACAAGGTTAGTCGCACCCGGTCCGCTTGTGGCAAAACATACGCCCACTTTACCCGTGGCGCGCGCGTATCCGTCCGCGGCGTGCGCGGCGCCCTGCTCGTGCGCGGTCAGATAGTGGTGTATTTTGCCGCTTTTGTAAAGCGCGTCGTACACGTTGAGAATGGTTCCGCCCGGATATCCGAAAACGGTGTCCACGCCCTGTTCCAAAAGACAATTGATGATTATTTCCGCTCCTGTCATTTACGCTTTTCCTTGTGTTTTAATTTTTTTATTCCGCCTGAGGCGGTATTCTGATAGTTTTTTCTTACCTTTTAAGATAAAGAAAGGTTTTTGATTTTTACTTTTTTGTGGCTGTATAAGATTTACTTAACCTTTTAACGAATTTTGATAAAGACGATTTTTTCACGTTGCTTTTCTTTTAATGTAAAGTAAAACTTTTTCCCGCTTTTTTGTCGGCGTAAACAATTTTCATGTTTTCCTTAATTTACGGTAAAAAAGCTTTTTTACCTTTTCTGCGGTAAAAGATTTTGTTAAATAATCAAAATCTACCTTTGATTAAAATAAAGCCGCCTTAAAAAAACCGTTTTTATGTTGCCGTCCGCTTTGTCGTTGTCAGTCTTTAAAGACCGCGCCCTTGTCGGCGGAAGTAACCAGCGCGGCGTAGCGCTTGAGGTATCCGCTGAGGTTTTTGACGGGCGGTTTTTGCTCCTTTCTGCGCTTAGCAAGCTCTTCTTCGCTGACTTCCAGCGTTATGGAATACTTGTTCATGTCGATGGAAATGATGTCGCCGTCGCGGACAAGTCCGATGGGGCCGCCCTCCGCAGCTTCGGGAGAAACGTGGCCGATGCTTGCCCCGCGCGTGGCGCCCGAAAATCTGCCGTCGGTGATAAGCGCGACGGACTTATCAAGCCCCATGCCCGCGATGGACGCGGTGGGCATAAGCATTTCGCGCATACCGGGACCGCCTTTAGGCCCCTCGTAACGGATTACCACAATGTCGCCGGGCTTAATCTTACCGCCCAGAATGGCTTTAATGGAGTCATCCTCGCTGTCGAATACGCGCGCTCTGCTGCGGTTAACCAGCATTTCGGGCGCAACGGCACTGCGTTTTACCACGCAGCCGTCGGGCGCGAGATTGCCGAACAGTACCGCAAGACCGCCGCTTGCTGAATACGGATCGGATACGGGACGGATTACTTCGGGGTCGGTAACAACCGCATCCGCAATGTTTTCCGCGACCGTTTTGCCCGTAACGGTCTTGAGATCGCCGTCGATGAGGCCCGCGTCAAGCAGTTCCTTCATGACCGCGTAAACGCCGCCCGCGTAGTAAAGGTCGCTCATGAAGTGTTTGCCTGCAGGCGCAAGCTTACAAAGATTGGGCACCTTTTCGCTTATCTCGTTGAAAAACGAAAGCGGAAGCGGTATGCCTGCCTCGTGCGCCAGCGCGGGAAGATGCAAAGCCGTATTGGTGCTGCACCCCAGCGCCATATCCACGGCGATGATGTTTTTGAACGCGTCGGTAGTGAATATATCGCGCGGACGGATACCGTCACTAAGCACGCGCATTATCGCCGCGCCCGTTTCTTTTGCAAGTCTTATCCTTTGCGAATACACCGCGGGAACCGTACCGTTGCCCTTAAGCGCGAAGCCCGCCGCCTCCATGACGCAGTTCATGCTGTTGGCTGTAAACATACCGCTGCAGGATCCGCAGGTGGGGCAAGCGTTGTCCTCGTACTCGTGAAGCTGCTGCATGGTCATTTTGCCGCTTGTGACGGCGCCTGCCGCCTCAAACATATCCGAAAGGGAAATCTTTTTGCCGCAGGCAAAGCCGTTAAGCATGGGACCGCCGCTGACCACAATGGAAGGCACGTTGACCCTTAGCGCGCCCATAACCATACCGGGCACGATTTTGTCGCAGTTGGGCACCAGCACAAGCGCGTCGAAAGCATGAGCCTTTGCCATGCACTCCACCGAATCGGCAATAAGCTCGCGCGTTACAAGCGAATATTTCATGCCCTCGTGGCCCATGGCGATGCCGTCGCACACGCCGATTGCGGGGACGACTACGGGCAT
>CALVUQ010000035.1 GCA_944363615.1 uncultured Clostridia bacterium | reverse complement strand
CATGTTTACTACAGAAGTAAACTTTATTTTTTTACGGGTTGACGTTGTCAGAAATAAATTATATAATAAGAAAAAAAGCGTAATTCCTTTATTGGAATCGCTTTTTAACGCTTTAATTATGAATGGGAAATTAAGTGTTTCGAAATCGGAGATTATAATTATATGCCCAATGAAAGAACATTAAAATTGCTTGAATTTGATAAAGTAAGAGAATCGGTCGGACAGTTGGCTGCTTCGGATCGGGCACGCAGAGAAATAACCGAAAGCGTTCCGTCTTTCGATGAGTTCGAAATTAAAAGAAATCTGTCGCTTACGCGTGAAGCTGATCTGATGCTTAATAAATTTGCATTAAATCCGGTTGTATCTTTTGATGATATAGACGAGGTATTGGAAAAGGCCGGAAAAGATTCCACTTTGTCGATGGGGGAGCTTCTGAAGGTGGGGAGATTACTGAGAAGCGCGCGTATTGCCAAAACCACTATAGAGTCAGCGCCCGAAGAAATAACTTTACTTAAATCCATCACCGAAAACGTCATGTTTGACAGATCGCTTGAAAAAAATATATTTGACTGTATATTGAGCGATACCGAAATGAGCGACAACGCAAGCGAAAAGTTGTTTGCTTTAAGAAAAAAAATATTGAATCTTAACGTAAAACTGAAAGAAAAACTTTTAAGCTATACGCGCAGCAATAATTCTTCAAAATATTTGCAGGACAACCTTGTGACGGTAAGAGAAGGCAGGTATGTGCTGCCGGTTAAATCGGAGTGCAGGGCGAATGTGCCGGGGCTTGTGCATGACAAATCGGCAACGGGTTCAACCGTTTTTATTGAGCCGTTTGCGATAGTGGAACTTAATAACGAGCTTAAATTTGCAATATCGGAAGAACAGTCGGAGGTGGAAAGAATCTTATATGAATTTTCAAAACGCGTCGCACTTTCTGCCGACATGCTTTTTGTGTGTCAAAATCTGTGTACTATATTAGACGAAGTATTTTGTAAGGCGAAGTATTCTATCAAAATTAAAGGTGTTTTTCCCGAGATTTCAGATAAAAAACAAGTTTTTTTGATGCAATCCAGACATCCGTTGATTGATAAGGATAAAGTTGTGCCTGTAGACATCGAGTTGGGCGACAAATACGGAATTTTGCTTATAACGGGTCCGAATACCGGAGGCAAAACCGTATCGTTGAAAACCGTAGGACTTTTTTGTCTTATGGCTTATTTCGGGTTGTATCTGCCTTGTCGTGAAGCGAGGTTACATGTTTTTGACGACATATTTTGCGATATCGGTGACGAACAAAGCATAGAAAACGAACTTAGTACTTTTTCTTCTCACATAAACAACATTATAGGAATTACCGAAAAAATGACGGATGAATCGCTGGTGCTTTTGGACGAAGTGGGCGGAGGAACCGACCCCACGGAAGGCGCCGCCCTTGCCGTCGGAATAGTAAAATTTATAGAGAAAAAGAGAGCTTTGGCTTTATTGACCACGCATTACAGCGAATTAAAGGAATATGCTTTAATATCGCCTTATGCCGAAAATGCCTGCATGCAATTTAACGAAAAAACGCTGGCACCGACATATAAATTGATAATTGGAATGCCCGGCACAAGCAACGCTTTAAAAACCGCAAAAAGATTGGGGTTAAACGAATTCATAATAAATGAAGCCATGAATGCGCTAAGCGAAGAAAAAATCAGATTTGAAAATATTTTACAAAACGCGGAAAGGATTAAAAATGAATCCATTGCCGAACTGGAAGAAACTAAAAAACTGAAAAACATCGCTCAGGCGGAGAGGATTGAACTGGAAGAAAAACGCGCAAAATTAGACGCCGCAATGGAAAAAATCAAAAGCAATGCCGCTGCGGAAACCAAAAGACTTGTGGCCAATTCGGTGGAAAAGGCTAATGAAATAATAGACCAAATGAAGCAGATTATGCAGCAAGCCGACGAAGCGTCCATGCTTGAGGCTAAAAAGTTGCGTTCGGGACTGGAGGATCTTTCCTATAAACTTAACGAAGAGAAAAACGTTGTTGTTTGCGAAGACATTACCGACGAAGAAATTTTACCCGGTAAAATCGTAGTCATCAAAAGTCTGGGTGCTACAGGTACGGTGAAGTCCGTTAATCATAAACGGCGCGAGGCGGAAATTTCGGTAGGAGCCGTAAAAACCAAAATTCCTTTCGACGATTTGGGTAAGCCCGTTCTTTCAGACGGAAAGCGATACGATAAAGTCAAGCGCGATGCATTTAAAAATTCTCACGATAAAACAGCATCTATCGCGAAAAGAATTTCAGTAAAAAGATCGGGTGCCGAATCCGCTTCTTCGGGTTTCAGCGAGATCGAAGTTAAAGTTTTAGGTATGACGGTGAGCGAGGCAATCGAAGCAATAGAGCCATACATTATTTCAATGCATGGAGAAGATGGTGCAAAAATATTGAAGATAGTGCACGGAAAGGGCACAGGTGCGCTTGCAAAAGGCATACAGGGTTATCTTAAAAAAAATCCTCTCATATCGGAATTCCGTTACGGCAGATACGGCGAGGGGGACAACGGTGTCACTTTTGCCACCGTAAAATAACGGCACGTTTATCGATTTTTAATAAATATTGCCTTAAACGTTTTTATTTGTAAAACTTTTATGGTATACTTACTGTAATCCGAATATACCTTTCAAGAGGCGCTATGGAAGTTTTTTTTGAAAAAAACGTTGTCAACGAAAATATTGACAGACATAAAAAAAGGAACGTTGTATTCAACGTCATAAGAATAATATCGATAGTTATTTTAATTGTCGAAATATATTTTATTCTGAGTTTTCAGGGAATTCCCGTCGACCAGGGCGCGTGGGCGGTGGTTTTAAGCATTTTTTCGTCCTTAATAATTATAGCGCCGCCCATTGCTTCCATAATCGTGTTTTCCATGCTGCTGTCACGGCTTAATGCGGAGTACGATTACTATATAGCAGGCGACGTGTTCAGGGTTATGCAGGTAATCAACAGAAAAAAACGTAAAAAGTTTACCGAATTTTCCGTTTCGGCCATATCGGAATTGGGCATCCTGGAAAGCGAGAATTTTGAAAGGTACAACGCCGATAAAACCATTAAAAAGTTAAACGCGTTTTGTAACGACGATTCGCTACTTGGATATGTTTATTTTACGGTTGACGGAGAAAAGAAGTTGCTTATACTTGAACTGGACGAAGAATTTTTGCTTGCTTTAAGAAAAGCGTTGCCAATGTCTGTTTTGGACGGTTCTGTAAAAAAAATCTTACACGAGGCTGCAAAGAAAAATGATTTATCTTGACAACGCTGCAACTATGCCCGTTTATAAAGAGGCCGTGGAGGCCATAAATCAAGTGCTTACCGCGGATTTTTACAATCCTTCTTCAACTTATCCCGGCGGAATCAGAGCAAAAAAACTGATTTCGGAGGCAAGAACCACGCTTGCTTCCATGCTGGAATGTAGACCCGAAGAATTGTATTTCACTTCTTGCGCGACTGAATCCAACAATTGGGCCGTTAATTGCGGCTTCAGGAACAAAAAAGGCAACATAGTAGTGGGCGGCGGAGAACATTCCAGCGTTTACGAATGCGCTAAAGAACTTAAAAACAAAGGGTTTGACGTAAGGTTTGCCAAAATCGACTCTTCGGGACTTGTGAACGCGGATTCGCTGTTATCCGTGACCGACCGGAACACCTGCTTCGTATCGGTAATGCACGTATCCAATGAAACGGGAGCTATAAACGACATTGCCGCATTGACAAAAGCGGTCAAAGCAAAAAATCCCAAGATTATATTCCATGCGGACGGCGTTCAGGCATTTTTGAAAACCGATTGCAGCGTAAAGCGTTCGGGTGTGGATTTATACAGTATAAGCGGACACAAAACAGGCGCGCCCAAAGGTATAGGGGCATTGTTCGTATCTTCGAAAATGTCTTTCAGGCCCTTCATTTTCGGCGGCGGGCAGGAAAACGGAATGCGCTCAGGAACGGAAAACGTTTCGGGAATAGTTGCTTTTGCGGCAGCGGCAAAAAAGTACAGAGAATTGTTTGACGCAGGCAGAATAAAAGAACTGAATTCGGTTTTGCTTTGCGAACTTAAAAAAATCGAACGAATGACCGTTATTGCCGAAACTGCGCCGCGCACGGGAATGATTACCTCTTTTTCGGCGGCGGGCACAAAATCCGAAATAATTCAGTCGATGTGTGCGGACGAAGGGGTTATAATCGGCCGCGGCTCGGCATGTTCAAGCCGTCACGGCGGTAACAGAGTTTTATCGGAAGCGGGATTCGACGCGCGTACGATAGACGGCGCGCTCAGGTTGAGTCTTTCCCCTGAAACGCAAAAAGAAGAAATTATAAAAGCCGTAGCGGTAATAGCCGCAAACATAGAAAAATTACGAGGTAACAGAATTGGATAGGGTAATACTGCTCCGTTACGGGGAAATTCATCTTAAGGGTAAAAACAAGAAGTTTTTCGAAGACAAACTTATAGGTAACATAAAGCACAAACTTGAAGGAATAGAGTACCGTTTTTCTTATAAAAGAAGCCGTTACGTTATTTCTGACTACCGTCCCGAAACGGAAAACGAGATTGTGGAGCGATTGCGTAAAGTATTCGGGATTCATTCGTTAAGCATTGCGGAATCGACGAAAACCGATCTCGACGCCATAACCGAAACTGCAATTGCACTTTCCAAAAAAAGCGGAAAATTCAGAGTCAGCGTAAACAGGGCAGACAAAACTTTTCCCATGAATTCGGTGGAAACGGCAAAATACCTGGGCGGCAAAATTCTGGAAAGTAATCCTTCGCTTTCCGTAGATTTGTTCGAACCCGATTTTGTGGTTAACGTTGACATAAGGGAAGACGGCGGCACCTTTATCTATACCGATAAAATCGGTTGCGCAAACGGCATGCCTGTAGGCTGCGCCGGTAAAGGATTGCTTATGCTTTCGGGCGGAATAGACAGTCCCGTCGCGGGATACATGATGGCAAAACGCGGATTAAAGCTTGACGCCGTTCACTTTCATTCATATCCTTACACAAGCGAGCTTGCCAAACAGAAAGTTATCGACCTTACCGAAATCATGTCTGATTATACCGGAGAAATCACACTTATTTGTGTGCCGTTTACGAAAATACAGGAAGAAATACACCGCTGCTGCGATACTTCCTATATGATTACTCTTGTCAGAAGGTTCATGATGAGAATTGCCGAACGCATCGCCGTTATGCGCGGATGCAAATGTCTGGTTAACGGCGAAAGTTTGGGACAGGTTGCCAGCCAGACGCTTGAAAGCATTTGCGTAACAAACTCCATGATAAAAGAGTTACCAGTTTTCCGTCCTTTAATCGGGCTAGACAAGGACGAGATCATTGAAATTTCCAAAAAAATAGGGACTTTCGACACTTCTATATTGCCTTATGAAGACTGCTGTACGGTATTTTTGCCCGACGCACCCGTCACTCATCCGACTATCAGCCGCGCGGAAAGAGAAGAAAGCAGAATGAACGACATAGATAAACTGATAGACGAAGCGGTGGAAAATATCGAAATAATCCGATCAAGATAAAAATCAGTCTAAAATTTTAAAGTTATCGAAGTCGTCAAGCGGTGACTCTTTTTCGATATATGTTTGCGGAGTGGAATAAGTTAAAGGCATGTTTTCGGATGAAAACAGTGCTTTTTTCTTGTCAATTTCTTTAATTTCTTCGCTTGCCAGCATAACTTTTTTATTATTTATAAGCTCGTTAAGATCTATATCCGCACTTATTATGGTTTCGGGTGCGCAAAATTTACTTTTATCGTTAAGCATGGTCAGAATTTTTCGCGCCAGTTTTGCCGGCAGCGTTCCGCCCGCACAGGAATTGTCCAGAAGTCCGTCGATTGCGCTGATGTGCACGGAAACGGTATATTTTGGGGTATATGCCACGCAGTAAGCGTCCGTATTTCCGTCTTTGTTGCCTGCCGTTCCCGTTTTTGCTGCCGCATCGTAATTTGCGTAACCTACTTGTTTGGCGGTACCGCTTTTTGCGCATTTCTGCAACATTTCCGTCATGAGATAAGCATTGTCCTCGGAAATCGCGCGTCTATAAGTCGAACCGCTATCGCAATATACGGTTTTTCCGTTTTTGTCAATTATTTCGCGTACGTATTTTCCCTTTGAATACAATCCGCCGTTTGCAAACGTGCGGTAAGCGTCGGTCAGCGTGTTAAGAGTTATTCCGTCCGTCAGTCCGCCCAGCGCAACGGCAAGCGACGTGTCTTTAGCGCTAAAAGTTATTCCGAATTTTCCGGCTATTTTTTTGGATTGTTCGACGCCGTTCATTTCCATAAGCTTTACTGCGGGTACGTTAAGCGATTTCACAAGGCTGTCCTCGACGCTTACCCAGCCGTAATATTTGTCATTGAAATTTGAAGGCGTCCAGTTACCGAAAGTCGTTTTTTCGTCAAGAACGGGCGTAACGGTGTAAACGTTTTTCATTTCCAGTGCGGGCGCGTAGGAAACGAATGGCTTAATCGTCGAACCCGGCTGACGTTTGCGGCAACTCAGATCGGCAAGCGAATTTCCGCTGTTTGCCAGAAATCTGCCGTTTTCGTTGTCGGCTATGATAATGTTTATTATGCCGTTTTCCACTGTGTTATCGGAAATCATCTTGTCTATTTGTCCCTGCAGCCCCGAGTCATAATAACTGAGTATAGTGTAGCCTCCGCTGAACAGATCCGACTTATCTATTCCGAGTATGTTTTCCGCTTCAACAATGCAATTGTTCATGTATTGATTCAAAATATTTCGTTTGTCGGAAACTACAAGTTCCTCGTCTTGTGCGGCTTTACATTCATCTGAGGAAATGTAGCCCTGATTGCGCATTTTTTTCAATACGCTGTTTCTGCGGCTTAGGGCGGCGTCGGGATGAGAGTAGGGGTTAAAACGCGACGGGTTGTTTATGATTGCCGCCAAAAGCGCGCTTTCGTGAAGAGAAAGTTCCGACGGAGATTTGTCGAACAAAACATAGGAAGCCGTGCCTATTCCGTAAATATTGTTTCCGAAATAAAGTATATTAAGATACATTTCCAGAATTTCGTCTTTCGTATAGTGTCTTTCAAGGTCTCGGGCGATGCGGATTTCCTGAATCTTTCTTGAAATTGTCTTGTCGTTTTTAAGATGAGTGTTTTTGACAAGCTGTTGAGTTATGGTAGACGCTCCTTCTTTGAACGAGCCCGAAAAAAGGTTATTTTTAGCTGCGGAAATCATTCGGAGATAATCTACGCCGTGATGGGAATAAAATCTTTTGTCCTCAACCGCTATAAACGCCGCCGCGGTATGATCGGGCAGCGAGTTTATATCCGTAAAAATTTTATTGTTGTCGTAAATTGCGTCGTTGACGGTATTCCCGTCGTTATCCAGTACGGTAACGGTTTTGTTGACGTTTTCCAGTCTGGCCTTGTCCAAAACCGCAAAACCGTTAATTTTGACTTTGGGTTCTATAAGCATTATTCCGCTGAGCAATGCGACTAAAGCTAAAGCTGACAGCACTATAGCGATATTTAATACGACTTTCAGTCCCTTTTTCATGAATTTAGTATTTGTCACGAAGAATGAATTTACCGCTGAAATAAATAAAATTATATAATTTTACAAACCGTGAGTAATAAAAACCCGATGAATTACTGTACTTTTTTGTCGTAATATTATATAATTTACTGTGGAGGCCATATGCAAGGTAAATACTTTATAAATACTTACGGCTGTCAGATGAACGTGCACGAATCGGAAAAACTCGCGGGGATATTGCGCTCGCGCGGGTATACGGAAGCTGAATCTTTGGAAACGGCGGACATAGTGGTTTTCAATACCTGTTGCATTCGCGAAACGGCCGAACAAAGAGTGCTCGGGAACTTGGGCATAGTTAAAAAACTGCTTGAGACAAAACCCGGACTTAAAGTTGCGGTTTGCGGTTGCATGGCCCAGAAACCGGGTGCGGAAAAAGCCCTTAAAAAAAGATGCCCGTTTATTAACATAATTTTCGGCACGCATAACCTTCATAAATTCGGCGAATATCTTGATCAACTGAATCAGAAAAAATACATCGGTGAAATCTGGGAAAAAGAAGAGGGCATTGCGGAGGACATTCCGGTATACAGGACAAGCGGGGTAAACGCCTGGGTCAACATAATGTACGGCTGCAATAATTTCTGCTCTTACTGCATTGTGCCTTACGTGCGCGGAAGGGAACGCAGCCGGAACGCGGATAAGATTTGCGACGACGTAAAAAGGTTGCTGGACGAAGGTTACAAGGAGATTACGCTTCTCGGGCAAAACGTCAATTCTTACGGAAACGACCTTGGCGGAGAAATAAATTTTGCGCGTTTGCTTGAAAGACTTTCGGGGTTCGATTATAAGTACAGGATAAGATTTATGACCTCTCATCCTAAGGATTTGTCGGAAGACGTTGTGAAAGTAATAGCTGCTTCGGACAAGCTTGCGGATTACGTTCATCTTCCGGTGCAGGCCGGCAGCGATCGCATTCTGAAGTTGATGAACAGGAAATATACGCAAAAAGACTACCTTGAAAAAATCGACATGATAAGAAAATATATTCCTCACGTAGGATTGTCAAGCGACGTAATGGTGGGTTTTCCCACCGAAACCGAGGAAGATTTTCTGGAAACGGTTAACGTAGTAAAGCGCGTCTGGTACAACAATCTGTTTACGTTTATTTACTCTAGAAGGTCCGGGACTCCTGCCGATAAAATGGAACAGGTAGATATTTCCGTCAAAAAAGACAGGATAAAAAGACTTATTGCTTTGCAATTCGATATCGGCAACCGTGAAGCAAAAAATTGCGTCGGGAAAACTTACGAGGTTTTGTGCGACGAGTGGAAAGACGGAAAGGCTAAGGGTAAATCTTCGTGCGAAAAGGCAATTTCATTCCGCTCGGAAAATGACGTCAAAGGGCAGTTCGTTCAGGTAAAAATTACGGGGACGAAAAACAATCAGCTTAAAGGGGAGCTTGTTTACTGATGGCTTTATCACCAATGATGCAGCAATACATGAAGATCAAGGAGCAGTATAAGGATACTTTGGTCTTCTACAGGCTGGGCGATTTTTATGAGATGTTTTTCGACGACGCGGTTATCGCCAGTCGGGAGCTTGAACTTACTCTTACCGGGCGCGATTGCGGACTTAAAGAGCGCGCGCCGATGTGCGGAGTGCCTTTTCACGCCGTTGAAAGTTATATTGCGAAATTACTGGAAAAAGGCTATAAAGTCGCCATTTGCGAGCAGACGACTAAACCCGGCGAGCAAAAGGGGATAGTGGAGCGCAAAATAATACGCGAAGTTACTCCCGGAACCAAAATCGACAGCGAAATGCTGGTGGACAACATAAACAACTACCTGATGTCGATTTATCTCAGCGGAGGGTCGGCGGGAGTGTCTTGGGTGGACATTTCCACAGGCGAATTCAATCACGTTCAGCTTGACGCTCAGGTATCTCTTAACCTGAACGAATTGCTTGCAAGGGTTGCTCCTTCCGAAATTATCTGCAATGCGGAGATGTTTGCGCGCTCGGCTGAACTTTCAATCGTCAAATTCGGCGGCGTCTGTCCTTTTACAGCTTTCGACGAAAGTGCTTTCGAATATGAAAACGCTCTTGCGTGCGTTAAGGAAAACCTGAAAGATTGGAAGACGCTGTCGGATAAAAAACTCTGCGTTTGCTCTTCGGGCGCACTGTTAGAGTACTTAAAACGCACTCAGAAGCGCACGTTAAAGCATATTTCCAAGTCGGTGCTGGAAAAATCTGAGGATTTCATGGGTATCGACGCCAGCGCAAGAAAGACTCTTGAACTTGTGTCTTCATACGGGGAAAGCAGAAACAGGGGCTCTTTATACTGGTTTCTCAATCATACGGTTACGGGCATGGGTGCGCGTTTAATGCGTCAGTGGATTGAAAAGCCTTGCCGAAACATGAATGAAATAAACGCAAGGCTCGATGCTGTCGAATACCTTAAAAATAATCCCGAGTCCACCGTTTCTTTAAGGGATAACCTTGCGCATATCCGCGACATTGAAAGAATAGCGGGCAGGGCGTCTTACGGCAATATTTCACCCAAGGACTGCAGGTGTCTTGGGGATTCGCTTGTGGCGCTGAAATCCGCGGTTTCGGTCTGTTTGACTTATATAAAAGACCCGTTGATATCCCGGCTTGCGAATGGCATTGCCGATTTTTCCGAATTGGCCGATTTACTGTGCAGCGCCATAGAAGCGTCGCCTTCTTCGCTTGTTCGCGACGGCGGAGTAATTGCCGACGGTTTCGATAAGGAGCTTGACGAATATCGCAATATTCACACTAACTCCAAAAGCCTTCTTAAGAAGATAGAGGAGAACGAAAGGGCTTCTACGGGCATCAAAAATCTGAAAATTTCCTATAACAGAGTTTTCGGTTACTATATAGAAGTTTCCAAATCGCAGCTTAACCTTGTCCCGTACCGTTACATAAGACGACAGACTCTTACAAACGGAGAACGTTTCGTCACGGAAGAGCTTAAGGATATCGAATCCAAAATTCTCAACGCCGAGGAGTACGCCAAGGCGCGAGAGGTTTACCTGTTTGAAAAAATAGTTGCAAAAATCAACGAATATGTTGAAAGCATTCTCGAAGGAAGTAAAAGCGTGGCATATCTCGACTGCCTTGTTTCTCATGCTGAAGTGGCGGGTTATTCCGGATACGTTAAACCTAAAATAGGCGACGACGTCAAAGAAATCAGGATTTCAGAGGGGCGTCATTGCGTGGTTGAAAAATTATTGGATAACGAAAGTTTCGTCCCGAACGATACTTTTCTCGACGGTAACGACAACAGAACGATGCTTATTACAGGACCTAACATGGCAGGTAAAAGCATTTACATGCGACAAGTCGCAATAATCGTAATAATGGCGCACATCGGATGTTTCGTCCCGGCAAAATCAGCCGAAATCTGTCCTGTGGATAAAATTTTCACAAGAGTAGGTGCAAGCGACGATTTAAGCACCGGAAGAAGCACTTTTATGGTGGAAATGTCGGAAGTAGCCAATATTCTGGAGAACGCAACTGATCGAAGCCTTTTATTGCTTGACGAAATCGGCAGGGGAACGGCCACATTTGACGGATTAAGCATCGCTTGGGCGATAATCGATTACATAACCTCTCATTTAAAGGCAAAAACGCTTTTTTCCACCCATTACCACGAACTTACCGAGCTTGAGGGCGTTTACGAGGGACTTAAAAATTATAAAATGACCGTCAGAGAATTTCACGGTAACATTATCTTTACCAGACGTTTGCTGAGAGGAAGCGCAAACAAAAGTTTCGGTATCGAAGTTGCCGGGCTTGCAGGGCTGCCTGAAAGCGTACTTACTAAAGCAAAAGAACTATTGAAAAAATTGGAAAGCTCTGACATTGCGAGAAAGGAAAAGGAAAACAACAATTATCAGTTGTCCATATTTACGGATAATTCCAACTCAGAAATAATTTCCATTCTCAAGGAAATCGACATGGACGACCTTACGCCGCGCAAGGCGTTCGATATTCTTTACGATATCAAGGAGAAGCTTGATAATGACAGAAATTAACATTCTCGACAAATCGGTTTTTAACCGAATCGCCGCGGGAGAGGTGGTGGATCGGCCGTGCTCCGTCGTAAAAGAACTTGTCGAAAACAGCATCGACGCTGGCGCCACATCTGTTTCCGTAACGGTTAAAGGCGGCGGCATAAAATATATCCGCGTTTCCGATAACGGTAAAGGCATATTCCGCGACGACATAAAAACTGCTTTTTTACCGCACGCCACCAGTAAAATAAAATCAGTCGAAGACCTCGACAAAATCGCCACGCTCGGATTCAGGGGGGAAGCATTACCCAGCATAGCTTCCGTTTCGAAAGTGACGGTGGTGACTCGTCCGACGGGTGAAGAATTCGGTTCGAGGTACGTAATGGATAACGGAAACGAACTTGATTTCGGAGAAATGGGTGCGCCGTTCGGCACAAGCGTTACCGTCGAAAATCTGTTTGATAGAATTCCCGCCAGGAAAAAGTTTCTTTCAAAAGAAATTACCGAAGAAAACGCAATAACCAATCTCGTTGCAAGATTTATATTGGCAAATAATAAAGTCTCGTTTAAGTATACGGTTAACGATAAAATTGTTTATAATTCACCGGGTGAAGGCATGAAAAGTGCCATCGAAACGGTTTACGGAAGAGAATATCTGTCAAATATGATAGAAATTAATAATACTATGTCAGACATAACACTTAAAGGATATGTAAATAAGCCTTCATTCAGTAAACATTCAAAAGCCTTTCAGACGCTTATTGTTAACGGAAGATATGTGTTGAACGACGATATTTCTTATACTGTTTACAGCTGCTATCAAAAATATCTTATGACGCGGCAATATCCGACTTATGTTTTATATCTTGATTTGCCGTATGATCTGGTGGACGTAAATGTTCATCCCAACAAGATGGAAGTTAAGTTTGCAGTACCGTCTATAATAAAAAAACTTGTGTCGGATACAATAAAACAACAGGTATTGGAAGCGGTTTCCGTTCCCAAGGAAATTAAAGGAGTTTTTGTGCCGGCTGGCGAATCGGTATCGCCGTTTAGACAAAAAAATGAGTTGTTTAACGAATCTAATCTAAGCGGAAACACGTCCGATCCGTTTCCGTTCGACGGTGTTTTCAATGCTTCGGTAAAAGAATTTTTACCGGGCGAAAAAAACGATAGCGTTAAAAATTCTGACAATAATTTTAATTACGACTCAAACTCAAATTCAACAGATTTTGCTCCTGAAAAAAAATCAACAAAAATTACCAGCGATGCACTTGGAGACGTGTCTTCCGTCAGAATAGTATCGCGTTTTACCGAAAAAAATCAGGATAAATTATCTGAACCCGTTTTAAGCGAGTCATTCTTTTCTTTAAATGAGAAGTCGCAAAACGAACAAATTCATTTTGATTTAAGCCAAAATGCAAAAGTCGTCGGTAAATTGTTCAACACTTATATTTTAGTTGAACAAGACGACAACGTTTTTCTGATAGATCAGCATGCCGCACATGAGAAATTACTGTTCGACAGATTACTCAGCCAGGTCGAGCGAGGTAGAGTAGCTGTTCAAAATATGCTTTTCCCTTATTCATTTACAGTTTCGGAAAGGGAAAGCGAACTGCTTGAAGAAAATTCGGAAATACTTAAAAAAGCCGGTTTTGAAATTATAAAAGATACTAAAAAGGAAAATAAATATAATTTAAAATCAGTCCCATTGTGTTGCAGTGGACTTAACGTACAGACGTTTATATCCGATTTCTTAAAAGAAAATTTAGCAGATAAAAACGTTATTTTGCCTGACGCTTTTATGGAAAAACTGATGCAATCTGCATGTAAGGCCGCTACAAAAGGTGAGGACGATTTATCCGACGACGAAATCAATTGTCTGATTAAGCAAATGAGCAACGAAACAAAAGAACTCTTTTGTCCGCACGGTCGGCCCGTCATAATTAAACTTACCAGGTATGAAATAGAGAAATGGTTCAAACGCATAGTCTGAAAAAGCCTAAAATAGTCATAATAGGCGGGCCTACCGCATCAGGGAAATCCGCTTTTGCGGTTCAATGCGCTCTTAGGTTTAACGGTGAAATTATAAGCGCGGATTCAATGCAGATTTATCGCCATCTGGATATAGGTACGGGCAAAATTACCAAGGCCGAGAAAAAAGGCGTTGCGCATCACATGATCGATATTTTAGAACCGGACGAAAATTATTCTGTCGGTTTGTATCTTCAGGAAGCTCGCAAAAAAATCGATTCCGTTATAGCCCACAAAAAATTACCGATAATTGCAGGCGGGACAGGTTTGTACATTAACGCGATAATCAACGGCTTAAATTTTTCCGATGCAAATCGCTCCGAAGAGGTACGTAATAAATGGAAAAAAATAGCTTCTCAATATGGAAATTTATTTATTTATGATAAATTAAAGAAAATAGACCCTTTTTCCGCAGAAAAAATAAACCCCAATGACTTGAAGCGCGTAATAAGAGCGTTGGAAATTTACGAAGTTACGGGTAAAACGAAATCCGAATCCGCCGCCGAAAAAGAATGCAATTACGATTATAAATTGTTCATATTGGATTGTGAAAGAAATGAACTTTATGAAAAAATCAATGCAAGGGTAGATAAAATGTTTGCGGACGGATTGATGTCCGAAGCGCAGAATTTACGTCGGTTCGAACATTGCCAAAGTATGCAAGCGATAGGGTACAAGCAAATTTATGAATTTATGGCCGGGAAATACCCTGACGAAGAAATGCTTAAAGAAGATATAAAAAAACAGACAAGACATTACGCAAAAAGGCAACTTACTTTTTTCAAGGGCATGAAAGCAGAAAAAACGTGGATAACATCTTCCGATTTTCAAAGCGCTTTTGCAAAGATAGAAGAATTTATTAACAATTGAGTGGATTTATGGAACTGAATAAAATTATAATTCAAGCAGAAAAAAATCTTAAAGAAACTTTTTCTTATATTGAAAATATTGCGCTATACAACCAGAACAAGGTGCTTGAGGCTTTCAGAAAAAATCAGATAGCTTTAAGGCATTTTGCACCCACAACGGGATACGGATATGACGATAGCGGCAGAGATACGCTTTGCAGGCTTTTTGCAGATGTATTTCACACGGAAAGCGCAATAGTTTCACCGCTTATTGCCAACGGTACTCACGCCATAAGTACGGTTCTTTTCGGCATATTGCGTCCGGGCGATACGCTTTACAGCGTGACGGGCAGTCCTTACGATACTTTATTGGACGTAGTTTCGGGCGACGGTATAGGTTCTTTAAAAGAATTCGGCATAAATTTCATTAAATCCGAACTTAACAAAAACGATGAAATAGACATTGAAAAAGTTAAAAATACCGTTTCCTTAGTCAAACCGGCTGCGATTTTCATACAACGCTCCAGGGGCTACAACTGGAGAAAAGCCTTGTCCGTTTCCGAAATCGGAAATGTTATTAACAAAATTAAAAAAATAGCAGATGTCCCCGTCATAGTAGATAATTGTTACGGCGAATTTACCGACGAAATTGAGCCTACGGACGTCGGTGCGGATATAATAGTAGGTTCGCTTATAAAAAATCCCGGAGGAGGGTTGGCGCCGACAGGCGGTTATATAGCAGGAAAAAAGGATCTGATCGAAAAAATAGCGTTCCGTTTAACAGCACCCGGTATAGGAATGGAAGTGGGCTCGTACGCTTACGGATATCAATATTTTTACCAAGGATTTTTCATGGCGCCGCATACGGTAGAGCAGGCGCTTAAAGCATCTGCGCTGTTCAGTAACGTTTTTTCAGAATTGGGGTACTGTACATTACCTGAAAAAAACGAAAAGCAAAATGATATTATTACCTCCATACAATTCAACACGAAAAACGAACTTATCAAATTTTGCCAAACCATTCAGACTTATTCTCCCGTTGACAGCCATGTTTTACCCGAACCTTGGGATATGCCGGGCTATAAACATCAGGTTATAATGGCAGCAGGTGCATTTGTGCAGGGCGCGTCAATAGAGATGAGTGCGGATGCACCTATAAAAGAACCGTATATTGCATATTTTCAAGGCGCACTGACATATGAACATGCAAAAATTGTTCTCAATCGACTATTACAAGATCTGTAATAAAACTTCTCGTATTTTCAATTCAAATATTTTATTTGAATTGAAATTTTGCTTAAGATTCTAACGTATGAAATAAAATAGATTAGTTTTTTGTGCTTTTTATTCTGTACTGATAGAGAAAAATAAGTGAATGAACCTTAGCTTTGTGCTGTTCTATGTCGTTTAAGAGTATTAGCAATAAAAATTTACATAATTCCGATATAGATGTTTTGCAAAACTTTATAAAACTTTATTTTTATTCAGGGAAATATATATCAAGTTTTACATAATAACGTGGTCTTTACGGAAAAAAAGATTGTTTATAATAGAGTAGCAGTTAAAAAATCCACTATTTACACAAACTTAAATACTTCGCAAAACTATACTTTTGCGAAGAGATAGGTGCTATTTCGGTATACTTGCGTCACCTTGTCCATGAATATTCAGTGTTTTAAT
>CALVUQ010000034.1 GCA_944363615.1 uncultured Clostridia bacterium | reverse complement strand
GTATCAAGATAAAGCTGATTCAACGGAGCATAGCTTATGGTGAATTCCTTGGTTACGCCGTTGATTGTGACGCTGACGGTTTTGCCGCCCACAAACGCTTCAAGACTGTCGTAGGAAATGCTGATGGTATAAACGCCGTTGTCTTCGCTGACGGTTGCGCCTGCGGGCAGTCCGTCAAACGATGCGCCGGTGATTACCGCTTCGTTGTGAAGTTTGGAAACGTCAAGCGTAGTAACGTATGTTTCGTTTTCGACTACGTCGGTGTAAGAAATAACCTTGTCGCCCGCCGTCCAGCCGTATTTGGCCACGATGTCGCCGTAATAGTTGTCAAGTCCCTCTACCTCGTAATCGGTAAGAGCCTTACGGATAAACATGAAGTTATCCACAACCGCGCTCTTATCTGCCCAGGCAAGGTTGCCGCCGAGGTAAACGATGCCCGTGCCCAGAGACTGGCCTTCGGTGAACCAGAACGACTTTGTCTCGATATACTCGCCGTCGAGATAAAGCGCAACGGTTATTCTTTCAGGCGTGACATAGGGTGCCGTCGGCGAAGACGAACTTACGGGATTGCCCTGTGCGTCGTACTTGCTGTTGGTCATTGTGTGCTCGGGATCGAACTCTACCCCGCGGGTCACAACCAGAGTGTAACGCTGCCACTGATCGATTTTGAGTTTTCCTGTAGAGCCTTCGAAGTAGAATCCCTGATCGTTTCTGCCCAGCTGAATGCGCAGTCTGTTTTGTCCGCCGTGCGCGGAAAGCTGGAAGGTGCAGGGATCGGAGTCGTTGTTCTTGGTGGAAGTCACGATTTCGTAAGCCGCGTTACTGCCCGCATAAGAAGCGGAATCGAGTTTAACGTCCAGCGAAATGGTGAAGCTGTCGGTGCCAAGCAGCAGATTTTCGATGCCGACCGTGTTGTTTACAGTATTGATGTTAAGCGCCTTATCGCCCGAATAGCTGCCTTCTCTATCGGAATAAGAAGCGGATTCGCCGCGAACGGGTGCCGTTTCATGATTTCCGACGTAATCGGTGAGATTTTCGTCAAAGTCGTAGTAAGCTTCAAGCGAGGCGAAAATTCCGTTAAGCTGGTCATCGGAAAGCACCTTTCTGGTAACGGTGAACTCTGCCGCTTCAGCGTCCGCAACGGTAACGGAAACTACTTTCTCATAAGTAAGAGCTTCAAACACGGCCGCAGGTACGTTAAATGTATAAGTGCCGTCGCCGTTAGCTGTAGCATAGTCGGTCCAGTCGCCGAACTGAACGTTTTCAGCAATGGGAGTAGACAGCGACTGATCCGCATAAACGCCTACGGTGAACACGTAATTGTCGCCGGTCTTATCGTTTGCCCAGAATCCGAATCCTTCACTATCGAGGTATATCTTTTCAAGCGGAGTATAAGAAATTCTGACTTGTTTGGTTATGCCGTTATAAGTATAGGTGGAAGTAAGTCCTGCTTTGAATATCGACAAGTCGTCAACGCCCACGCTGAAGAGGAAGTAACCGGTATCGCCTTCGCCCATATGGGTGATGAAGTCAGCGATTTCTTCGCCGAAAGTCACCTGCGTGTCGTCAAGACGCACCGTGCTGCCGTCCGCGAGATAAGCGTTAACCACGAACTGAGTGCTGAATCCGTCGGTATCCACGTCGGAGAAGTCAAACGCAATGTCGTCCATCCTGAACGCGTTGGCAAGGTTAATTTCACCGACATACTGAACGAAATTATACATATCGTTCTGCGTCATGATACCGTCGTACAACATGAAGTCGTCGATACCGACTTTGTTGCTGAGATAATTTGCGCCCTGAGCAGTACCGTCGTCAACACCGCCCGCGCCTATACCGAACACGGATCCTACAGCGCCGTCAAGAGAAACGTCCGACGCAAGAGCGAACTGTTTGGTATATATAAGTTTGGCGTCTATATAAACCGAAACGTTAAGGGTATCGGTAACGCTGCGATCGAATACGACGGTCCACCTCTGCCATCCGTCGATGGCGTCGATTACTGCCGCCGTTCCGCCGGCGTCGTTCTGGTCAAGTACTTTTATCTGGAAAGTATTTGGTTTAGCTCCCGTAGAATCGTATCTTACTCTTACCGAGAAGCCGTCCGTGCCGTCGACAGAGCCTGTGCCGAACAAAATAAGCGCATATCCGTTGCTTGCGGTATATTGACAGTTTTTGATATCGTCACCGTTTATCATCATGGAAACGGTAAAGCTGTTTGTGCCTACGGTAGCATTGTCAAGCTTCAGCGCGCGGTTTTTCATATCGAGCGTATAATATCTGTTAGTGGAGTAAGAACCGCTCATCGCGCCGTATTCGGCTTCACCGCGGCGCATCGAAGCGCCAAGTCCTTTTAATGCGTCAAGGCCGTCGTCAAAGTTGACGTAAGAAAGCATTTTGCTTTCGTCGAAATCATCAGCGGAAGGTTCGATATAAACAACGTTAATCTGTCCCGATGCAGTACCAGCGCTTATGTTGAACGGCTTATTTTCATCGATTGCTTCTACTACCGATTGCGGCAAAGTAAACGAATAAGTTCCTTCGGTCATGTTGGTTACTGCGCCCGTGTAACCGTCGGCAACTATGTCTTCCGTTACGGCTATGGCGCCGCCGGAAACATAATATGCGTTGAATTCTGCCGAATAATTGCCGTCGGCAACATCCATTCCTTTGACAAACACAACGTCGCTTGCATAAATCTTTTCAGGAGCAAAACCCGTTTCGTCGAAATTGAGGTAATTTTCAATGACTCGGGAGCCTTCGTTACCAATGTCAAGCTTATCGTATCTAACCGAAAAGCTGCTCTTATCCTCGTTGGTTGCAAACTTTGTCAGCGCGGCAATACCGCAATTTTCGGGAGCCGTTTCAAGACCGAACAACGACCAGGGTATTCTTGCCTCAATGATGTATCCGTCACCTGTTATGTTTGAAACGATACTTATTTCGGAAACCAAAGAAGAATCTTCTTTCCACGAGAAACCGTTTTCTGCGGCTTCATCCATATAGACATAATAACGGGCGGATTCGTCTGCATACAACCTTACCTGATAAGTATTTGCAGAGGAAAGCGTTTCGCCGAAATTGAAGTACATTTCTACGCCGGAACCCCACTGAGTATCCGTATTAACCAAGGCGTCTTTGATTTCGATGCCGACATACATTGCCTTTTGATTAAGCGCAAATACAAAATCAGATTCAACGTTGCCGATGCCGCTTGCAGCCTTAGTTACTATATGATTAAGTCCGTTGTAAGCGTTATCGTCAAGAATTCCGTCAAGAGTAAAGTTACCGTCAAAACTTACGTTAAACTGAGCATCGGCACCGTTTGCGGTAACGGTTACTTTTCTCGGAATGTCGAAATAAGATATATCTTCTTTAGGTATAGAAATAATATATGTGCCGTCCGACCTATCGGTAACACTGACGTTTTCCGCTTCCCCGAAATCAAATATTGCTCCGATAACGGCAGGCTTTTCGGTGGTAAATCCGGAAAGAGTTATGGCGTCGGAAGACGAAACAGTGACTATGTGTTCATAAGCCGTTCCGTCTGAATTAAGGTCCGTTTTACTTAATGCCACTTCCGAAACGGAAATGCCGTTAGGTATAAATCCGCTGTCTTTGGTAAACAGGAAGAAAGACTGCTGAGGATTTACGTCATGAGAACCGTTGCCGTAAACGTTACCGCCCGTGACGGAAATATATTGCCATTCGGGAGAAGACGTAGCGGTCGCGCTTTCGCAATGGTAAATACATGCTAAGATTGCAGCCTGATTTTTCATCGCGTCGTCAGTAACGCCTATGGACGACCAGGGCAGGAAAATCTCGCCTTGCCAGCCGTCGGTATCAGAGCTGTTCATAACACCGTTTTTGACGCTGCCCGCAATACGTGCCGGGAAGTAAGAAGTCTTGTAAGGATAATCGGAGTTTAAATTCACAGTGTATCTGTCGCCGGGGCCGCCTACGTTATAACGAATCTGAATCACGTTTTTTTCGTTAAGAGTCGTAGTGCCGTTGCCCGCGACGAACAATTCCACGCCGGTATTGAATTTTACGGCGCGTCCGTCGCTGTAATAAACGTCGTTGTCGTTGCTGTCAAGGCCGACATAAAGGCCCTTATCCGTCATAAGAGTGTTTATGGTAAGCGAAATGCCGGTGCTGTTGTGGGTAAAAGTTTTACCTTTGCCGGCAGAAATGACGTCCAGCCATTCCTCTTCGTCAAGCACGCCGTCGATGGTCATGTAATCGTCTGCCACAGCGGTATTTTCATCAAGATAAGCATACTTGTCTTCGATAAGGCCGTCGTTGTTGACCGCTTTCCAGGTGCCTACGCCGGTGTGAGTGGTCCCGGCAAAAAACGTATTTGCATCGCGGTCGGTGCCGTCATATCTCAATGCCTGAACGAAAGAAGCGGTGTACTGAACGGCGTCCGATTTTTCAACGCCCAGAAGATCCCAGGAAATGGCAAGCTCCGCAGTGTAGCCTTCGCTGTCCTTTGCCTCGGAATTCATGGTGCCGTTGACGACCGCCGCGCCGACGTACTTGCCCTTTGCCTTGGCACTGGTCCATTCGTTACGCGTTGAATTGGGACGGTAATATTCGATAACGACTTCGTTACCTTCGCCCGTGGGCGCAAGACGCACGCTTATGCAGCCGGGTTCAAGCGAAAAATGATCAAGCGTGGTAAGATAGACTTCGACGCCGCTGTTTCTGGACTGACGTCTTCCGGGATTATAGAAAAGCGCGTTGTCCTTTACGTCGAAAGCAAAATAGACGCCGTTTTCGCCGATGTAAGTGTAAACGTCCATCTTTTTGCCGTTAGACGTATTTTCGGCAGTTAATTTGTTTTTGCTGTTGGTCCATACGTCCTCGTCAAGAACGCCGTCGATGTTCATGTTTTCATCGATGGTCATCATGTCCACATAATTAACGCCGTTAAAATCGGTGTACTCGCCCAAGGGCGAAACCTTACCGCAGGCGAAAATGGACAGCGAAACAAGGAACGCAAGTAAAACAACCAATAATGTTTTCTTTTTCATCCTCATCTTCCCTCCTTATGCCGTTTTTCCAAGCACCACTATGTCGGATATGTTCAATCCGTCTTTACCGCTGGCTTTTTTGATTTTGATTTTAATTTTATTGATGCTTAACTCGTTGAATTCCGCAACAGCCGCGCCGCCCACACGCATGGTGTAATAGCTGTCGTCGATGAATTCCATTTCGTCTTCGCTTAACAGGTAATCAAGCGGAACCAGATTAGCGTCGAGATTGAATGCAAGATCGTCGATGTAAGCCATACCGGTATTGCCGTTTTCATCCCTGTAAGAAAATTCGATGCGGTCGATCTCGGTGAAAATCTTCATATAATCCTGACTGTTGTAAATCATGATTGCGCGGGCCGTAACGTAGTCGGAGAATGTAAGAGTAATTTCCGTATTTCCTTTCGCTTCGAACTCGGGAACGTTGTCGTTGATACCGGTTTCGTTGTGCATGGCGATAAGCTGGTCGGTAAGATAAGACACGTTGCTTTCTTTGACCATGTTGGTCGCCTTTACTTCCGCCAAAGGCGCGATGTTTTTATAACCGGAAACTGCTTCCGGAAGCGGCTGAATCACCTTAGTGGGGCCGTTTGCGTGCATTACGGTCTGACCTTTATCGTTGGTCGTGAAATAAACGCGCTCGAAGCACTGCGCGCGGGAGCCGATGCCGTCAATGCCGAGGACGGGATAGCTGTGGTAAACAATCCACAATTCGTCGCCCACTTCAAAGAACGAGTGGTGACCTGAAGAGTGTATGTCCCAATCGGTACCGGGAGAGCATACAAGGCCGCCGTCTTCGGGCTGAATTTTGGTATAGGGTCCAAGCGGGCTGTCGGCAATTGCCTGAGCCACGGGATAGAGTTTATCGTTGGTGGAACCTATGGAGAAAGTAAGGTAATACTTACCCTCATGATAATAAACGTACGGACCTTCGTCGATCTTCATGGAGTAGCCCACGAAATTATATTGCTCGGTCCTTTCGGTGGTGGTGTAACCGAAGGAAGTAAGACGGGTAACCGTATTATAGTCGGGCGTCACCCAGTCCTTCATCTTTACGCCCCAGATTTCGTTGCTGGTATCGGCCACGCGGTTACGTGCCATGAAAAGATATTTGTCGCCGTTGGGCGCAATGTAAGGGCATGCGTCAATAAATGAACGGCTGTACTTATACAGTTCCTGTCCCGGCTCGGCATTTGCGTCGAGGTTAATTCCGGTTTCGGGATTGATGTTTTCGATATCGAACAAGGGCGTAGAGGCGTTCATTTCAAAGCCGTTGCCGTTGGTACCCGTGTATTCGGTATAAGGACCGCCCGGCTCTTTGGAAATGGCCACGGCAGGATAATAACAACGCGGAACGATATCGGTTACCGAATCCTTGGAAAAAGCACTGTAAAACAGGAAGAACAGGCCCTTGCCGCTTTCTCCCTCTTCAGCCTCTATGTTGTAATCCGCCCAAAGCGCGTCTTTATCGTAAAGAAGCTGAGGCGCCCAGAAACTGGTTTGTCCGTAATGGTCTTTGCCGGGTAAAAAGCCTTCGCCCGCAAGCTCCCAATTGACGAAATCGGTACTTTTGTAAATATCGAAACCGCTGCCCGACGTGGTGCCGGTGGAAAAGAAAGTCCCGGCATAAGGTCCTTCGTCCATGTAAATAGTGGACGGGTCGCCCAAAGGCACGTCATAATCGTTGCGATAAAACAGCTTTGTATTGTAATCGGCTGTTCTTTCACCGCTTCCGTAACTGTAGTGAGACAGTGCCGTATTTTTGTATGTGTAGCCGTTGCAGCCGACAAGACCGCTTGCCGCGACAAACAACAAACAAATCAGGCATGAAAACAAAATTTTAATTTTCTTCATCAATTTGACCTCCTCATTATTGTATAAAAGATCTCTAAAAGATAATCTCCCGAATTTATCAAACAGGTTTTATCGGATTTTTACTTTTTATTTCCGTATGTACCTGCCGTGTCCAGCACCTTTTCTTCCGTCTTTTTTAATCTGGAAGTCGCAATACGCTTTGAAAGCTCCTCATAATACAAATCGTCGTCAATGGGGAAATCCACTTTTTTGTCCAGCCATGTGGATAAAAGCATGGCGTCTGCAAGCTCCACTCCCCTGATGCCTTCCTTGCCGTCTATGTAAAGAGGCTCCAGTCCGAGAATTGCGTTTGCAACGTTGTTCAAAACGCGAACGTGCTGGGGACGCGAATCGTCTTCAACGGTGATGACTTCACTGTCGTAACCGGGCTCACCGAAGCCGCCGGTATAAGTCGCGTTGAATTCGCGTTCGTTTTGTTTAAGCTTGTAATATGTAAGTTTTCCGTCGTCATACACCAGCTTGCCGCCGTCGCCCATGATTTCGAAGCGGTTGGTTCCAGGAGTATCGGCCGTGCTGGTCACGAAAACGCCGGTGGCGCCGTTTGCATATTCAAAATATGCGGTTACGTCGTCCTCCACTTCGATGTCGTGCCATTTGCCGAAATGACAGAAAGACCTTACCGACACGGGCATCATACCCGTAATCCACTGGAAAAGGTCGATATTGTGCGGGGCCTGATTGAAAAGCACTCCGCCGCCTTCGCCCGCCCAGGTCGCACGCCAGGAACCGCTGTCGTAATAAGACTGGCTTCTGTACCAGTTGGTGATTATCCAGTTTGTACGCTTGATGTTTCCCACGGCGCCTTCGGCAACCATGTCGCGCATTTTTTTGAACAGGAGATTGGTGCGCTGATTGAACATAAGCGCGAAAATCTTGTCGGATTTTGCGGCGCGCGCGTTCATTTCCTTGACTTGCTTGGTGTAAACGCCCGCGGGTTTTTCGCAAACGACGTTCAGTCCGGCGTCCAAAGCGGCTATTGACAGCCGAGGATGATCGTAGTGCGGCACTGCAATGATAACCGCGTCCACGTCGCCGCTTTTAAACATGGTTTCCGCATCGTCGTAGAATCTGACCGATTCGGGATGCTTAAGCTGTTTTTTGATGTTTTCGATTTTGACGGGATTGATATCGCAGGCGGCGCTGAGCACTGCGTTCGTAACCATGCCGCCGTCCAGCCACTTGCAATGGCTGCTTCCCATGTTGCCTATACCCACTACGCCGAATCTTACTTTTTCCATTTTCCGTTAACTCCTTCAATGTATCCGCATTTTTTAAGCAATGTTTTAAGAGCGTTGACCGCCGCGTCGAAAGACTCGTTGCTGTCTTTGAACGAGAACAGCGGTTTAAGCTCCTTTTTGTCTATGTCGCTGTAGCCGGTAAATTTGAACAAATGCGGCTCAAGCGTAAGCGTAGTGTCCTTGGTAAGTCCTGAGAGGATTTTATCGTACATTCCGTCGCCGTATCCCACCGGAACGATCTGCTTGGTATCGTAGCGCGAATCCTTGACGTGTATGTAGTATGCCCTTTTTACCAATTTATCGTACGCTTCTTTAATGTCTTCATCCCACTGAATGAAGTTGGAAGAATCAAACACGCTGTACAGTCCGTTTACGTTATCGTAAATATCCTCGCAGTTTTTGACGGTAGCGCCGAAAATTTCCGACTCGTTTTCGTGGCAAAGCATATATCCGTCCGCGATTTTTACCAGGGCGCGCATCCTTTCGATTACTTCGTCGCGGTATTTTGCGTAATCTTCGCGATGGACGAAATAGCTGAAAATTCTGATGCGCTTTGTGCCGAATATGTCGGCCAGTTTAAGCAGCTTTCTTAAAAGATTTTCATGTTCCTCTCGCGGGGACTCGATGCTTATTTTACCCAAAGGACTGCCTAAAGACCAGACTTTAATGCCCGCTTTGTCAAGCTTTTCGGCATAAAGCTTTGCCTCATCCTCGGTTAAGGTAGAGATGTTTTTTCCGTCCAGACCGCGCAGTTCTATATTATAAATGTTGTTGCGCAAAAGCGCCTTGATCTGTCCGTCGAAATCGGTAGACGCCTCATCGGCGAACGCGCATAAAGTAACTTCAGCCATTATTTCAGGTACCCTGCTTTTTTAAGATTGTCAGCGCTTATTTTCAACTGTCCGAAAGGATCGGGATAAGTGACCGCGTCGTCCTGCTCCACAAAAGCGTATTTTACGCCGCTTTTTATGAATGCGGGCAATACTGCGTCCCAGTTTATGACGCCCACGCCTATGGGAGCAAATTTCTGTCCGCCCTCTTTGACGGTCTGCATGTCCTTAAGGTGAACGCATTCTATTCTTCCGGCCAGCTTTTCGATGTATTCAAGTAAAGCTACGCCGCCGCGCTGTACCCAATACGTGTCAAACGTAAAATTGAAATCGGGCGCGTTTTCTATCAGATAGTCGTAAATAGTCTGACCGTTGCTTAATTTACGGAATTCGAAATCGTGATTGTGATAGAAAAATTTAAGACCCGCGTCCTTTATTTTTCTGGCCGCGACAGAAAACTTTTTCACGAAGGCGTCAACCTCTTCGATGTCGCCTTTAAAAGGAAAAGCGTTGGGCATGGCACCCAGTCCTATATTTTCGCATCCGATGATTTTGTGTTCCTTAATCACGTTGTCGGTGTCTTCGGTAATCCTGTTGGCGTCGATGTGAGTCAGGTGAACGGGTAAATCGTGTTTGTCGATGATGTCCTTAAGCTCGTACGGCTCAAACGTGGCGCCGGAAAACTGCGCGCAAGTATAACCCATTGCTTTAACCTTGCCGAACGTGCTGTCAATGTCCTTCCCGTTTTTTATGAAATCTCTCAACGAGAAAAGCTGTGCCCCGATTTCCATTAAGTATTCCTCCGATAGTGAATATAAGATTACTTATAGAGTATAACACAACAAATAAATTAAAACAATATCAAAAAAAATCAAAATATATTGCATTTTTAGCAGAACAGTGATATACTAACTTTATTAAGTTAAGGAGATTAACGTTATGTCAAATTCTCAATTCGACAAACGGCACTTCACCGAAAACCGCAAAATGGGCGTCGCCGAAAACTACGTCTTTTTAAACGATTGTACAAACAGCTCGTTTCAGAAGCATTTTCACGACGATTACGAAATACTGTTTATAATGGAAGTAACGGGCGAATACACCATAGAAAACCATAAGTACAATCTTATGCCTTACGACCTTTTGCTTATAAAGCCGACTAAATACCATTACCTGCAAGTAAAAGAACATACTCATTACTGCAGGTTCGTGATTAACGTAACGACGGATTTTATCCCCGAACATGTCATCGAAAAGGCTTTTTCAAAAGGCGAGTTCTTCCATTTGGGAAGCGCCTCACCCATAACGAAAAACTTCCTGAAACTGGTAGATTATTACGATAACTTCGACAAAGACGATTTTCTTTTAATCCTGAAAAGCGTGCTTATAGAAAACCTTTTGCTGGTAAGCAAAATCGACTCCAACGAAAACGGCGAAAATTACCATTATCTGGACGAGTTCAACACCAAAGTCATGCAGTACATACGCGAAAACCTTACCACCATTACATCTTTGGACCGTATGGCACAGGACCTTTACGTATCCAAATCCACGCTGTACCACTCTTTCAAAAAAGTTATGAAAATCAGCATAATGCAATACGTCCGCAACAAAAAAGTGCTTAACGCGCATGCCTTGATCAAAAGCGGCGTCCGCCCCACTAAAGCCGCAAGCATGAGCGGTTTTGAGGATTACACCACTTTTTACCGAAGCTACAAGTTGTTTTTCGGTCACTCGCCAAACGAGTCGCAGTAAAGCTTTGATTATATAATTATCTATAAAGATAATTACTGACGGTTTCATGAACCCCAAAAAACAAAACGCGAAAAAAAACGCACCCGCTGACCGACAAGTCAAAGGATGCGTTTTTATTTGTTTTATTCAGCTTAAAACGATGGTCTTCTTACGGACAAAACGCTTATTTAACAAAAGCATTAACGGACGGAATCGGCAATCTGTTTTGCCTCGCGCGCAAGGCGCTCTATTTCGTCGAATCTGCCTTCTTTGACAAGCTTTCCGTCCACCATCCAGCTGCCGCCCACCGCAACGATTTTATCGAATGCGAGATATTCGGCAAGGTTAAGGGCATTGACTCCGCCCGTGGGCACGAATTTTATGCCCGTGAAAGGTGCGGCAAGCGCTTTTATAGCCTTAAGCCCGCCGTACACGGAAGCGGGGAAAAACTTAACCACGTTTATACCCATATCCATTGCCCTCATTATCTCGGTAGGCGTCACGCAACCGGGAAGATAAAGCATGTTGACGCTTTTGCAAAATTCCGCAACGCTGTCCGACCAACCGGGACCCACGATAAATTCCGCGCCGGCGTAAACCGCTTTTTCAGCCTGCTCCACGTTTGTAACGGTGCCTGCGCCTATTATCATTTCGGGGAAATTTTTGGAAGCGTACTCTATTGCCTCGGCCGCGCAAGCCGTACGGAAAGTGATTTCCGCAACGGGGATTCCGCCGCGGTCAAGCGCGCCCAGCAAGTTGTGAGTGTCTTCTGCGTTTTCTATCTTTACTACAGGCACAACCTTAACACGGGAAATAGTTTCGTATGCAGTCATTTTTATTATACTCCTTGTAGAATTTAATTGCCTTATTTATATATGTTTAACCAAGCAGAAAAAAGCGCTATCTTCGGACCTCAAGAAAAATCACACGCCGGAGTACGCCGCAAATCCTCCGTCCACGGCGATAACGCTGCCCGTGACGAAACCGGAAGCCTCGTCGGAGGCAAGCCACAAAAGCGTGCCTATAAGATCGCTTACCTCGCCGAATTTCTTCATGGGCGTTGCGGCAAGAATCTTACCCGTTCTCGCGGTGGGCGAACCGTCCTTGTTAAACAGCAAAGTACGGTTCTGATTGGTTACGAAAAAGCCGGGAGCGATGGCGTTGCAACGAATGTTGCAGGGCGCGAAATGCACGGCAAGCCACTGAGTAAAATTGGATATGCCCGCTTTGGCCGCGCTGTATGCGGGAATTTTGGTAAGCGGACGGAAAGCGTTCATGGACGAAATGTTAATGATGTTGCCGCCGGTTTTTACCATATCTAAGGCAAAAACCTGGGTGACTAGAAACGCCGACGTGATGTTGAGGTCAAACACGAACTTAAGTCCGCTTTCTTCCAGCGCGAAAAAGTCCTTTACTCCCGTAAGATCGGGGGTCATGGTCTCATTGTCGCAGGTAGCCTTGGGATTATTGCCGCCCGCGCCGTTTACGAGAAAATTAACCTTTCCCCACTTTGCGTTTATCTTTTCCTTTGCGCGGATGATGTCGCTTTTGTCAAGGCAGTTGGTTTTTACGGCAAAAGCGTTTTCGCCGATCGACGCCGCAACCTTCTCGACCGCCTCCTCGTTGATGTCCAGCAGCGCGACTTTTGCCCCGCAAGCGGCAAGCGCCTCCCCGAAAGCGGACATAAGTACTCCGCCCCCGCCGGTTACGACAACGACCTTATCTTTTAAGTCAACATTAAACGGTAATTTCATAATGCCTCCGAATAAAATAACAGTATTTATAATGTTATTTTAACATCGGGATGATAAAAAGACAACTTATTTACAAACAAATTATAAATTTTACAATGTTTCTTTGCAATAAAAGCAGAACTTTACGCTTAATACTTCGTGATCTTATCTGCGGAAAGCTCAAACACTGTACAACCGCCCGTTTCCGACTCAAGCGGCACGGACAAGTTTTCTGCGGGCGGAACCAGACCGTTGTTTACCGGAACGGCAGACTGAACATACATTTTCACCGATCTTCTTCCTGCCGTCTTTTTCAGTATCTCCTTCACCCTTTCAACCTTGTCTTCGGACGTGCCTATCAGAAGAGTGACGTTTTTCTTCTTCAGAAACCCTCCCGTAGTCCCCATTTCGGTAAGCATAAATCCTTCCGCCGTCAGATGATGTTCCGCCTCATCCTTATCGTCCTTACTGATTACCGCTATCAAAAGTTTCACTGTAATCCCCCTCCTGTATTATTTTTATCGTTAATATAACATCTATATCAGCACCATCGGCTTTATTATAGCACCTTTGCTCAATTTTGGCAAATTTTTCTGCACATTGACAGAAATATTACTAAAAAACGCTATAATGCCGATTCTTCTTAGGTTGCAGATTTTTACCTGTTACCTCTTAATATGACCTTTTTAACATGCACCCCGTCCGAGTAATTTTCACCTGTTTTTTACTCTGCTGAATTATTTAAAAATCGCAGCCGTAAAAATTTATTCCGCACGTTATGATAATATACGAAAAAACAAAACGTTTTAAAAAACGGTGGCAAAATCTGCTTCGATTTAAAACGGATATACTTCGCTTTCGCTTCGTGGCGGAAGGTCTCGCCTTCGGCTCAACCTCGGCTAGCGAACCTTGCTCGCGTCTTTCTTTCCCTCTCTTCCTCAGTCTGCTCTTGCGAGCGTTTCGTTCCCGAGGAGTTACGCACGAAAAAAAAAGAGCCTTTCGGCTCCCCCTTTTTTCGTGGCGCTCCATACAATGCTTAAATTTACTTCATCAGTTTACCTTAAACATTTTGCAACATATAAGTTAACGCAGACTTAATACAGGCGGCTTATATCCGGAAGTAAAATTTTTTCCAGAATATTGCTTCCAAACTATTGACAAATTATTTTTATTGAGATATAATCCTATTAAGAAATAAATATCATTAAAGAAACAATTATGATTCAACGGAAAACAATTCAAAACACATTGGTCCTGGAGACCGTAAAAAAATTACAGCGGCATGTAACTGCGGATGAGGTTTTTGAGGAGATTGTAAAAGAATATCCTTCCATCGGCAGAGGCACAGTTTATCGCAATCTGCAACGGCTGTGCGAACAAGGGGAAATACGAAAAGTTGAAGTTCCGGAAGGCGCAGACTATTACGATATAATATTAAAACCGCATTATCACATCCGTTGCGTAAAGTGCGGAAAAATGTTTGACGTAGACATGCCCTATATAGATAATCTGGAAACAAACGTTAAGGATTTTCACGGATTTTCCGAAGTCAGTCACGATATCATGTTCAAAGGAATCTGCGCCGATTGTCAGGCGAAGAAATAAAATAATTTCAGGAGGTATTATAATGAGAAGCATAACTAAACTTGAACTTCAGTATGCACACAGATTTTACGGGTTCAAAGGTGAAGCTCAGTATTTGCACGGACATACAGGCGTCCTTACGATTGAAGTGGAAGATACCGTCAACGAAGGGGTTAATATGGTTTTCCCCTGCAACGAAATCCAGAAAACTGCTTGGAACGTTTTGAAAAACTTTGATCATGCTCTTGTCCTGCGCGAAGACGATCCCCTTTTACCCGCTGTTCTGGAAGTCTATGAGAAACAGGGTATAAAAAACGGTTCTCCTCAGAACACGATGAAGGGCGACGCTTTCAAAACAGAACTCGCAACGGCGTATCCCGACTGTCGGCTTGTAGTAACCAAAGAGACCATGACGGTTGAGGGAATGATTAAAATCGTTTATGATCTTTTGAAAGACAAACTGAATATCGTAAAACTCACATTTACAAGCGGCGTTAATGCTGCAAGCGCCGATTTTGAAACTCATAACAAAATCGACCGTTGCCCTCTTTGCGGTATAGCATTGGACGAAAACGGCAGATGTCCTAAATGCGGATACTTGAAGAAAAAGTAATAAAATTTCCCATCCGTATTTCGGAAAAGTTTTTTCACTTATTTATCGCCGTAAATCAATAGCCATAAAAAAACGCTTAACTGTATGAATTTTGCAGGAGCGTGAGCGTTATTCCCTCCTAATACAGAAAAGAATTATCAAGTGCTTTTGTTAAGTCTTATGCGCAGGTCTGTAAATCCGCCCGGATACCGTTTCAGCTTTCCGCCCATGCCGAAATCAGGAAAACGCCTGAACGCCTATCTTTGCGGCAAAAGAAAAAAAGGACGTCAAAGCGTCCTCTTTTTTTATATCTCGCGCATTGCTCTCCCGCATTGCATGAGATCATCCGTTCCGAATTGCTTGCGCCACTCCTCATCCATAAAAACCGCAAACGTCGCCGTGCGTTCGATCCCCGCCGAACGGTAAAACTCAAGATCCTTTCGCACACGGGCATCATCGTACGGAAGCGCACCGGCTTTTTCGCGCTCCCAATTACTGAACAGAGAAACATCGAGGAAATATTCAAGCACACGCGCCGACTCAGCAGGAAAAATCTTTAAAAGCTTCAACAACATTTCTCTGTTTGCTTGGTTTTTTTCATCATCGCAATTTAACGGTTTTAAATGATTTCTGCCGATCGGGGCAAATTCGAGGAACATATCTTTATCAGGCTTTTCCGTCGGTAACATCATCGAATCGTCATAAGCAAGAAAACTGAGTTTCGCCTTAGCATCATATCTTTTAAGCCCCCGCAAAATGCTTTTCATGATGCGCATATTCTGATCGGCGCCATTCAGATGCCGACACTTTTCGCAGCGGCACAGCATATTTCTCTTATCATCGCTCCACAAAAAATAATTGTGCGACGTCTGCCGCACCAACATAGCATATTTATAAGCAGATATTTCGATATATTCGAGTGCTTCTTCATTGCTGACGCAAAAATTCCAATCCCCCACGCGCTCTCCCTTTTCATTCATCCGAAACCACTGCGGATAAGACGAATAGAGCGATCTGGGCAACAGCCAATCCACTGAATGTAATTCCTGCTCTACCGCGATCCCCGCTTCTTCAAACTTGTCTATCAGCGCCCGCGTCTGTTCTTTCAAAAGCCAGTTTATGTGCCATTCCATTCCGCCGTACTGATAAAGCGAATGCAACCCAAGTTTGTTGAATCCCCCTTCCTGCATTAGCGGCAGCCATTTTTCATCAAATTCTTTATTCAGAATAATGAGGCCCCTTTCCCTCATTATGTGCCTCCCCTGAAAAAATTTTTGTTCATTATAGCATACGAAAAACTATTTTGCAAGACTTTTTTAATTTTTTTTTGATATTGCCTGATTCGCCTTTACCTTTAGAAAAACCATAAAACAGTGAATGATTTTCTGACTCCATACCGCATATATTTTTTCCGTATGTAGGAGTTACGCACGAAAAAAAGAGCCTTCCGGCTCCTTTCTTTCGTGGTACTCCCGGCGGGTATACTTCGCTTCCGCTTCGTGGCGGAAGGTCTCGCCTTCGGCTCAACCTCGGCTAGCGAACCTTGCTCGCGTCTTTCTTTCCCTCTCTTCCTCAGTCTGCTCTTGCGAGCGTTTCGTTCCCGAGGAGTTACGCACGAAAAAAAAAGAGCCTTTCGGCTCCTTTCTTTCGTGGTACTCCCGGCGGGAATACTTCGCTTTCGCTTCGTGGCGGAAGGTCTCGCCTTCGGCTCAACCTCGGCTAGCGAACCTTGCTCGCGTCTTTCTTTCCCTCTCTTCCTCAGTCTGCTCTTGCGAGCGTTTCGTTCCCGAGGAGTTACGCACGAAAAAAAAAAGAGCCTTTCGGCTCCTTTCTATCGTGGTACGCCATTACAAGCCTAAACCGAATCGCAGAAAGGATATTCGGTTCGGGCTTTTTTTCTTGATTAACGCAGATACATCTCTATTGTAACGATTACAACCATTGGTCTTTTATTCTGAATTTCGCTTACGATTTTACTCTTGCCGACATATAACAAAAAGCCCTGACTTTCGTCAGGACTCTTGGTTGTGGGATTGTTGTAATAGATTTCTATCTTATCGTCATAGAGGACGATTTCTTTGACAAGCAGATTGATCAACATTTTAGACTCGTCTTTTAATGCCTGTTCGTAAAACCGCCGTATTTCGCTTTCGGTCATCTTTACGGTGCGCTTGCTTCGTTCTACAAGTATTTGCCTTTCTAATTCTTCCTGCCGTTTTTCAAGCTCTTGCAGGCGGTTGTTCGTCGTGTTGGATATGATTCCGTTTTCTATGGCATTGACAAGGTTTGCAAGCGATCTTTCCACGCCGTGCTTTTCGTTTAGCAGCATCGTCAGAGCGGAGCTGACCGTCTCTTCCGTATTTTGCAGCTGCACGAGTTTGTTTACGATTTTGTCCATTATATCGGGAGAACCCAATTGCTCAATAATCGCATTTATGACGCATTCTTCAAGTTCTTCTTTTCGGATTTGCATCTTTTGACAACCATTATAATGTTTTTTGCCGGTGCATTTATAGTATCGTTTTGTTTCTCCGTTTCTTGCCGTTCCGCATTCTCCGATCATCGATTTTCCGCAATAGCCGCACTTAATCTTTCTTCGGAGCAAATACGGTACTTCGATGCTGTTTTTCCCGTACTTGTTCTTTTCAAGCTTCGCTTTGACCGATTCGAATAAATCCGTATCTATCATTTTGGGATACATATTCTCGAGAACGTCTTCACCGATGCGATAGATTCCGGTATATTTTTCGTTTCGCAAAATACCGTACACCGTATTCATTGCAAACGGTTTTCCTTTGCAGA
>CALVUQ010000033.1 GCA_944363615.1 uncultured Clostridia bacterium | reverse complement strand
ATGTACCTGAAAGCCATCTATGAACTGATGCGGAGGAAAGGCAGCGTGCGTTCAGCGGACGTAGCCGCGGAGCGCGGGTATGCCCGTTCCACGGTATCATGTGCGATGAAATCTTTGCGGATAAAAGGGCTGATTACGGTAACGGAAGCGGGCGAGATCCGGCTTACGGAAGCAGGCAGGGAGCGCGTCCTGAAAGTGAACAGGCGGTATGCGGTATTTTCGGAGATGCTGGGACGGCTCGGCGTACCGAAGGACAAGGCATGCGATGTCGCCTGCAAGATGGAGCATATCGTACCGGACGATGTGTTTCTGCTGATTGAGCGGAAACTTATGGAGGAGAAAGGGCGGGATAGAAATGCCGAGGAACAGCGAACAGAAGATCAAACTGTTGGTATTGTATGAGTTGTTAAAAACGGAGACGGACGAAGCGCATCCGCTGACGACGAAAGAGCTTATCGCGGCGTTGGGCGGGTACGGGATCGAAGTGACGCGCAAGACCGCTGTACGAAGATATAGACCTGCTGATCCGATACGGGTACGATATCGTCTGCGAAAAGGGCAGAAATAACCGTTATTATGTCGGCGGTCATGACTTCGAGCGCCCCGAAATAGAGGTGCTACTGAATGCCGTGAGCGCGTCGAAACTATTAACGCAGGCAAAGTCGGAAACTCTTTCGGAAAAGCTCGCCGAACTTTTGGGAAAGCCGCAGGGCGAGGAACTGAAAAGCATAGTGGGCGCGCCGACCGCAAAGAACGGAAACGAGCGGATCTATTACACGATAGACGCGGTCACGGACGCGCTTTTGAGCAAGCGGAAGCTTTCTTTTCTCTATTTCGACCGCAGGCCGCAGGGCGGGAAACAATACCGCAAAAATGGAGAGCGGTACGAAGTGAATCCGCTCGGCATGATCTATTCGGGAGATAATTTCTATCTGGTCTGTTTCCACGACAAGTACAAAGACGTTGCGTGTTACCGTATCGACAAAATGGACGACGCGAGGCCGGAAAAAGAGAGGATCACGGAATTGGAACAATACCGCAGTTTCGACATTGCGGCGTACAGGAACGAACTGTTCTCGATGTATGCGGGTGAACGTATGGAAGTGCGGCTGACCTTTCCTTCGGAATTTTCGTCCGCCGTTACGGAGCGTTTCGGCGAGGATATCCCGATTGTGACCGAAAAAGCCGGGGAATACGCCGCCGAAGTCGCGGTCAGGGTAAGCAAGGCGTTTTTCTCGTGGCTGACGCTGTTCGAAGGCGGGGTAAGGATCGTTGCGCCGGAGAGCGTGAAAAACAAATACATAGCGTTTCTCCGGAATTTAACGGAGAAGGCATAACGGTTCAGGGCTGTCCCGTATGGGCGGCTCTTTTTTAATTTCGCCGCAAGGTGTAACGTTTTGAGGACTCGACGGGGTTGCGGAAAGAAAATGGCGGCGCGTTGCGAAGAGGAAGAAACGTCCCCGAAAAGCAACTCTCCGCCCCCGAAATGGGGTAAAAACGGCCGTTTGCTCTCCGCAGGCTGTAGCCGGGACAGGCTAATGTAGGTAATCCCATGGGCGTTGTGAGAACAACATTTTTGATTGACGAGCAAGGAACCGTGCAAGCGGTTATGCCCAAAGTAAAACCAGACACCAATGCCGACGAAATTTTAGCATTGTTAGAGTGTTAAAAAATCGACGTAATTACCTGTAAGCATTTTTCGCGATTCTTATCGCCTTTGAGAAAATTATAAACATTTTTAAAGGCTGAGAATCTTTTTGCAACAAGCGAATTTTTTGCAAAAAAGGCCGTTATTATTTTATAAAACCAGCCTGTTTTTAAATTATCTTTATAAGTCAAAGGGACTGTTTCCGAATAGGTTGCAGTCTTTTTTACAAAATTTTTCAGGAAAAAACAGGGTAATTAAAGCTTAAAAGCGTTCTTTAATATGCCACTGTCGTATTAAATTTTTATATAAAAATGTTTTATGGGCTTGAATTTTATATGAGGCGGCGATATAATAATTAAAAAAAGTTTTCAGGAGAAAAAGTATGGCTAACAGCAAAGAGCGCAAAAAGATAATAAGAGAGCTTCTGCATATTACGGACGAGGAGTTTTCGGACGAAGAACTGATACGCAGGCTTACCATGACTGAAATTACCGAAGGCTCAAAGAAAAAGGATAAGCCTTCCGTCGGGCAGCGTGCGGCAGACGCAGTTGCGCGGTTTGCGGGCAGCTGGGCTTTTATATTCAGTTTTATAGGGGTTATGGTCGTTTGGATGGTGGTGAATGTGGTTCTGGCATCCAATGCGTTTGACGCATATCCCTTTATTTTATTAAACCTTGTGCTTTCCTGCATTGCGGCAATACAGGCTCCTCTTATTATGATGAGCCAGAATCGCCAGGAGGCAAAGGACAGGGAGCGCGCCGAAAGCGATTATCGCATCAATCTGAAAAGTGAGCTTATCATAGATGACTTGCACCGCAAGTTAGAAGAATTGTTGGAGATTCAGAGAAAACTTGCCAAGCAAGTAGACGAGCTTTCTTCATCGCATGCGTGCGATAAGGGCGCGGACGACAAGTCAAACCTGCTGGAGAAGCAGTCCGGTAAAAAATAATTTTGCGGCACGGAGCTGGTTTTATATTTATTCTTACGTATTCGGTTAACATCATAACATCACGAAAAGTGTTATAAACAGCAATCGGAGCATTATCGGTTTAATTCCGCTTTGATATCGGATTATACGGTATTTTCATAAGTTCGGGCTTTTTCTCCATGTATATAGTTCTGTTTTCGGTCTTTTTTAATAACTTAATAAAAGGGTGAAACAGAATTTGCTTATAACGGATGCAGTTACGTTGAAAAACAAGACTGAATGAATATGGATAAAGAAATAGTCTTAGCGACTTCATGGCAATAATGAAAGGCATTGGGTGCAGTATAAAAACGGAAAGTAAAAAACGTTAAAACAAAGGGTAAAAACTTTCGCTTTACGATCTGTTTAAGTCAGTATATAAAAAAGGTAATTGTTGCCGTAACCACGGGATTTTCGTTTGATATTTAAAACGCAAGGGGCTGAAAACAAAGACGGTAAAAACAGGATATGGGATAAATGCGTAATTTGAAGATTATAAAATAGAACGGAAAAGTAAATCCCCGTTGACTTGTGCGAATATTGTTGTTATAATAAAGACAAAGCATAATTCTTTATATGTAAAAGGGGAAATTAAAAGCACGACAAGCGGACAAATAGCTGCTGAAGGCTGTTTTTATGTGATAATAAAGGGTAGTGATTAAATGTTTTTTTGCCGCGTGCCGACGTGTTGTCTTCGGTTTGCGGCAAAAGTCAAGGAATACTGTTAAAAAAGGGGAGGTTAACTGATGGACGGAAAATACGAAGCTTTGTTTACGCCGTGGAAGATCAGGGACGTGGAAATCAAAAACCGAATTGTCATGTGTTCCATGGGCGGGACTTGTCTTTTCGGATTTGCGGAGCCCAATCATTGGGACGAAGAGGCGGCAAAACTCATCATGAACGTGGCGCGCAACAATTGCGGGCTGATATTGCCCGGGATTGCGCCCATAAGGGATCTTGTGGGTAACAAATGGCTGTATCAGGGCGAGCATAAATTCAGAAAGCTTAAGGAGTTCATGACGGAACTGCATAAGACGGGCGCTAAACTTTTCGTGCAGATAACGGCGGGGTTCGGAAGGTCGTTTGCGGTCAGCCGTCTTACCGAAGGCGTATATACCAACAAATTGCTGCGGACGCTGCTTAAGCCCGTCATAAACGTGGACAGACTTACCATGGCGCCGTCAGCGGCTCCCAACAGGTGGTCGGACAAAGTACCCAGTCGTGCCATGACCGTAAAGGAAATCCGCGACATAACAGACGGTTTCGGGAAAGTCGCCGCAAAGTGCAAGCAGGCGGGCGTGGACGGCGTGGAAGTGCACGCGGTGCATGAAGGGTACCTTCTTGACCAGTTCACGCTGAAATACGTCAACAAACGTACTGACGAATACGGCGGAAGTTTTGAAAACCGTTACCGTTTTGCGGTGGAGATATTAAAGTCCATCAAAAATGCCTGCGGTGAGGATTATCCCGTATCTTTGCGCTATTCGGTGGTTTCCAAAACCAAAGGATTCAGATCTGGCGCTTTGCCGTGCGAGGGCGACGATTACGTTGAAGCAGGCAGGGATTTGGACGAGGGCGTAAAAGCGGCGAAGTATCTTCAGGACGCGGGCTACGATATGCTTAACTGCGATAACGGTACTTACGACGCGTGGTACTGGTCGCATCCGCCGATGTACATGCCGCAGAACTGCAATTTCAACGAGGCGGAAGAGGTTAAGAAGGCGGTGCACATTCCCGTCGTGTTTGCCGGAAGAAACGAACCCGATTTTGCCGCGGAAAAAATTGCGGAAGGGAAAGTGGATGCAATGGGCGTTGCGCGTCAGTTCCTTGCGGACCCCGAATGGATAACGAAACTGATAAGAGGCAAAACGGAGGATATCCGGCCTTGCATATGCTGTCACAACGGATGTTTTAACCTTGCCAAGTATGAAGGCTCTCCCAATACTCAATCGCTTGCCGAAACCAAGGCGATGTGCAGATGTGCGGTAAATCCCGAGTCCATGAACAGCGTGAAATACCGTATCGAAAAAGCAAATAAAGCAAAACGCATTGCGGTAGTGGGCGGCGGAATAGGCGGCATGGAAACGGCGAGAGTCCTTGCCTTGCGCGGGCATAAGGTCACGATTTACGAAAAAACGGACCGATTGGGCGGAGTTTTCGTGCCTGCGTCGTCTTTCGCTTTTAAGGAAAAGGACAGGGAATTTTTGTCCTGGTACGAAAAACAGCTTTCGGATCTGGGCGTTAATGTAGTGTTCAACAGCGAAATAAAGGACGTTAAAGGCATCGACGCAGACGAAGTTATAGTCGCAACGGGAGCAAAAGCAAGGACGCTTAACATTCCGGGCGAGGAAAAGGCGCTTGAGGCGCTGGATTATTTATACGACAAATCCAAAGCAGGGGAAAGAGTTATTGTCGTAGGCGGCAGTCTTACGGGCTGCGAAATCGCTTACGAGCTTTTCCTGAACGGCAAAAAACCCGTCATAGTGGAAATGAAAAACGACCTTATGGCGGTCAGCGGATTGTGCCTTGCCAATTCTTCGTACCTGAGGGATTTCTTCAAGCTTAAAAAAGTACCCGTTTATCTTAACACGCGGGTTAAGGAGATAACGGATACAGGCATAATTGCGCTTGACAGATCCGGAAAGGAATTATCGATAGAGGGCGATACGGTTATTAAGTGCGTAGGTTACGTCCCCGATCCGTTGGCAGGCAAATCCAAGGATTACGTAGGGGATTGTCTCAAGGTGGGTAACGTTATGACGGCAATTACGCGCGCATGGGACGTTGCCATGAAGATATAGCGTATTTGTCGCGACTAAACAGTGTCGTATAATAGTCGGTCCGTCCCTCCGTGCCTTCGGCGGCGCGGGGGGGGATTCGTGTGTGTTTCAGCCATAAATTTAAGGCTTATTGAAATCGTTTTCTGAAAGCAAAGCGGCGTAGTTAATGACTTTATCCGCGCTTATTTGCCTGCTTGTTTTTAAAATCCGATACGATACAGACAATCGATATTTGTTTTATCGTTTATTTTACCTTTAATTTTCACAATTCCGTGTTATAATCCAGATATGGAAAGCCTTTTCGCCGTACGCAAATCATCGCGGCTTAAAAACTTGCTGATTCTATCGCTTGTTACCGCGATAATATATTTTCTTTCGGATTTTCCGTTTCTGGCGGAATATCTTTTTGCGCGCGTTATAACCAGATTTGCAGGTTTCGTCTTAAACACTTTCACCAATTATATACCCGTTTCTTTTTACGAGTTTACGGCATTGTTTCTGATTGCGGGAGGAATTGTGCTTGTTGCGGCAATAATCGTTCTGACGGCAAAAAAAAGATTCGCCCTCGTGCGCGTTTATCTTTACAGATTGACTGCGGCGGTCGTTGCGGTTATTGCGGCATTCGGGATTACTTACGCGCCGCTTTACGAAAGATATTCTTCGGCGGAAGCGCTTGGGCTTTCGGGGGCGGAGGTAAACGAAGAAACGGTTTACGCCGCCGCGGTTTATTTTGTAACCTTGCTTGACGAAACTTCGTCTTCGATATCCCGGGACGCGGACGGGAACGCGGCTATGACTCTTGATTTTTACGATCTTGCGAAAGAGTTCAACGAAGGGTTTAAGGCGCTGAATACCGATTATTTTTGCGGCTATGAAGTTATTCCCAAAAAAGTGGCGATGTCCGTACCCATGAGCTATCTGGGAATTACGGGAATTTATTTTCCGTTTTACGCCGAATCCAATCTTAACGTTAATATTCCGTCGTACACGCTTCCGTTTACTATGGCGCACGAAATGGCGCACGCAAAAGGCGTATCGCGGGAAAACGAGGCAAACGGCGTCGCATACGCGCTGTGTCTTTATTCGGCCGATCCGTACATAAGGTACAGCGGGCTGATGAGCGCGGCGGCGTCTTTGATCAACGAGTTAAAAGGCGAAAAACGTCAGGAGCTTATTGAGATGCTTCCGGAACTAGTGCTTGACGAGTATTCCGCCGCAGACGCGCATTACGAAAAATACGAAGGCGTTGCAGACGAAATTTCCTCCTTTTTCAACGATTTGTTTCTTAAGTCCAACGGGGTGAAAAGCGGCGTATCCAGTTACGGCGAGACCGCGCGGACGCTTGTGGCGCTTTACGAAAAACTGCAAAAATGAAAAAAACCGCTGTTTTTAACCTTAAACGATGAAAATTTAATGAAAAAACATAACTTTCCTGCGTAATATGCTGTTAAATTGCTTGCAAAATAGAAAAATTGCTTGTACTATTTAATAGGTGATGAGTATTGGAAAAGTCTGATCGCGATTATAAATCCGTTTTTTACGAAATAGAGGCAAAATATCTGTCCCCGTACGCGGCAAAGTCCTTTGAAACAAAGGGAAGGGCAAGGCCCGTTGAAGACAGTCGCATGCGTACCGATTTCCAGCGCGACAGGGATCGCATATTGCATTGCAAAGCGTTCAGGCGTCTTAAACACAAGACGCAGGTTTTTCTTGCGCCCGAAGGGGACCATTACCGTACCCGTCTTACTCACACGCTGGAAGTAAGTCAGATTGCAAGAAGCATCGCCCGTGCTCTCAGGCTTAACGAGGACCTTACCGAAGCGATAAGTCTGGGGCATGATCTCGGGCACACGCCTTACGGCCACGCGGGGGAGCGCGCTTTGAACGATTTTACTCATTTTGCGCATAACGAGCAGTCTTTGCGTATGGTGGACGTTCTTGAATACGACGGCAAGGGAATGAACCTTACTTTCGAGGTGCGCGACGGGATCCTTAATCATACCAGCAAGGGCAACGCAGCCACTCTCGAGGGGCACGTCGTCGCCTGGAGCGACAGAATCGCCTACATAAATCACGATATAGACGACGCAATTCGCGGAGGAGTGATTACCGAAAACGACATTCCCGAACATTACAGGCTTAAGTTCGGCACAAGTCACGGCAAGCGCATCGACTCTATGGTGCTTAACGTGATAGACAACAGTTACGGCAAGAATTTCGTCGCGCCGTCGGACGATTTTAAGGAATCGATTATGGGACTAAGGGAGTTTCTTTTCGACAAGGTGTATCGTTCGTCCGTCGCAAAGTCCGAGGAGCATAAAGCCGTGGACATGATTAAATTCCTTTATGAATATTTTTATACTCATAAAGACAAAATTCCGCGGGAATTTCTGGACATGGACAGCACTTTGGAACAAAAGGTGTGCGACTACATCTCCATGATGAGCGACCATTTCGCCGTAAAGACTTACGAAGACATTACCGTACCCAAAAGCTGGTCAAAATACTGATATTTTTCGAGAGGCAACTTTTTTCGTTGGACAGAGAGTGGATAGAACAACTTTTATCTCGCGTGGATCTGGTGCAAATTATTTCGCGCTATGTCCCGCTGAAAAAGAAGGGCAGAACCTATTGGGGGTGCTGTCCGTTTCACCATGAAAAAACGCCCTCTTTTGCCGTTAACGAGGACAAGCAGTTTTATCACTGTTTCGGCTGCAAGGAAAGCGGCAACGCCATTACTTTTATCGAAAAAATGGAAAGCGTGGAGTTTTCGGACGCCGTAAAAATGCTTGCGCAAGAAGCCGGAATGGAAATCCCTAAGTTCAGAAGCGGCAACGATAACGGCATCTCGAGAGAAAAACGGGAGCGGCTTTATTCGCTTATGCGCGCGGCGGCAAAACATTATCACGAAAATCTGTCGGGTCCGCGCGGCAAAAACGCCAGGAATTATCTCGATTCGCGCGGGATTACCGGCAATCTCGTCACGAGATTCGGGTTCGGGGCCAGCTACGACGGGGAAGAGATAATCGACTTTCTGCTTTCACAGGGCTACACCCGCGCCGAAATGAAGGAGGCGGGACTTGTCGAGCAGCGCGGCGCCGACTGGTATGACGTTTTTTACGGCCGACTTATGATTCCC
This sequence comes from uncultured Clostridia bacterium, assembly GCA_944363615.1. GTDB lineage: Bacteria > Bacillota > Clostridia > Christensenellales > Pumilibacteraceae > UBA10677. The sequence continues at coordinate 9,228 of CALVUQ010000033.1, read as the reverse complement.
ATAATCAACAATATGGGCGAAGTGGTCGCTTTCGGCGGCAGGCTTATTGACCCGTCGTCGCATATCCCCGTCAAATACCGCAACTCTTCAAACACGCCTATTTTCGATAAATCCAGGACGCTTTACGCGATCAACCTTTTAAAAAGGAAGAAGCAGCGCGAAAAAATCGATTTCGTAATCGTGACCGAAGGCTATATGGACGTCGTTGCACTGCACAAAGCGGGGTTCGACACGGCGGTCGCCAGCATGGGTACCGCACTTACGTATTCGCAGGCAAAGCTTATCAGGAATTATTCCGAAAACGTGTTTATAAGTTACGACGGCGATACGGCGGGAAAGACTGCCACGCTGCGCGGGTTGGACATACTTCAGTCCGCCGGACTTAACGTGAAAGTCGTTTCGCTTCCCGAGGGGCTGGACCCCGACGACCTGATTAAAACGCAGGGCAGGGACGCTTACGAAAAACTGCTTAAGGAAGCGCAACCTTTACCCGCTTTTAAGCTTAACAGCCTGAAAAAGAGGTTTGATATCGCTTCCCCCGACGGGAAAGCCGCCTACGCAATCGAGGCCGTAAAAGTAATAAAATCGTTGGAGAATCCCGTCGAGCGCGAAGAATATCTTTCTATTCTGCACGATACCACCGGTTATTCTTTCGACGCGCTGAGGAAACAGGCGGACATTACGCCCGAAAGCGAAAACGAAGTTCAAAGGATACCGTCCCGCGACGAAAGCGCGGAAAAAAAGCCGGGGACAAAGCGCGATAAAGCGGAGCTTTTCGTCATTGCAAGCATTGCGCACGGTATGCCGTACGTGGATTTTTCGGAGGACGTTTTCACTTATCTCGACTCCGACACGGACAGAAAAATTTATCAGTACGCGGTGGAAAAGTATAAACAGGGCGAAAAGATGTCCGTATCGGTGCTTTACAGCATGTTTGACGCGTCCGACGTGGCGGAAGTGGTCGAATACGACTTTATGGAGGGCGACGACAGGGCTAAATACGAGATGTGTCTGGCGCGGATGAAAATAAAATACGTGACCGCGGAAAAAACCAGACTTGCAAAAGAATACGACGAAACCAAAAACGTGAAACTTGTGCTGGAAATCGCACGGCTGGACGGACTGCTTAAAAGCTTGAAAAACGGAGGAGAGAATGAGTGAAAAACTTGACCGCGCATCGATAGAACCCGAAAAAAGGACCTTTTCGGACGAGCTTGCTTTGCTGGTTAAATCGGGCGGCAAAAAGGGTTATCTTACAACGGACGAGGTCAGCGAAGCGCTGGCGCTTTATTGCGACGCATCCAGCAGCGACATAGACAACGCTTATGACGAACTTGCTAAAAACAACGTGCTTGTGGTGGGTGAGGAATCTTCCGACGCTGAGGAAACTTTTTACCGCGGAGAGGATTCCACCCGAACTTATCTCAAAGCTTTGGGGAAGGTCAGCCTTTTAAGCGCGGACGAAGAAAGAGAACTTGCAAAAAAAGCTGCGGACGGCGACCGTGACGCCAAAAACGCGCTGATAGAGGCAAATCTGAGGTTGGTTGTTTCCATCGCCAAACGCTACGTGGGGAGAGAGCTGGATCTTGACGACCTTATTCAGCTTGGAAATCTGGGACTTATAACCGCCGTGGAAAAATTCGACTACACGAAAGGATTCCGGTTTTCGACGTATGCCACGTGGTGGATCCGTCAGGCCATTACCCGTTACATCGGGGATCTGGCGCACCCCATACACATACCCGGCTACGTCAAGGACAACATGGACCGCATGCGACGTTATTCTTTGGATATCGAGCAGAAAACGGGGCGGCCCGCCACGGTGGAGGAGCTTGCCGCCGCCATGGGACTGGACGAGAAGAAAATACTTTTCTATCAGAAGCTGCTTCTTAAGGAAAAATCCATAGACGAAACTATGGGCGAGGACGGCGACGCCACGTTTGCGGAAGTACTGAAGGACGAAAAAATACGTTTGCCTGAGGACGTCGTTGAGGACAATATTCTCAAAGAACTCATCAACGAAGCGATTGCGTCGCTTGAACCGCGGGAACAGATAATAATAAGGCTCAGGTACGGACTGGACGACGGCAAACCCAAGACGCTGGAGGAAGTGGGGGCAATGTTCAACATCACGCGCGAAAGAGTGCGTCAGGTGGAACAAAAGGCGCTTAAAAAGCTGCGCAGCCCAAGGCTAAGCAAGCCTATAAGGAATTACCAAAGCGCCTAATGATAAGAAACGGCAAAAAAAGGATACAATATTAGGTAAGAAAAGACGGCCGCTTCTGAAACTATTCGGCCGACAGAGGAAATATGGATAAACAGGCATTAGATGAAATAATAAAATCGCTTAAAGAAAAATTCAAACAAGACGGCCGCGTTACTTACGACGACGTAAACGCCTCGCTGTCTGCGGGCAACGTCGATCCCAACGAGATCGACGATATCCTCAGCGCGCTTTCCGCACAGGGAATAGAGGTCAAAAAGCCGGTGCAGGAACACAAGTCGCTGGGCGAAAAGATCGATAACGAAATCAAGCGTCTCATAAAAGTAGGCAAAGCTCACGGCCATCTTACGTATGACGAAGTGGGCGAAAAACTTGCCGTCGAGTGCGAGGCAAACGCCGAACAGATGGAAGAGGTTTTCAAAATTCTTGCCGAAAACGACATTCAGATTATAAACAACACGCTTGACCTTGTGCACGACGACATAGACCAGATCATGTCGGATGTGTCCATCGACGACCCCGTCAAGGTTTACCTTAAGGATATCGGCAAAGTGCCTCTGCTTTCGGTGGAGGAAGAACTGGAACTTGCGCACCGCATGTCCAAGGGCGACGAGGAGGCTAAAAAACGCTTAAGCGAGGCAAACCTCAGACTTGTGGTTTCCATCGCAAAACGTCACGTCGGCAGGGGAATGCTGTTTCTGGATCTTATTCAGGAAGGCAATCTGGGTCTTATGAAGGCCGTGGAAAAATTCGACTACACTAAGGGTTTCAGGTTTTCGACGTACGCCACCTGGTGGATCCGTCAGGCAATAACCCGCGCAATCGCCGATCAGGCGCGCACGATAAGGATCCCCGTCCACATGGTGGAAACGATAAACAAACTGACGCGTACCACAAGGCTTCTGGTGCAAAAGTACGGACGTGACCCCACTCCCGCGGAAATAAGCGAAGAAATGGGAATATCCGAAGAGCGCGTGCGCGAAATTCAGCGCATTGCCCTTGATCCGGTTTCGCTGGAAACGCCCATAGGCGAGGAGGAGGACAGTCACCTCGGCGACTTTATCGAGGACGTAAACGTAAGCGCACCTCAGGACGCGGCGACTTTCACCATGCTTAAAGAACAGCTTCTGTCCGTACTGGACACGCTTACCCCGCGCGAAGAAATGGTGTTAAGGCTGCGGTACGGCATCGACGACGGACATCCGCGCACGCTGGAGGAAGTGGGCAAGGAATTCGGAGTCACGAGGGAGCGCATCCGTCAGATAGAGGCAAAGGCATTAAGAAAACTGCGTCACCCGCAAAGAAGCAAAAAGCTTAAGGATTATATCGACTGATGGATCGCATAAGCGCGGTATGCTCTCTGATTCGTCCGTGCGGTTGTCTTGCCGATATCGGGTGCGATCACGGTCTGGTCGCAAGATACGCGCTTGATAACGGCGTTAAAGAAGTTATCGCCGCCGACATCAGCGAGGGCTCGCTTAAAAAGGCGAAAAAACTGCTTGACGGTTATCCCAACGTTACCTACAGATTAAGCGACGGTTTCGACGGGATAGAGAAAAAGGCGGACGTCGCGGTCATTTCCGGCATGGGCGGAAGGACGATTGCGGACATACTTTCCCGTCTTACATACAAGCCGCAGCTGATACTGGGCGCACAGCACAATCAAAAGGAACTGAGGGAATTTCTCATTCAAAACGGTTACGCGATAGAGGAGGATTTCTGCGTTTGCGACCGCGGTAAATTTTACGACTTTATGCGCGCAAACGAGGGGCAATCGCCTCCGCTTTCGGCGGCGCAGCTGTATTACGGTGTGTTTTACAAACGTAAAAATCCCGACCTTAAAGCTTACATGCTGGATCAGAAAGCAAAACTGGAAAGTTATAAACCCACTCAGTCCAATTTATACAAACTAGAACTCGTCAAGGAGGTTCTCATATGGCAAGAGTAAAGGATATCGTAAGCCTTTTAAACAACGTCGCGCCCGAAACCAACGTGCTTAAAGACGAATACGACAACGTCGGATTGCTTGTGGGCAGGGCGGACGCGGAAGTTAAACGCGTGCTTTGTTGCCTCGACGCCACCGAAGAGGTTATCAGCGAGGCGGGCGAGCTGGGCGCAGGACTTATCGTGGCGCATCACCCCATGATTTACGCCCCCGTCAAAAGCGTGACGGACAACGACGTTACGGGCAGAAAAATTCTTGCCGCAATAGAGCGCGGTATTGCCGTTTACGCGGCGCACTCCAATCTGGACTTTTCGGGCGGGGGAATAAACGATTTTACCGCTCAGCTTCTGGGGCTTCTGGACGTCAGAGTAATGCAACCTTATATTTCTCAGCACGAAGGGCTGGGAAGAGTGGGAAACCTTTCGGGTAAAATGTATGCGGCGGTGCTTAAAGGACAGGTGGAAAACCTGTTCAAGGACAAATACGTCCGCATTATCGGCGAGCCTTACGAATACGTCTCGCGCGTGGCGATCATAAACGGCGGCGGAGGCGGCAGCACCGATTACGTGGACATGGCGCTTAAAAGCGGCGCGGACTGTCTGATCACGGCGGACGTCAAACATCACGTTGCGGTCTACGCCAAGGAAAACGGACTTACGGTCATAGAGCCGCAGCACTACACGATGGAACACTGTTACATAACGCGGCTTGTTCAGATACTTAAACTGGAGGCGCTTTCCGCCAAACTCGACGTGGAAATTATGCAATCCGCAAAGGATATAAACCCGCGGTTTTAGACAATAATTATCGGTAAAAGAAAATTTAAGACCAAATTACGGCTTATCTGGTCGCAAAACGCGGCTTAGGTGAGCTTTTCGGAGGATATATGAATCTCGACAATCTTTTAAAGTATCAGGAAGCGGATCTTGCCTGCAAAAAACTGCTTGACGAAATAAGAGGCAATTCCGACTATCGCGAAATGAAAAAATTCAAAAACGAATTCAACGCCGCCAAGCAAAAGGTCAGCGAAAGCGAGACGCTTGCAGGCACGGTTTTAAGCGCTTACAACAGCGCAAACGAATATCTCGATAAAAATTCGGCCAGGGCGGAGGAGCTTTGCGCCTTGCTGGAAAAGGACAATCTTTCCGAGGATGAGGAAAAGGCCGCCGTTTCGGAGCTGGAGTCTTTACGCGTCGCGTTTGCCGAGTGGGAAAAGAAAGCCGCTCAGTTAAAGTCAAACGCGGACAAAGCGCTTATGGAATATTCGGGCGCGCAGAAAAGCGGCAAATCGGCGCGCGACTCTTACGCCTCCGCAAAGGAGAATTACGAAAAGTTCAAAGCTTCCAAGGAGGACGAGCTTCAGAAACTTAAATCCCGTCGCGATACGCTTGAAGCGGGAGTGGAGCCCGAATTGCTTGAAGTTTACAAATCGCTTACGGCGGAAAACAAATACCCCGCTTTCGTACCCGCGCTCGGCGACGAAAATTCGCCCGTTTGCAGCGGTTGCGGCATGATGCTGGCGGATACCGGTAAAAACGATTTGAAGAACAAGGGCTACTGCCGTTGCGAAACCTGCCGTAAGATTATATACAAGCCGTAACGCTTGCGGTCTTTTCGGCATAAAACTGTTATTATGACGGCATCGCGCCCGGCGAAATTATTCAGGAATCCGACAATCAGGTGATTTGTACTTGCAGTTTTCGTTTTTCGGCGTTTGTTAAGCTTTTCAGGCGGTGCCGCATTCAATCTTAAGAGGTTTTTTATGAATAAAATCACAAAAGCCGTAATTCCGTGCGGCGGAATGGGCACGCGCTTTTTGCCCATTACCAAGGCTGTTCCCAAAGAAATTCTGCCCATCGTGGATACGCCGGTGTTGGATTACATCGTGCAGGAAGCCGTTGATAGCGGCGTTACGGATATACTTATAGTTATTAACAAACACAAGGAATCGATTAAAAATTATTTCACTCCTTCGCCTGAACTGGAGGACAAACTTGCCGCCCTCGGCAAAACCGATTACGTCAAGCTTCTCAAAAACATTTATTCGCGCGCCGAAATAAGCTTCGTGTATCAGGAGTCTCCTCTGGGCAGCGCGGACGCCGTTTATCAGGCCAAGGATTTTACGGGGAAGGAGGCTTTCTTCCTGGCGTGGGGCGATGACCTTATCGTCGGCGAAAAACCCGTCATGGCTCAGCTTGCGGAAGGCTATTATCGTTTCGGCGTTCCCATTCTGGGCGTTCAGTATTTCGAGGGCGACGATATCGTTAAATACGGCGTAGCCAGGATTTCCGATTCCGAGGGGAAAGCTTATAAGTGCGAAAGCATAGTGGAAAAGCCTTCTCTCGACAATATTCCTTCCCGTCTTGCCAGCTTGGGAAGATATGTTCTTGACGAGCGCGTTTATTCCGCAATAGAAAATACTCCCGTGGGTAAAGGCGGGGAATATCAGCTTACCGATACCTTGAATCTCATGTGTTCCGACCCGGGTGTTTACGCCTTTGAATTCGACGGCCGTCGTTATGACATGGGCGATAAATTCGGCGCCGTTACCGCGGACGTGGAATTTGCGCTTAAAAGCCCCGAATACGGCGAAAGGTTCAGAAAATATCTGAAAGCTCTTGCTTCGAAACTGTGAATAAAATTACTTTTAAAAACCATTTTCTGCTTTCGGACGATCCCGAAAGCGTTTTGCGCGGCCGTAAACAGGGCGTTACGGATTTTAACGTCGCCACTTCGTATCCCGAAAAGTTCGTCGGATTAAAAGGAGTGACGGTCTTTAAGCGCGTCCTTAAACCTGCCGACGTCGATTACGGCGCGCTTGCGCTGGCGGACTTGACGGACGAAAAAACCGTGGACGCCGTTGCTGACGCCGTCTTTTGCGGCGACGTCAAGCTTATTGTCGCGGCAGGTTACAGCCTTGACGAAATCGGGCTTATCGACGTAAAGTTTCATCTGTCTCCCGTACAATATCTCCATAAACTGGGGCTACTGGAAAAATGTACCGTAGTGGGCGGCGTTTATCTCGACCGCGACGACGTGGACCTAATGGCGCAGTGCGGGACAAGCCTTATACTTTGCCCGACTTGTTCGATGGGATACGGTTTCGGAATGCCGCATTTTAAAGCTTACTGCAAAAAATTAAAAGTGTATTTCGGAAGCGGAGACAACCGTTTCAACCGCAACGGCTGTATGATTACCGAGGCGCGCACTATGTACCTCGGCAGTAATTGCGAGATGCGTTCGGCCTGCTCTATAGACCTTGAAACGCTTTTTTCCTGCTTCGCTTCCGATATGCCCGACCACGCCGAAGAACTGCTTTTTTCCTAAGGTAAAATTTTCCCGCAAAAAACCTTTTCGATAAAGTTTTTTTGCGGGAAAACGGTTGACAAACATTTACCTTTTTAGTATAATAGTCAAGTCATCTGTGCGAGGGTGGCGGAACAGGCAGACGCGCACGTTTGAGGGGCGTGTGGGCAACCATACGGGTTCAAGTCCCGTCCTTCGCACCATATTGGTGCAACAATTTTGCACCCTAACACAAAAGTCCTTGATTTCGGGGACTTTTTGTGTTTTTTGAAAAAATATGTTGAAAAAATAACGATTTTATGATACAATGAAATAGTCAGCTCGAGTTTTTCAATTGTTATATAAGGAGGCTGAAAATGAAGAGAAAATATGATGTTGCGGCGTATATATGGCCGGCATACACGGGTGACGAGCCGAGAACGAGAATGTTTTGGAGCGAGGGTATCGGCGAATGGCAGTCGGTAAAGAATTCAGCCCCCAAGGAAAACGGATACCATTGGAACAGAAAGCCTCTTTGGGGTTACGTAAACGAAGCTGATCCTGAGGTTATGGAGCAGCAGATCGAGGCAGCTGTCAGCCACGGTGTTAACGTGTTTATTTACGATTGGTATTGGTTTGACAACCGTCCTTTTCTTGAAAACTGTCTGAATGACGGCTTTCTTAAGGCGAAAAACAGGGATAAGATGCAGTTTTATCTTATGTGGGCGAACCATGACGCCAACAATTATTGGAACATCAACCTTTCCGACGATCAGGGTGACACTGTAATATGGCAGGGCGCGATCGGAAGGGACAGCTTTGATATCGTTGTGAGAAGGACAATAGACAAATATTTTTCTCAGCCCAATTATTATAAGATCGACGGCTGTCCCGTATTTATGATCTACGACGTTCAGAATCTCATATCGGGACTCGGCGGAATTGAGGGCGCGAGGTCGGCGCTGAGCTATTTCAGGGAGCAGGTCAAGGCGGCAGGCTTTCCCGATCTGCACCTGCAGATCACTATCTGGGGCGAAAACTCCTTCAATTTAAGCGGCTTCGATTCCAATATGAGGGGCTCGACCAAGGATATTGTGTCGATACTCGGGGCGGACAGCGTCTCCCACTATCAGTTTGTGCATTTTGCGGACATAGACCGCGACTACACCGAGATCCTTGCCGACGTAAAAAAGGAGTGGGGGCGCATCGACAGAGAGTATTCCGTACCCTATTTCCCCCATATTTCATGCGGCTGGGACAATAACCCCCGATTCAGACGCTTCAGGGGAGGGATTGTTAAGAACAACACTCCCGAAAATATAAAAAAGGGTATGGAAATGGCGAAGGAATACCTTGATAACCACTCCGAGCAAACCCCGCTTGTAACGGTCAATTCTTGGAATGAATGGACGGAAACAAGTTATCTTGAGCCTGACGATCTGTATGGGTACGGCTACCTTGAGGCAATCAAGGAAGTGTTTTTGGATGAATAAGTTGCGTTTTTGTACCATGAGCCCAAAAAATTCCGTACACGCAAGTGTGCGGAATTTTTACTTATTACCTCTTCACTCTTCACTTTTCACTAAATTGGAGTGTACGGAATTTTAAGTAATATGTAAGAGGTAATAGTGAAGAAGTTAGGTTGATTTGCTTTGCAAATCTTCATTTTATTAAGTTGCATTTTTGTACTACGAGCACATACAAGAATAATACGAACCAAGACGGCAAGTCGAGGTTCGTATTATTTTTTGCCTGCGATTTCTTCGGAATTATT
>CALVUQ010000032.1 GCA_944363615.1 uncultured Clostridia bacterium | reverse complement strand
TCCTGAACCTTGATCATGCCTCTTTCAACTCTGCCGGTAGCAACGGTGCCGCGGCCGGTGATGGTGAAGACGTCCTCAACAGGCATAAGGAAGGGCTTATCGGTCTCACGCGCGGGATCGGGAATGAAGCTGTCTACTGCGTCCATAAGTTCGAAGATGCATTTGCACTCTTCGCCGTCAACGTTGCCGTTGGAAGCAGCTTCCAAAGCCTTAACGGCGGAACCTCTGATAATGGGGGTCTCGTCGCCGGGGAAGTCGTAAGAAGTAAGAAGCTCACGGATTTCCATCTCGACAAGATCCAGAAGCTCGGGATCGTCGACAAGGTCGGTCTTGTTCATGAAGACGACGATCTTGGGAACGCCGACCTGACGGGCGAGAAGAATGTGCTCGCGGGTCTGGGGCATGGGGCCGTCGGTAGCTGCAACGACGAGGATTGCGCCGTCCATCTGAGCAGCGCCGGTGATCATGTTCTTGACATAGTCGGCGTGGCCCGGGCAGTCAACGTGAGCGTAGTGACGCTTGGGGGTCTCGTACTCAACGTGAGCGGTGTTTATCGTGATACCTCTTGCCTTCTCTTCGGGCGCCTTGTCGATTTCGTCGTAGCGCATTTTCTGAGAAAGACCTTTGGCAGCAAGAGTCATGGTGATTGCTGCGGTAAGGGTGGTTTTACCATGGTCGACGTGACCGATGGTACCGATGTTGACGTGCGGCTTGCTTCTGTCGAATTTTGCCTTTGCCATTGTTATTTTTCCTCCGAAATAATTTTTTGAATTTGTTTTTTTGAATTTCGGGATTACTGTCCCGTGCAGGCGGCCGAAGCCGCTTTTTAACTATTATAAATGAAATGCGATTATTTTACAAACGTTTTGACGTCAAAAGCCGAAAATTTAATTATTCTTTCTTGGCTCTTTCGCCTATGACCTTTTCCGCGATGTTTCTGGGAACTTCGGCGTAGTGGTCGAACGTCATGGTGTAGTTGCCGCGACCCTGCGTACGGGAGCGAAGGTCGGTGGCGTAACCGAACATTTCCGCAAGAGGAATCTCGGAATGGATTTCCTGAGTGCCGTTAACGATTTCCATACCCAACAGGTTGCCGCGGCGGGAGCTGATGTTGCCCATAACGTCGCCGAGGTATTCTTCGGGCAGAGTTACGTCCACTTTCATGATGGGTTCCATAAGCACGGGGTCGGCCTTGCGCATGCCTTCCTTGAACGCCATGGAGCCTGCAATCTTGAACGCCATTTCGGACGAGTCGACTTCGTGATAGCTTCCGTCGTAAACGGTGACTTTGAAGTCCACACATTCGAATCCGCCTAAGATGCCGCTCATCTTGGCTTCCCTTATACCGTTGTCGATAGCGGGGATATATTCCTTGGGAATGGAGCCGCCCACGGTCTTGTCCTCAAACACGTAACCGGATCCCGGGGGAAGAGGTTCCATGATGATCTTACAGTGACCGTACTGACCTTTACCGCCGGACTGACGGACGTATTTGCCTTCGACGTCCACGGTCTTGCGGATAGCTTCGCGGTAAGCGACCTGAGGCTTACCTACGTTAGCCTCTACCTTAAACTCGCGCAGCATTCTGTCGACGATGATTTCAAGGTGAAGCTCTCCCATGCCGGCGATGATGGTCTGACCCGTTTCCTGATCGGTGTAGGTCTTGAAAGTAGGATCTTCTTCGGCAAGTTTGACAAGCGCCATGGTCATTTTTTCCTGGCTGGCCTTGGTCTTGGGCTCGATAGCGACGCGGATGACGGGCTCGGGGAATTCCATGCTTTCGAGGATTATGGGCTTATTGGGGTCGCAAAGCGTGTCGCCCGTGGTGGTGTCCTTAAGTCCCACGAAAGCGCAGATGTCGCCGGCGTAAATCTCGTCGATTTCGCTGCGGTTGTTGGCGTGCATCATGAGTATGCGGCCGATACGTTCCTTTTTGTTCTTGGTGGAGTTAAGCACGTAAGAACCCGACTGAAGCGTACCCGAATAGCAGCGGAAGAACGCCAGTTTTCCGACGAACGGGTCCGCCATAATCTTGAACGCAAGGCCCGAAAAAGGAGCCGAATCGCTGGTTTCGCGCTCTTCGACGGTTACGCCGTCCATAAGAGTGCCTTTAACGTGCGGAACGTCGAGAGGCGAAGGCATATAGTCGACAATCGCGTCCAGAAGCTTCTGCACGCCCTTGTTTTTGAAGGAGCTGCCGCAGGTGACGGGATTTATCTTCATCTCGATGGTAAGCTTGCGAATGGCTTTTTTGATTTCTTCGACGGTGAAGTCGGCGCCTTCGTTTTCGAAATATCTTTCCATCAAAGCGTCGTCCGCTTCGGCAACCACTTCGAGGAGTTTTGCGCGGTACTCGTTGGCCTGGTCGGCGTACTCGGCGGGAATGTCGCTTTCGTCGATGACGGTACCGAGGTCGTCCTTATAGATGTCCGCCTTCATGGTGACAAGGTCGATGACGCCCACGAAAGTGTCGGCAGCGCCTATAGGCAACTGAATCGCCACGGGGGTAGCCTTAAGACGGGTGCGCATCATGTCCATGACGTTGAAGAAGTTTGCGCCGTCACGGTCCATCTTGTTTACGTAAGCAAGACGGGGTACACCGTACTTATCTGCCTGACGCCAGACGGTTTCGGATTGGGGCTGAACGCCGCCGCGCGCGCAGAATACGGCAACGGCACCGTCCAGGACTTTAAGCGAACGCTCTACCTCCACGGTAAAGTCCACGTGACCGGGGGTGTCGATGATGTTGATGCGGGTAAACGGCTCGGTACTGCCGGCGCTGCGGTCCACCCTCCACTGAGTGGTGGTAGCCGCGGACGTAATGGTTATACCGCGTTCCTGTTCCTGCTCCATCCAGTCCATGGTGGCGGCGCCTTCGTGCACCTCGCCGATTTTGTGCGTTTTTCCCGTGTAATAGAGAATACGCTCGGTCGTGGTGGTCTTGCCGGCGTCGATGTGCGCCATGATACCGATGTTACGGGTTCTTTCCAAACTGTATTGTCTTGGCATTGTTTTTTCTCCTTGAGATTACCAGCGGTAATGAGCAAACGCCTTATTCGCCTCAGCCGCGCGGTGCATTTCTTCTTTGCGTTTAATCGCTGCGCCGGTGTTGTTGTAAGCGTCGACGATTTCTCCCGCGAGTTTTTCCTTCATGGTTTTTTCGCTGCGCTTACGGGCAAAGTCGACCATCCAGCGTATAGCAAGCGTCTGACGGCGCTCGGGACGGATTTCCATGGGAACCTGGTAAGTAGAACCGCCCACGCGTCTTGCTTTGACTTCCAGCACGGGTTTTACGTTTTCAAGCGCGGCAAGGAAGATTTCCTCGGGTGCTCCGCCCGTCTTTTCCTTGACTATGTCGAACGCTTCGTAAACTATGCTTTGAGCGGTACCCTTTTTGCCGTCCTGCATAACCTGGTTGGTAAGCTTTGTTATCACCTTGCTGTTATACATGGGATCCGGAAGCACGTCGCGCTTCGGAACCCCGCTTCTTCTTGGCATAATTAGTTTTCTCCTTTAATCAGATTTTTCTAGGTCCCGAATAAGGAACCTCTTCGATTTTAAGGAGCCGGTTTTTAATTCCGCTATCCTTTCCCCGGCATTAAATCGCGTTTTAAGTATTTGCCTCTGCGGCGGCAAAAAAACGAATCAAGGCTTTTTGGGAAAAAGATCTGTAATGAAATACGGCTCCTGCTTTAAACTTTTAAAGTTATTCCTTAAAAGCAAAAGGCGCGCCCGAAATTACTTCGTGCGTTTTGCGCCGTATTTAGAGCGAGCTTGCTTACGTTTTGCGACGCCCGCGGTATCCAGTGCACCGCGAATAATATGGTATCGCACACCGGGCAAATCCTTCACTCTGCCACCACGAATAAGCACGACGCTGTGTTCCTGCAAATTGTGTCCGATTCCCGGAATATAAACAGTACCTTCCATCTTGTTGACAAGACGTACTCTTGCGATCTTGCGAAGCGCCGAGTTAGGCTTTTTGGGAGTGGTGGTCGTGACGGACAAACATACGCCGCGCTTCTGCGGGTTGTTCTCCAAGATAGGACTCATGGACTTGAATTCCACCTTTTCGCGGCCCTTCCTGATCAACTGGTTAATAGTTGGCATTATTACTCTACCTCCTTTTAGTAGTTTTGCCCGCTCCTATTATTAAAGCAGGACTTTTTAAACTTTTCGGCCGCAACCGAAGATGAGCGCGTTTTTCCGCGCACTTGGTTATTATACTAACTTGTCCCCCTTTTTGTCAATTATTTTTTAAGTATTTTAAATGTTTTTATCCCGAACAGCGCCAAAACCGCACCCCTTGCCCGCTTTTTGCGAAAAAAGCTTCCGATATTTTAAACCGAAAGCTTCTTCCGTTGAAATAAGGGAGTATGTCGGCAGACGACGTACGGCTGTGTTCCGTCGCCCGATATGTGAAAATCTTAGGTTCCGTCACGGGAAGATATTACGACATTATACACGCGGTTTATTATGTCCGTTTTACTTTCAAGCGTATTTAAGCTTCTGACACGCGGTTTATTATGCCGTCGGATAAGCGGAATTACAGCCGCCCGTCATCAAGGGCGTATTATGTACCTATGTGTTGTTTCCCCGCTTCCGACATAAAAGCATATACCCACGAGGCGAGGTTTGTTAAAATATCCGATATGCAAGCGTATTCTTATCTGAAATGCAGAATAATTCCGTCGCCCGAAACAAAAAGAATTATGTCCCACGACACGCAGACGGTTTTTCCTCATAATGTTTATATCACCGCGTCGGGTACAAAAATACGATTCACTGCCGTAAAGAGCGGACAAAGTCGGACGGAAATAAACTGGCGTATCCGCCCTCAGGCACGCCGAATGAAAAAATCAATACCTTTAACGCGCGAAAACGGTTGCCAAACGCCTTTATTTAAGGTATAATAATGCCAGGTTGAATCTTTCAGGATATATTAAGGGAGGGCTTTTTTATGAAATCTGTCAAAATCTTACTCAGCATGGCGGAAAGCGTCAAAAAATTCGTGGCTATCGTAAGCAAATATCCTTACGACATAGACCTTAGAAGCGGACGCTTTGTCATCGACGCAAAATCTTTGTTGGGAATTTTCAGTCTTGACCTCAGCAAGCCCATCGTGCTTGAGGCTCATTCGGACAACTGCCAGGATTTGCTGGCGGACCTTAAGGACTATATCGTCGATTAGTCCGCACAGACTCGCACGCCTTTACAAGAAGTCAAAGCGAAAAATCAATCCCGACAACAAAATCAGTCGGGATTTTTTTTACTTGAACGGTTAGGTCGTTCGGCTTTCCGCCTTAAAATTTTGTCGGGATAATCCGCACCGATTGAACCGTATTTATCTTTAAAATAACCCGAATCTGCCTTTGAAAGAAACCGAATCTCTTTAAAAGGTTTTACCGAACCGGCCCCATCGGGTAAAAAAATCTTGGCGGCAAAATACGGAATTCCGCTTAACCGTATAAGCGGAGTCGTATGAATAAAGCGGCCGAATGAGTATTTTTAACGGTCAAATCGATTTATCTTTTAAGATTTCAGGCGAGATTTACAAATTCATGTTTTACGGCAAAAATTTTATAAAACTACTTAAATAAACGACGGACGATATGGAAGAACTGCAAAAAAACGATTTTATAGAACTTACCGTCACGGGCGAGGGCACCGACGGAGAGGGCGTAGGCAAGGTGGACGGAAAAACCGTTTTCATACGCGGTGCGCTTAAAGGCGAACGCGTACGCGCGAAAGTAATTCTGGTAAAGCCGCGATTCGACGTCGCGATTACGGAAAAAATTCTTACCCCCTCCCCGTCGAGAGTTACGCCGCCCTGTCCCCTTTTCGGCAAATGCGGCGGATGCGACCTTCAGCACATGAGTTACGGGGCTCAGATTGAATACAAGCGCCGCCTTGTAAAGGACGCATTAAGCAAAATTGGCGGCATTGACGCTGAAGTCGAAGAAACAGAGCCTTCTTTATTTGAATACAGGTATCGCAACAAAATTTCCCTGCCCGTAAGACAATACGAAGGCGGAGCGCTTAAAATCGGGTTATTTGCCAAGAACAGTCACCGCGTGGTGGAAACGGAGGACTGCCTTCTGCAAAGCGAAAAAACCGCGGCGGTCATTCCGGTTTTCAGAAACTTCATGAAAGAGAACGGATGGCGCGGCTACGACGAGCAGACGGGCGAAGGCGACGTAAGGCACATCGTGGCGCGCGAGGCGGGCGGCAGACTTTGCGTGGCGATTGTCGCGTGCCGAAAAATCGATTGCCGCGATTTTGTCGGAAAAATCAAAGCCGTCGATCCCGAAGCGGAATTATGGCTTAACGTGAACCGCCGCCGCGACAACGTTATTCTGGGCGATGAGTGGTATTGCGTCATAAAGAACGAAACGCCCGTAACGGTGGAAAATCTGAAAACGTTCATTCATCCCGCAGGTTTTTTCCAGGTCAACGATTTTATACGAGAAAAGCTTTATGCGTGCGTTGCGGATTTAATGCAGGGCGGCGCGGCGGTGGAAGCGTACAGCGGCGCGGGTCTGCTTTCGGCAATTCTGGCGAAAAAAGCAAAGGCGGTCTACGGTATAGAAATCAACAGACAGGCGCATGAAGCCGCCATGAGAATGAAGGAACTTAACGGAATAGACAACTTCTTCCCCGTTTTGGGCGACGTCGGGGAAAAGCTGCCCGCCGTCCTGAAAGAATGTTCCCGCTTTGCCCCGCCGTCCGAAATTTTTATCGTGCTGGACCCCCCGCGTACGGGAATATCCGAGGCGGCTGCGCAAACGCTTTTGCAGTCGGACGCAAACAACATGGTTTACGTCAGCTGTAACCCCGCCACCCTTGCGCGCGACGCCGCGCGGCTGATAAAAGGCGGCTACCGTCCCGTAAAAATTAAGCCGTTCGACATGTTTCCGCAAACCGCCAACGTCGAAACTCTTATGGTCTTGAAACGCGCACGGAATTTAACTTAAACTTTTTAAGGTCGAAAACTCTGTTTCCGTCCTTTTTTCATTATTATCGTTCTTTCAGATAAAAAAACAAATGCCGTTACTTAATTACGGCGGGCGCACTCGGCTACGGAAAAAACGGCTTTTAAGCGCGGCGGCACGCAATAAGATTCTGCGCGACGCAATAATCATCCGCGCTATCACACTATGCTTCCTTGCCGTAAATTCACCCGATAAAAAACGCATAAGCTGACATTACGGCGCGACAATGCTGCGGGAAGAACGGAGCCGCGGATTACTCAAGCCTTATATGTATCGGGTAAAAGAGAATTTTTTGCCGCGGTTTAAAGACCGCAAGCGAATTTTCGTAGATTGACACAAGGGACTTTACGATATTATAATTTAACCGCGATAAATTAAAAAGTAAAAAGCAAATTACAATTTAGTATCGGCTGAAAAAAACATACGACATAATCGCGGGCAAAAAGCAAAGTCGGCAAAAGTTTTTTTAATCTATAAAACTTGCTTTAAGCGGCATAAAGGGGGAGAAATATGGGATTTACACTTAAATTCGGACGCGGAGAAATAAACTTTTTCCGCGACGTCCTCGGCGCGCTCGACGGCGTGGCGTAAAGCCCTGTCCCCGCCCGCAATAATGCCCGTAACCATACTTTCGGGCACGCCGAAAGTGGGCGGACATTCCGACGCGTCAAGCACCCCTATTCTTCCGCTGGTGCCGCACCCCACGTAAAAAAGCCGCCCGCCCTTTTTAAGCCGGGGATAAATCAAATCCACCGCTTTTTCCAAAGAGGGCAGAACTTTACCTGCTTCCTTAGTGCAGCGCTCGTTTTCCCTTTGCATTGCATTAAGCATTTCTTGCGTGGTCATACGGTCGATGCCGACGGTATCGGGATTTCTTTGTTCGGTCTCTTTCATGATTCCTCCTTGACGGAACCAAGTCCCGCCAGCATCAATGCGCCGCAAACGGCGTCGCCGCGAAATACGGATATTTCAAAGTTGTCGGGATTATCCGTAAGGGCGATGTTTTCTTCTATAAAGGGCAGAAGAATTTCACTTTCCGCCGTAAGGCCGCCTGCAATCACGACGAAAACGGGCGCGGCGGAGTCCGATTTTTTCCTGCCTGCAACCATAAGTTCGGCAACGTTGCGCATGTTGTCCTTCAGAATTTCGGCGGCTACGCGGTCGCCCGCTTTGAACGCTTTGAAAACAAGCGGCGCATAAGACGCAATGCCTATTTTGGAGACGGAATAAAAATACGCAAGATTTTCCGTAACCGTCTCCGTCTTCAGTTCCTCGAGAAAAAGCTTTTTAAGCATAGTGTCGGGCCCGATGCCGCTTTCGGCGCGGCACGCGGCGCGGATAGCGTCGTTTCCGATGTCGTAAGCGCTGCCGCCGTGGTCGAAAAGATACCCCAGTCCGCCCATTCTGATAAGACTGTCGCCGTTTTTGACGAAAGCCGAGCAGCCCGTCCCCATGATAAGCGCGATTCCGTCCCTGCTTTGAAGTCCCGCGGCGACTATGTTTTCCGCGTCGCTGCCGCTACGGACGCGGAAAAAGCCGTAACTGCTTAAAAACGCGTGAATGTCGGCTTTCATGCTGCCCGAAGTCCCGCCCGCAATGCCCGCAAAAACCGAAATCAGTCTTTTGGGTAATCCCAAAGTGATGTTTTTAATTCCCTCATTAAGTACGTCAAAGGCTTTCCCCGTCCCTATATCCACGGGATTGCTTGGGCCCAGCTTTATCTTGCGCAGGATTTTACCCGAGGAGTCCGCCAACGCAAAAACGGTTTTTGTACCGCCGCCGTCGATGCCGAGATAATATCTGGGCGCTGTCGCAAACGCGAAAAACTCCTCTATCCCCACACCGAAAACTTCGGCAAGCAAAAACAAAGCGTTTGCGGGCGGCGTGGAAATTCCGCACTCCCATTTGCTGACGGCTTTTTCGCTGTAACCCGTCTTTTCCCCCAGCTGCGCTTGAGTAAGCCCGACCTCCTTTCGGTATCTTCTGAGGTTTTCGGCAAACAATTTTGTAAGAGCGTCGTTATCTGTACGCATAATATCCCCCTTATGCGGTTCAAAATACTTTTGTTATATTTTAAGTCTACTTTAAGTAGATGTCAACCTATCAAAAATAGTTATTTATCGCATAAAAGTCTACTTTTTGTAGATAACTGCGTTTTTGCAACTTTAAAAACGGTAATTTGCAAAAGTATCGAGAGCAACGGTGTTGCCGGTACCTGCAACGGTAACTTCTCTGTTTCCGCCGTTTTCATAATACATCCACATTTTAATGACGTAATTACCCTCGTCGCCCGTGCCGACGTACATATCGAAGGAAACCGAATTGAGGTCGGAGTTAAGCGTACCGGCGGCGAAATTGTGTCTGAAGCCGTAAAGATTGCTTGCCATGGGTTTAAATACGAACGCTTTGTTGCCTTCGATTTCGGTAAGATTGTCTCCGATATAACTGG
Source organism: uncultured Clostridia bacterium (assembly GCA_944363615.1). Lineage (GTDB taxonomy): Bacteria > Bacillota > Clostridia > Christensenellales > Pumilibacteraceae > UBA10677. The sequence goes on along the minus strand of CALVUQ010000032.1, from coordinate 8,504 downwards.
TTCTTGCGTTCTGCACGGCGGTGCCTGCGGGAATGACGCCGAATATTCTGTCGTTAGTGTCGATTTTGGCGTTGGTTGCGGCAACAATCCTGTTGTACATGGTCATCTGATCCCTGTCGTAGCGCGGGAAATCGGAATGAGTGCTGTTTTCCGCATACGCCCAGGTCATGTGCCAGTAAATTCTCCATTTCTTATATTTTTTCTGTTTTCGGCTTTTCCCCGTACGAACCGACGCCCGGAATACGGATTATTTTACATGACGGCGAAATTCTTTACGGGGAATAATTCTGACTACTGAGTTTTTCCGTAAAAGCTTAAGCCGAAGCGAAATTAACCGAATTTATATCGGCTTAAACCTTACCGAACCTAAATTCGGATATTATTTTCTGAACTCGAAAGAAAATATCTCCAGCTTTTCGCCGGCTCCGCCCGCTTCGCCGGGCTCGACGAATATCAGCACCCACATGGAAGCGTCGTCGCTGCCAACGAGATTTGCGGCGGTAAAGCCTGTAAGCTCGAATTCCTGCTCCGTTCCGTCGCATACGATGTCGGGCTGAGTAGTGGCCGAACCCGTTTCGTAAGCGGTTGTAGAGGTGCTTTCAAGCTTCAGTTTGAACACCATGCCCGCTTCGCCTTTGAACTTTATGTAAAGTTTGGTGAACGACTGCAGGTTTCCGGTGACGGGCGACTTGACGTAAGACCACTCCAGCTTGCTTTCGGTTAATTCGATAAGCGTGGTTCCTTCGCCCCAGGTCACAATGTAAGCGCCGTCGTTGGAGCCGAAATTCTTATTGATGTTGAACGTGTCGCTTGTTCCGTCGTAAATGTTGGGATTATCGACGTCAAAAGCCTCCGTGTTGCAGACAAGCGCCGAGTTGACGTCCTCTTTGGAAAACTCGAAAGCGGTTATTTTTACGTCGGGAAGCTCTTCCCCGGACTGGCCCGCATTGGGAAGTATGGTCACTTTTTTGATGCCTTTGCGCACCGCTTCGTACGCAGGGAAAGAAAGGTCGAACTCATAAGTTTTCGGCTCCTCGGTCAGGGTCAAGGTGACTTCGCTGAAACCCGACCCGCCGGGAATTATCGGATTGCTTGTAATGGAAAGTATTAAATCGCCGCCTCCGCTTACGGTAATCGACAATTTTTTGAACTCGCTTAAATCGTATTTTTCAACGTCTTTCGAAAGAGCGTCCGCTTCGTTGTACTTATTAATCGGAAAAATAAATGAAATATTGACTGGACTCTATTAAAATCTGACTTCACAAGAAGCCGAATAAAGCCGAAAAGGTTATTCTCCTTCCGACGGCGCCTTAATTTCTTCGCCCGACTGCGTTTAACCCGAATTTTCTTTTCCTCCTGATTTTCGCGCTCCCGTTTCAAACAGCGCCCGCAGGCTGACCGCCGCGCAGTCTTGCCCCTTATGCTCCCCGTTAAAGTATAAACCGCACAAAGCAACTAGGTATTGAAAGTCAATTGCCCTGAGTACTTTAAAGCGGACGCGCACCTCGTTTTTAACCCGAAAGCCGCTTTGTTTACAGAATTCAGTCGGGCGCGATTTACGGATCAGCATAGTCTGTTCTCCGATAAACGTATTACACCCGATATCCGACTGATGCATCGGTTTAATTGAAAAGGCAAAAAAGCGTTTACGCTTGACTGAAAGGCTTTTTTAGGATATAATCCTATTGTAAGTTTTACGTTAAAAAATTCATATTCCGCAAAAAAGGCGTTACGATGCCGCGGTAAAAGGCGATATTTAAACGCAATTAAAGCCGAAAACGCGAACCGGGCCTTTAATCGGCTTTAAACGCTACCCCCCATTCGTCAAGAGGTGAAAAAATGAACGATCTTGAATCGCTTACACGGAAATATAAGCAGAAAATCAAGAAGAAAAACGTCGGAAACAAGATACTTTACTATCTTCTGCAGGTGCTTACCCTGATGACGGCAATCGCGTCGCTTGTAATGTACATTGTCAGACGCGAAGGACTTGAAACCACCGCCAACCAGATATTCATGTGCGTTATGGCGCTGATCTGCATGAACATTCCCGTTTTTCTGGAAAAAAGGTTCAAATTTTACATACCCAATTACATTTCCATAATACTTTACGTCTTCATTTTTGCGCACTACGTATTGGGCGAAGTGCTGAGGGTGTACGACCACAGTCTGGTGTTCGATAAAATACTGCACACTACCAGCGGCGTTATAATGTCGTTTATCGGATTTTCGTTTATCTTTATGCTGAACAAGATAAATCCCGAAAAAATGAAGCTGTCCCCCTTCTTCATCGTGCTGTTCACGTTCTGCTTTACCATGACCACGGAATATGTCTGGGAATTGTTTGAGTATTCCGCGGACAGACTTTTCAACCTTAACATGCAGCGCTGGAAAGACAGCGTTACCCAAACCCTTGAAGACGGCAGCGTAATAAGCACCATACCCTACGGCAGCGGTCTTAAGGACACCATGGGCGATATGGCAGTCAACATACTGGGATGCCTGGGCGTGTGCGTTTACGCGCTTGTCGGCATGAAACTAAAACCCGATTGGTTCGACGGCAAACTCATCCTGACCGACCATCAGATCGAGGAGCTTGCCGCGCAAAAAGCCGCCGAGGACATTGCCCGCGAAACGGAAAACGACGACGAAATTATCGAAAAGCCCGACGAAATCGCCAAAGAAATACAAAACCTGCAGGCGTCCTTAAGGGAAAAGCTGATTAAAGGAAACGACGAATCCGTCGATAAAACCGCGACCGATACCGAAACAAACGAAACCGATACGGACGAAAAATCCGCCTGACCACCCGCTACCCCCGCAAAGAATTTATTTATTAAAATCGGGCGCTTACAAATAACATCCGAAAAACGCCTTAACCCGATCGGCTATCCGCAAGGCTGCGTAAACTCCGCCTTGCTGCCGTATTTGCCGGCCTTATTCCAAGGCCAACAGCATAATACAAAAGCCCGAACCGGCGCGCAATCGGCTGCCGGTTTTTTAATTAAAAAAGGGTAAATTTTTCCGATAAGGCGCATTAAAGAAAGCGTTTTACATAAAATTTGTTATTAAAAACAAAAAAAATTAAATATAATTTTTGCCAAAGCGTTGACAAATTCGCCGTAAAATACTATAATCTAACCGATAAGCCTAATCCGAAAGGTCCGCCTGACGGCAAAGGAGAACCCCTTATTAGTAAATAACGGAATGACAACTGATCATTCCCTTGTTTCAATCCCCTCCCTCCGCCGTCACGGCCGGGGGAGTTTGTTTATTTAAAAAAATTTTTACAAAAAGGAGAAAAGTATTATGGAAGAAAATCGTACTGCGGAAGAAAACCGCATCGCGCTTATCGGAATAATAGCTTCAAGCAACGAATGCGCGGAAAAAGTGAATGCAGTGTTGCACGATTACGGAGACTACATAGTGGGCAGACTGGGGCTTCCCTACCGCGAAAAGAATCTTAACGTAATAAGCATTGTGGTGGACGCGCCCGCATCCGTCATCAACAGTCTTACGGGCAAGCTGGGCATGATAGAGTGCGTCAGCGCAAAGGCTCTTTATTCGGGTAACTGAGCCGCAAAGGATTTTATTGAGTTTATGGCGCATGGGGACATAACGCTTTTCCCCGAAGCGGCAGGACTCAACCGACCCATAGAAAAAATTCAGAATTTTAAACACAATCATAAAACCAAACCGACAAAGGAGACATTTTCATGAAAAAGACAATATCCATATTGCTCAGCCTTATGCTGGCGCTTGTATTAAGCTTTTCGCTTGCGGGTTGCGGCAAGAAATACGAAGGCAAAATCGAAATTTACATGCCCGACGGTGCTCCCGCGCTTGCCTTTTCGCAGCTGATGAGCGAGAACAAGACTTTTGATCGCGAAGTAACCTACCACGTCGTGGACGCAAACACCATAGGCACCTATGTGGCTAACGAGACCGCCGCGGCGGCGCTTATCCCCGTAAACGCGGCGACTAAACTGGCAGGAACGGGCGAAAAATACAAGATGTTAAGCGTAAACACTCACGGTAACCTTTTCGTCGTGGGCAAACAGGAAGCGGCGGACGTGAATGCGCTTAAGGGCAAAAAGATAGGCGTAGTCAACCTTGCAAACGTACCCGGCCTCACGTTTAAGGCTATTCTTTCGGACAAGGGCATCGCTTATACCGAGGACGCCGACGCGCTTACCGCGGAAAACGTTTATCTCGTCAACATTGCGGGCACTGAAATCGCCGCAAGACTTAACGCCGACGGCGCCGCCGCGCTGGACTTTGTAGTCGCGCCCGAGCCCGCAGTCTCCACCATTACGGGCAAAGTCCCCGCCATCAAAGTGCGTTTAAGCCTTCAGGAACTTTGGGGAGAAGGCGGTTATCCTCAGGCGGTGTTGCTTGCCAAGACCGAGCTTACCGAAGACAAGGACTTTGTAAACGATTTGCTTGACGCGCTTACCGCTTCCGCCGAGTGGTTGCCCACCCATGCAACCGAAGCGGCCGAGGCTGTCAAAAACCACCTTACCGAAGGGCTTAACCCCTCCTTTACGGCGGATAACCTTACGCAAACCGTCATTACAAACTGCAACATAAAAGTAGAAAAAGCAAAAGACGCCAAGGAAAAAGTAAAAAGCTACATCGACAAAATCATAGCTATAGACGCGCAGTCCACAAGCGCACCTGCCGACGCGTTCTTTTATATGTAAATAAACGGCCGGCCTTTTAAGCGGCGTTGCGGCACGAAAGCGGCGCAGCGCGGGAAATAAGCCAAAAAACACGGAGAATCGTATTTGAAAGAAAGTTTAACGAAAATTCTGAAAGAGGCGGTTTACCCTTTTGCGGTAATTGCGTTTCTGCTTTTAGTCTGGTGGATTGCGGCGGTGATTTCGGGCAGTGAATTTATCGTGCCCCGTCCGCAAACCGCGATTAAAAGTTTTTTCGCTATGCTTACTGAAGCTAAAACTTACAACGCGCTGTTTTCCACGCTTGCAAGGTCTTTGATTTCCTATTCGGTTTCCTTCCTGGCCGCGCTTGCATTTGCCGTGCTTTCGCTGTTCTACAAATCGGCGCATAAATTGCTTTCACCCGTCGTTTCCGTTTGCCGCGCTTTGCCCACCATGGCGGTTGTGCTGTTGCTTATAATATGGACGGGACCCAAAACCGCCCCCGTTATAGTCGCTTTACTGGTGATTTTTCCCACTTTGTATTCGCTGTTTTACGAAAGCATGACCAATGTGGACGGCGACGTAATAGATATGGCTAAAATCGACGGAGCAAACAGACTGAGACTTACCGTTTCTTTCTACATCCCGCTTTCCGCCCCCATGGCGTCGCGCTCGGCAGCGGGAGCGCTGTCACTGTGCATAAAGCTTACCGTCGCGGCAGAAGTGCTTGCTTCCACCGCAGGATCCTTGGGCGCAATGATGCAGACATATCGCATCTATTTCGAAACCGCAAGGCTAATGGCGCTTACCACGCTGACGGTAATTGTTTCGCTTTTGCTTGAGGCCCTTTTTTACCGATTGCTTAAACTTTCCTTCAAAAATTGGGTCTGAACGCAATTTTGCCGTTAATTTTGCCGTTAATTTTGCCGTTAAACAAATTTATCCGATAAAATAAAGTCGCCTGACTTTCCCTTAAAGCGCAGCATAATGCGCTATAAAGCGGGAAATACACGGCGACTTTTTTTATTGACAAAGTAATTACATGGTCGTCCGAACGCCGTTCCCCCCTCCCTTTTAAAGTCTTACGGAAAAGCGGCGTCATAAAATATATAATTAACATAAAATAATTTTTATCGCAATAATTTTATTTTCCCCCGCGAGGTTACGGATTTAACGGCAATCGCGAGGGAATTTTTTCCTTTTACAAATCTGTTGCGAAAATCGACGATTTATGATAAAATAGTACAAAAAGCGGCATACGGAGCCGTTTTTCAAAAGGCAGAAAAAAAATCGCGGGGTAAAAAAATGGAAAACCGCTTTGAAAATTTAAGCGACACGGAAGAAGACGTAAAGGCGTTTGTTTCGGCGTGCGACAGCATGTGCGACGCCAAGTTTCTGCTTAGCGAGCGCAAAATTTCAGACCTCATGCGCACGATTGCGACCTATCCGCGCATTTACGACATTTTCAAGACCGCGCTTAAGGGCTACAACCGTCAGGCGGAGTTTCTGAAGTCGCAGACAAAAGTGGGCGGAAGAAGCAAGCTTGTGCCGCCGCAGAACCAGACAAAGCTTATAGCGTACGTCTTTTGTCTTTTGCTGGAAATCGACAGCGGAAAGCGCGTACTGAGGGAGTTTTTAGACGAATATTTTTATCACACCAATCCCAACGAGGAGTTTGCGCTGTTTTGCTCGGCGCTGATAGTGCCTTTCCGCGACGTTACGGAGTACGTTTATTACAACGGCGCGGAATCCTATCTGGAAGACGAAGCCGTGGACATAACCCTGCGCGAGGCGGTAAAACAGCTTTTGCAGGAAATGAACTCGCTTGTGGGCGAAAGCGTGGTTATATCCATGGACACAAAGCAGGATTTGTTTCTGCTGGCGCGCAGCATTGAAAGCGCGCTTACGCCCAACCGCATAGACCTTGTAAAGCCGCTGCTTACGGGATACAAAAATACCGTTATGGCGTGCCTTATACGCGAAAAACTGACGCCGTATCTGGACCGCCTTTACAGGCTTTTCCAGATGAGCGATATTTTCTGACCGCGGGACTTTTTACCGAAATAAAACGTCGTTTTACAATAATCCGCCGCACTTTCACAGCTTATTCCGATTGTTCATTATCTTAAAATCAAATTCTTTTAAGTTTAACGGATTTTCCGCCGCGAAACGAAAATTATTCCGCTTTTAGCAAAAAAACGCGCCCTATTTAATGGCGCGTTTTTTTGCGGCGGTTTTTGGTTCTAAAGCTATTCTTTGCGGCGTAAAAAAACAAGTCAACCGTATGCCCTGCTGCTTTTTTTAATACGTCTTACTTAAAATCTTTTTATACTCGGAAAATTCCGCGCTGCCGGGAACGGTTTGCAAAACGTAAGAAACTCTTCCCCGTAAGGAGGCAAGATATTTGCGTTTATCGGTTAAGCCGATTCTGCTGATATGGGCGTCAATGCCGAATTTACGAATAAAATACATTTCCCGACGGATTGTCTTTTTGTATTCTTTGGCTAAATTTACCTTTTCGTTAACGACGATTCCCGTCACCGTCTGGCGGGCGGAACACGGCACTACCTTGGTTTTTCTGTTTTTCAAAAACAGATTAAGCGTTTTAAGCTTGCTTTTAACGAAAGAAATTATTTCCTTTTCGTCAAAATCGCCGCTGAAAGTCATATCGTCGCAATACCTTGTGTAGGCGACTCCCCTTTCTTCGCAAAACGCGCCGACAGACTCGTCAAAGTCGTACATGATTATGTTGGTTATCGCGGGTGAAGACGGCGCACCTTGCGGCAACGCGTCGCGATAATAGCAAAGCATAGTCAAAAGGATACGGACGGGCTCGGAAAATTTTTCTTTATAAAAAACCTTGTCTTTCACCTGCGAATAGGAGATGTTATCGAAAAAGCCTTCTATATCCAGCTTTAAAATCTTCTTGTGCCCGATGTGAACGGCGGCGTTTTTCTGTACGCTTGTGCCGTAAACGTAACCGTAGGCAAAGCGCGAAACGGGATAATAGGACAAAATATTGACGTAAATGGATTTCTGTACTTTTTTCAGGATAAAATCGGGGACGGAGAGTTTGCGTTTTGTTCCGTCTTTTTTTGGTATAAAAGCATTGCGATAATGCCTTTCGAGGTTATTGCTTATACCGTACAGAGTTCCGGCACAAAAGCCCAGATCTCTTTCGACGGACTTAAGCTCGCGGTAAACTATCACAAACTCCCCTTCCTCCCGTATTTTTCGGAACAACACCAATTTGTATGACGAAACGCGCAGGCGTAGGGCAGCAAGGTGGAGTTTACGCAGCCTTGCCAAACTACGTTGAGCATTTCGGCTGAACGGAGCAAACCCGTGAAGCAAAAATTTTCGGAAGAAAATGTTTTGCAGGGTTTGCGCAGCGAATACGTTAACCATAAGTGACGAGATGCCGAATCGCCATCCCCTTCTTAAAAAAAGAAATTCACTGTTGTTCCTTTTTTTAGTATATGTAATCCCGTGAATTTTGTCAATAAAATTAAAATGCGCTTTTTAAAGCGTTACGCCCGAAAAGCGTTTAACAAACTCTTTTTAAAACAATTATAAATGCTTCGGAAATAATCGCGTACTTAAAAGGCCGCGTTACCCCTGATTATGGTTTTTCGCCCGAAAACAGATGCAAAAAACACTTATCCTAAACAGAAATTCTGCCAGTAAAAGCTTTTATCCGCGCCAAGCGCAAAATCCAATCAGTTTTGTTATCACGTTTCACGTTTTTGCGTTTATACTTTTTGCGCGGACGGAGTATAAGGCATCAGCTTATAAAACGCGCGGAAAATATAACCCTATTTGTCGAATATCCCGAAAAGCTCG
>CALVUQ010000031.1 GCA_944363615.1 uncultured Clostridia bacterium | reverse complement strand
GAAGTTTATGCCGAGATTACCGTGGGCGTAGTTAACGTCAGAGTATCTTCGGTTGCTACTACGGAACAGGTTGATTTGTTCAACGGCGGTTGGGCGCCCATCCATATTTGCCCGCGCGGAACCGTTAACGAAAACGGCGGCATCAAAGGACTTTACACCACCACCAACACCACGCTTATAAATACGGCTCTTTCGGAGGCAACACCGATAGCCGAATAATCCGACTTAATACTTTTTCAACATACTCCCTTCAAAAAGTGCGGCGCTTTCCGTTTATGGCGCTGCACTTTTTTTGTAGGGTTTTTGTCGGCTTATCGTTTTTATGATCGGATGCAAATTGAGCATTTGTCCTGACTTTTGGCTGAAAAGGGTAAAGTGAACGATATCGCATTCGCGGAGCATAATACAGAAAAACGGGCGGCGCACAGTCCTCCCGTCATTTTAAGAATCGATTGCATTTTTAATCTGTTTTCGTAAATTTTACCGATTGTATTTACTTTTTCGGCGTTCGTTTATTTTTTCGCATTTAATATTTTTGCCGTTATTTCCTGTTGTATAGAGACGCGGTTTTTGCCTGTTGATTTTTTAAGTAAACAAGACTGTCAAAACCGAGAAATAAAAATGCCCGTTAAAGCGCGCTTATTCTGCTTATGCTCAACAATAAACAATTCGGGGCATAATAACGGCGACAGACAATTGTACGGAATGATTATGCGTTCGGCCGTCCTAAGCGCGTTTAAGCCGACAAAAAAACTCCGCCGTCAGAACAGGCCGCATGGGTTAAGCGCTATATCTTTTTTCGATATTTTGGAAACGTCGTAAACGTCTATCAGGCGGTTAAGGGTGACGGGCGCGAATTTTTCGATCAGTCCCGCGTTATACGCCAGCATGCCTATTACGGGCTCGGGCGAGGGGAATGCGCTTCTAATGTATTCAAGGTTTGATTTGCCCTCGCGCTTAGATAGTCTTTCGCCGTTTGCGTCGGTTATCAGCGGTACGTGCAAAAAGCGCGGCGGCTTATAACCCAACGTGCGGAAAAGATAAATCTGCCTGGGCGCGGAGGAAATAAGATCGCGGCCGCGCACGACTTCCGTTACGTTCTGAAGGGCGTCGTCCGCAACAACCGCAAGCTGGTAAGCGTAAACCCCGTCCGAGCGTCGGATGATGAAATCTCCGCATTCTTTTTTAAGATTCTGTTTGTATTCGCCCATAATTCCGTCGGTAAAGGCTATGGTTTCGTCGGGCACGATTACTCTCAGACATGGGGATTTAAGGGGCCTGTCTTCTTTTTTGAGAAAACGGCATCTGCCGTCGTATACGGGAGTTTCGCCGTGCGGCGCGGTGGCGGCGTGAAGCTGCGCGCGGGAGCAGTAGCAAGGATAAACCAAGCCCGCTTTTTCCAGCTTTTCGGTCTCGCGCTCGTATACGGAAGTGCGTTTGCTCTGATACTCGATTTCGCCGTCGAAGGAAAACCCGAACCACTTAAGGTCGTCGATTATTTCGGCAGCGGAAGAGAGGGGGCATCGCAGTTTGTCAAGGTCTTCTATTCTCAATAAGCATCGGCCTTTTTGCGATTTTGCATTTAAATATGCAATCATTGCGGTAAAAATATTGCCTAAATGCATTCTCCCCGAGGGCGTAGGGGCAAAGCGTCCCGTAACAATCTGTTTTTCGTCTGAAGACTTCATACCGAAATTATACAGCTTTTTCCAGTCTTCGGTCAACAAATATAAGCTTAAAACACTGTCGTATTTTGTTCTGTATTTGCATAAAAAACTGTTTTTTTTGTAAATTCAAGCCTGTTTTTGTAACGTTTTTTTCTTAAGCTGCATATTTAAATTAAATAAGAAAGGATTTGAAAAGTTTATGTAAAATAATTGTAAAGTTTTTGTAAAATTTAAGCTGTAATAACTTGATTTTTTTGGCCCGTAAATGTATAATATAAATCTATCAGAAACGGAGGAATTACGGTAAAAATGTCTCAGGACATACTGGGGTCGCTGCCCGATCCCCTCAATTACATCATAAGGATAATCATCGCCGCGGTCTGCGGTTTCATTATAGGGTTCGAGCGCAAAGCCCGTTCCAAGGAGGCGGGCATACGCACTCATACGATAGTGGCTTTGGGCGCGTGCCTCATGATGATTATTTCAAAATACGCCTTCTGGGATGAAGAGGGCAAATACGACGGCGCCAGAGTAGCCGCTCAGATAGTGTCCGGCATCGGCTTTCTGGGCACGGGAATGATAGTCTACTCTAAAGGGACTCTTCACGGGCTTACGACGGCGGCGGGCATCTGGGCCACCGCGGGCGTGGGAATGGCGATTGGCGCAGGCGGCAACGTCATGCTTATTGTGGGCGCGGTGTCTACGGTTATTATCGTTTGCGTGCATTTGTTCCTGCATCTTCCCATTAAGCTGTTTGCTTCTAAAGGCTTTCATCAGATTCAGGTGCAGTTCAGATTCACTCCCGATTCTTTGGACAAAATCAAGGAAATTTTCAACACCGACAATATTTCCCGTATGCGCATCCAAAGAAGCGAAGACCAAAAGACGGGAACCGTTCTTTTGCGCACTTCCCTGATCCCCGGCGACAATAAATGGCAGCAGATTATGGAAGAAAACGACTTTATTCTGGCGATGGAGTATTACGAAGAGGAGTGGTAAAACTGCTTTTCGGACAAGTTTTCGTCGGCGGACTTTTCAACCGGTATTCCGATCATGTAATCGGCGGCTTGGATAGAATAAATTTTTTTTCGTAAACGTCTGTGGCCGAATTATTGCAAATCATGTTGTAACGGGCGGCTTGGGTGAAATAAGTTTTTTCCGTAAACGTCTGTGGCCGAATTACTGCAAATCATGTTATAACAGGCGGCAGGATAAACTGAATTTCTTGCCCGCAGTTGCCGCACGATAATTTATCATGGGATTGCAGGTTTGGGTGAAATTAGTTTTGCCTGATGTGCTTGTAACAGTTGAATTGCTTTAGTTTATCGTGGAATAATAGGCTTGGGCGTAATGAATTTAAAGTTATTTGACTTATGACATGTGCGATTAACCGCGTTTAAGTCTTCAGGCGAAAGGCCGATTTGTAAAAGCATTAAAAAGAGTAAAACGATATTCGGCGGAGGAAAACGAAAGTCTTTTCTCCGCTTTTCAATTGACTGAAGTAAATTCAATGAAAAAAACGCCTTTTTTTCACCCAATCGGCTTAAAATTTTTATTTTACAAAAAGCCGCGAAAAATACGAATTGCAATCGGGTGAAGCGGGTAAAAATCAAAAAACAGCGAGAAAACGCGAAAAAAACCGTAATCCGATAAAGTTTTTAAAAACACATTCAAAAAAATCGTACGGCGAAAAAGATTGCGTTTTGCTTGACGATATTGTATAATCATACTGAGAAACTATATATTTTTTAAGGAGCACGATAATGAAAATAGCTAAGCGCGCACTGGGAATAACACCTTCGCTTACGCTGGAGCTTACCGCAAAGGCAAAAAAACTGAAGGAAGAGGGCCGCGACGTCGTATCTTTCGGCGCGGGAGAACCTGATTTCAATACCCCCGAATACATAAGAAACGCCGCGAAAGAGGCTCTTGACAAAGGACTGACCAAATACACTCCCGCCAGCGGAACTACCAGCCTTAAACAGGCGATATGCGACAAGCTTAAACGCGACAACGGGCTTGATTACACTCCCGCGAACATAGTCGTTTCCAACGGTGCAAAGCACGCTTTGTTCAACGCCATTCAGGCGATTGTGGAAGAGGGCGACGAGGTTATAATTCCCGCGCCGTTCTGGCTTACTTACCCCGAACTTGTCAAGCTTGCGGGCGGAATACCCGTAACGGTTAATACCAAGCCCGAAAACGGATTTAAGCTTACCGCAAGTGAACTTGAAGCCGCAATCACCCCCGCAACGCGCGCTCTGATTCTCAACAATCCCAACAACCCAACCGGCGCGGTCTACACTAAGGAGGAGATAATTTCGCTTGCCGAAGTAGTGGAAAAGACGGGTATAGCCGTCATCAGCGACGAAATTTATGAGGTTCTTAATTATACGGACAAGCCCATATACTCGATTGCCGCATATTCGGACAAGGTTAAAAGCCAGACGATAATAGTAAACGGCGTTTCCAAGACTTATTCCATGACGGGCTGGCGCATAGGCTTTACCGCGTGCGACGCTGCGGTAAGCAAGGCTATTTCCGGCATACAAAGCCACGCAACGTCCAACCCCAACACCATCGCGCAGTATGCCGCGCAGTCCGCTTACGAACATGAGGAAGGGGAGGCGTTCCTTCGCGAAATGCGCGGAAGTTTCGACCGCCGCAGAAAGCTTATAATGAAAAAACTGGACGAAATACCCTTGCTTTCCTACGTTCGTCCGGACGGCGCTTTCTATATTTTCGTAAGCATCGAAAAGGTTATCGGCAGGACTTACGACGGCAAGGAGATTAAATCGGCGCACGATTTCGCCAACATGCTTCTCGACAAAAAGGACGTCACCGTCATCCCGTGCGAATCCTTCGGCGCAGACGGATACATTAGGCTTTCCTACGCGATTTCCGACGAGGACATAGTCAAGGGCATTGAGAGAATAGGCGAATTTATCGCCCACACCGAACAAAAAGGGTAAAAATCATGGATAAACACGAACTTAATAAGAATAAAAGGACGGGACTTCTGGAGCGCAAGGAGCACGATTACGCTTTGCGCAACGTCCCCGAGCCGGAGCTTTTCCGCGGCATATTCGATTACGAGGAAGTGCCTAAAGTGGTCTTTAACGACCGCAAGGTGCCCATGAACCCCGCGGAGGAGTGGTGGATTACGGACACGACTTTCCGTGACGGACAACAGTCGACGGCTCCGCTTACGGTCAAACAGATAACCGACTTATTTAAACTTCAGCACAAACTGGGCGGAAAACACGGTCTTATCCGCGCCAGCGAGTTCTTCCTTTACAGCGACAAGGACAAAGCCGCCGTGCGCGCTTGTCAGGAGCTTGGGTACGACTTTCCCGAAATCACAAGCTGGATCCGCGCCAACGAGGACGATTTTAAGCTTGTAAAGCAGATGGGCATAAAGGAAACAGGCATACTCGTAAGCTGCTCCGACTATCACATTTACAAAAAGATGAAGCTTGACCGGAAAAAGGCTTTGGACAAGTATCTCGGCATAATCAAGGCGGCGCTTGACGAGGGCATAGTCCCCCGCTGCCATTTCGAGGACATTACCCGCGCGGATTTTTACGGCTTCGTCGTGCCTTTCGCGTTGGAGCTTATGCGCCTTGCCGAAGAGTATAAAAAACCCGTCAAAATCAGGGCTTGCGATACTTTGGGCTACGGCGTGACATATCCCGGCAGCGCTCTTCCGCGCTCAGTTCAGGGTATTGTGTACGGGCTCAATTACTACGCGGGCGTTCCTTCCGAATGGCTGGAGTGGCACGGTCACAACGACTTTTACAAGGCGGTGGTCAACGCCACTACGGCATGGCTGTACGGCTGCTGCAGCGTTAACTGCTCCTTGCTGGGCATAGGCGAGCGCACCGGCAACTGTCCTACTGAAGCCATGTGCATAGAGTACGCACAGATGCGCGGCACTCTGAACGGCATGGATCTTACCGCCATTACCGAAATCGCCGAATATTTCGAAAACGAAATAGGTTACTCCATTCCTCCGCGCACTCCTTTCGTGGGAAAAGCTTTCAACGCCACCCGCGCGGGCATTCACGCCGACGGACTCTTGAAGGACGAGGAAATTTACAACGTTTTCGACACGCAGAAGATTCTGGGCAAAAAACCCACAGTGTCCATTTCCAACACTTCGGGCGCGGCGGGCATTGCTTACTGGATAAACGCGTACTATTCGCTTTCGGGCGAAAACGCCGTGGAAAAGTCCGACCCCGTCGTAAAAGCGCTTAAGGAAATGGTGGACGCCGAATACGCCGCGGGCCGCAATACCATAATGGGCGACGACGAGCTTGACTCCATGGTGCGCATATTCGACAAAGACCTGCACAAGATGTTCAACGACAGAATAAATAAAAAGAAGTTAGACTCTTAAGCCTTCTTGCGCAGCCATAAAAGCACGGTTTTCCTTCCTATAAAAAACGAAAACGCAGCGTTTTGAAAAAAACTTCAGTTCTTTACGGGAATTTCATTAAAAAAACACGACATTGTCGGATTTTTATTGTATAATATTCTCAGAATAAAACATAACGTCCGATCAGTCATAAAACGCGGCTTTCCCCGCGAAAAATAAAGGGAGGAATCACATCATGATCAACATTATTTACGGAGTCAAAGGCAGCGGCAAGACAAAACGCATTATCGACGCAGCCAACGACCGCGCGCGTACCACCAAGGGCAGCATTATTTACATTACCGATTGCGCGGATCACTCCGGCGCGGTGGACAACTCGATAAGATTCATCGACATCAACCATTACGGAATCAAGAACGAGGACCAGGCGCTGTGCTTTATCAAGGGACTGCTTGCGGGCAATTACGACATTACCGACATTTTTATCGACGGACTTGCAAAGTTCATCAAGAAAGACGTTTCTCAGCTTGAAAACGCTTTTACGCAGCTTGACGAATTAAGCGGAGAATTTTCGGTGACGTTTACGCTTACCGTTTCGGCGGAGGAAGTGCCGCAGTTCATGCGTAAGTACATATAATCAGCCGCTTTGTCTCAGGAACAGCTTTAACGCTTATGACGGATTTACGCCGCGGCCTTAAAGCTTTATTTCGGCCGGCGGCCTGAAATCGGCGGAAAATATTTAAAATCGGTTTTTTGATTTTACCGCCCTCAACCGACGGAGAATAAAACCCGACGATTGCGCAAAAGATTATAAATCGGATTACTTTTAAGGAATAGTTAACGTGGATTTCATAAGTACCAGAAACGCTCGCCGCGTCGTTAGCGGCGCGGAAGCGGTAGTAAAAGGATTATCGGACGAAGGCGGACTTTTTGTGCCCGCCTTTTTTCCCTCGGTGTCGCAAAAGGAGTTTGACGACATGCTGGATATGTCGTATCCGGAGCGCGCCGCATTCATAATAGGCAAATATCTTCCCGAATTGGCCGATCGGCTTAAGGATTTTACCCGAAAAGCCTATTCGCGCTTTGACGGCGATCCCGCGCCTTTAGTAAAACTCGACGACGGACTTTTCGTGCTGGAACTCTGGCACGGCCCCACGCATGCTTTCAAAGACATCGCTCTTACATTGCTTCCCTATCTGCTGACGGGTTCGAAAATCAAGCTGGGGGAGAAGGAGCGCACTCTGATTCTGGTGGCTACCAGCGGCGATACGGGCAAGGCCGCGCTTGAAGGCTTCCGCGACGTGGAGGGGACGGACATTATAGTTTTCTATCCCTGCGACGGCGTCAGCAAATTGCAGAAACTGCAGATGATGACTCAGGCGGGCAACAACGTTTACGTTGCGGGTATAAGGGGCAACTTCGACGACGCTCAGACGGCGGTGAAGCGCATATTCACCGATAAAAACATTGCGGAACGGCTGGAAAAAGCGGGTTACAGGCTGTCCAGCGCAAATTCCATAAACTTCGGCAGGCTTGTCCCGCAGATTGCTTATTATTTTTCCTCTTATCTCGATATGGTTAACGCGGGAGAAATAAAGGCGGGCGACAAAGTCAATTTCTGCGTGCCCAGCGGCAACTTCGGTAATATTCTTGCGGGCTATTACGCAAAGCGCATGGGGCTTCCCGTGGGAAAACTCATCTGCGCGTCCAACAAAAACAACGTGCTTACCGATTTCATAAACGGCGGCACATACTCGGCAGACCGCGAGTTCTATAAGACCGCAAGCCCTTCCATGGACATCCTGGTAAGTTCCAACTTAGAGCGTCTTGTTTTCGAGCTGAGCGGCAGGGACGACAAACTTACCGCGGCCCGCATGGACAGCCTTAAGAAGGAAGGCGCTTATTCCGTTTCGGACAAAGAGCTTAAGGCGCTTAAAGAGGAGTTTTACGCGGATTGGTCGGACGAAAAAGAGGTTGCAGAAACGCTTGCCGATTATTTCGACGAATTCGGTTATATCGCGGATACTCATACTTCAGTGGCGCTGTCGGTTTACGATAAATACGTCCGCGATACGGGCGACGCAAACAAGACCGTGGTCGTATCCACCGCCAGCCCGTATAAATTCGTTTCCGACGTTCTCAAAGCCCTTGACGAAACGCCCGCATCCGACGAACTTAAGGCAATGAAACAACTGGAGGAGCTTACGGCGCTTCCGCTGCCCGATTCGCTGGCGGAGTTACCATCGCTTGACAAAATTTATACGGACATAATAGACAAAGACGCGGCGGAAAACGCCGTAATTACTTACGTTAACAGGAAAAAATCATGACAGAATCAAACAACGGCAAAGAAAAAAAGGTTATCTTCAGCGCGCTTAAGCCCACGGGCGATCTTACAATAGGCAATTACATCGGCGCGCTTAAAAACATGGTTGCATTGACCGAGGATTACGACTGCTATTATGCGGTGGCGGACCTTCACAGCCTTACGGTGGAAAACGTCCCCGCCGATTTAAGACGCCGCAGCTACGACTTTCTCGCGTTCTTCGTCGCAATCGGACTCGATCCCGACAAATGCACGCTGTTTCTGCAAAGTCACGTGCCCGCCCATGCCGAGCTTGCCTGGGTGCTTAACTGCTACACGCTGTTCGGTGAGGCGCGCCGCATGACTCAGTTCAAGGACAAAAGCAAAAAGGCGCCGGAAAACGTAAACGTCGGTTTGTTTGCCTATCCCACGCTGATGGCGGCGGACATACTGCTTTATCAGGCAGACCTTGTGCCCATAGGAAAGGACCAGCAGCAGCATCTGGAGCTTGCGCGCACCATTGCGGAGCGCTTTAACAACAGGTATTCTCCCACGTTCGTCGTGCCCGAAGGCTTTTATCCCAAAACGGGCGCTAAAATTTATTCGCTTTTAGATCCCACTGCCAAAATGGGCAAGACCGACGACAACACTGCGGGTACGATTTTCCTTCTGGACGACGAAGATACCGTAATGCGCAAGTTTAAGCGCGCCGTCACCGACAGCGGCAACGAGATTAAATTTGCCGCCGATAAGCCCGGCATCAGCAATCTCCTCACGATTTATTCCATCTTTTCGGGTAAATCCGTGCGCGAGGCGGAAGTGGAGTTTGCCGGCAGCGATTACGCGACTTTCAAAACCCGCGTGGGCGAGTGCGTGGTAGAGTATTTCAAGCCGATACGCAAAAAATATTTCGAGATTATTTCCGATAAAGGATATCTTAACGAGCTCATGAAAAAAGGCGCGGAAAAAGCCGCGCGCACCGCTTACCGCACCTTAAGCAAGGTTTATCGCAAAGTGGGTCTTGTGCCCGCGCCCTGACCGCGGGACGGAAATCGGGGATAAATCCGCGCTTAGGTAAAAAGCACTGATAAATAACGGACTGAAAAGGATAAAAGGAACATGTTCGGCTACGTCACACCCATAAAAAACGAATTGCGCCAGCAGGATTTTGTGCTGTATCGCGCTTTTTATTGCGGAATCTGCGCCGCAATCGGCAAAAACTACGGGTCTTTGCCGCGTTTTACCACAACTTACGACATCACGTTTTTAAGCCTTCTCGTGCACGACGTCGCCGACCAGGAAGTTACTTTTTCCCAGCGCCGTTGCGTGGGCAATCCTTTTTCCAAAAAGGTCATGATAGACGGCAACGGACTTTTGGACCGTCTTTGCGCCGCAAACGTAATATTAAGTTATTACAAGCTTTGCGACGACGTAATCGACGGGGAGGGCGGATTCAAAAGAGTGGCGCGCGCCGCGATGAGAAAGTCATATAAAAAAGCGGTGCTTGTCCTGCCCGACGCGGACGTAATAATGAAAAAACGTTACTCTGAACTGCGTGAGCTGGAAAAAGCGGGCGAAAAAAGCATCGACCGCGTATCGCATTGTTTTGCCTCTCTTCTAATGGAAGTCGCAGCAGTGCTGACAAACGGCAAAGCGGATGACAACATGCTTTCTTTGTGCTATAATATAGGCAAGTTCGTTTACCTTATCGACGCGTTGGACGACGTAAGCGAAGACGCCAAAAAGGGCAACTACAATCCCTTTCTTGCCGCGTACGGCGGATTTACCTCAAGAAAAAAATTTTATGAGGACAACGCCCAGGAAATCGGCTTTATACTTAATTCCACCGTTAACCGCGCCATAGAAAGTTTTAATATGATGAATTTTACCCAAAGTTATACTTTGCTTAAAAACATTGTGCACAAAGGACTGAGGGAAAAAGTTAACGAGGTTCTTAAAAGCGATAAAAAGCTGGTTGACCCTAAACTGTGACGGAAGCGTTCTATTCGACGCGTTTACTTTTACGGGTTTATGTCGAAAACATTTGAAAAGGAGTCAAAATGAAAAATCCTTACGAAATATTGGGACTTGACGAAAACAGCTCTTTCGAGGAGCTTGAACAGCGTTACAACCAACTGAAGGCCGAGTATTCCGAGGGCAGATTCAAGCCGGGCGCGGAAGGCGCCGAGGCCGCCCGTAAGCTTACCGAACTTGAGACTGCCTGGCAGGATATTAAGTCCAAGCAAACGGTTGCTGAGGCGGTGGACGGCAAGGAAGCCGGCGACTTTGCGTATGTCGATAAGCTTATAAAAGAGCAGAAGTACGACGAGGCTCAGTCCGTACTGGATTCCATGAGCGTGCGTGAGGGCGAGTGGCATTACTTTCAGTCTATTATCTATTATAAGCGCGAATGGCTGAGCGAGTGTAAAAAACAGCTGGAGGCCGCCGTTGCCTGCGACCCTGCCAACACCAAATACAAGACCGCCCTTGAAAAGCTGAATATGGTTATCGGCAATGCCAACGTCGATCCCAGGACTTTGGGAAAAGACAACATAAATCAGGAACAAATGCAGATGCAACAGCAGGGCGACATGCTTTCCAACTGCTGTCTTGCGTACTGTCTGACTTCGCTTTGCTGCGATTGCACCCGCTGCTGTATGTAGTAATGGACAGAAGGGACGCAACAAGGCGGGTTACCTATTCCGCCGTATGTACCGCAATTGCCGTTTCGGTAATTTTAATATCTCAGTTTTCGCCCATGCGGATTGTGCCGCTTATTCTGGCGTCGCTGGCGTTTTATATCGCATTCGTGCGGTGCGGCGTGATTTACGGCGCTGTAACCGTTGCCGTAAGCGTAATTATCTGCTTTTTCGTGTCGGGAATAACCACCACTTTTTTGTTTTTGTGCATAGTTTTCGCCCCGTATGCGCTTATTGCGTTTTTCATGCGCAAGCTCAGTTACAGGGTTATGTGGCAGGCTGTCGTAAGGCTTGCGGTCACCGCGGCGTTTTTCGCCGTTTGTTTCGTAGTAATGGTCTTGCTTGTGGATTATATTGCCGGCACTTCGCTTATGACGCTTATAGAAAAAATCGGGAAAGTCTGGGCGGGCTTAATAATAGTGGTTGCGGCTTTACCCGTGGATTTCTTCTTTACTTATGCGTCTGAGAAAATTATCAGATTGCTTAAATAAGTTTTTTAATAAAAAATTTATATTTTATATAAACGTTAAACGATTGAAAAAAGCGATTAAAAAAGACCGTTTGGATATACGGTCTTTTTCTTTATTCTGCATTATTGTTTCTTTTTTAACTAATATATCGACAAATCATTAAGCGCTGTCCGCCGCCGATAAATGCTTATTTTCAATTAACAGAAACAATATTTAAGAAAGATTTTTTTGTGCTAACGTTAATTTATTACGGCTCCGTAGGTAAAGGAAAAATTTTTCGCGGCTATTCAGGTAATCGTTTCGCGCTTAAGCGATTTATTTGATAAGCAAAAGATAATGTCGGTCGCGTTTACTCGTTTTTCGCTTGATTTATGTGCCTTAAAGTGAGTTTCACGCAGTCGTCGATGTTTACCGTACCCGTATTGAAAATCGAAGTATTGATTTTTCCTTTCAGCGGCGCTGTCCATTCTTTGCCAATTCCGCTTATTCCGTTTCTCATTCCCAATACCGAGCCTACAGTTGCGCCGTTGCAGTCGGTGTCGAATCCCGTTTGCACGGCAAGACATATCGACTTTCCGAAGTCGCCGTCACCGTACAAAAGCGCGGCGACTACTATCACGGCGTTCGGAATGGTATGGCACCAGTCATAGGAGTCGAATTCGTCGTATTCGTCATGTATCCGATGGAAACATCCGTCTGCCGATACTCCGGATTTTTTATATTCGAGTATCTTTTCGACAGCTTCGTACAGGCGGGAAGAGGCGGGTATCTGCGCAAGGCCGCCGCGTATTATATCCTCAATATTGTCCGTAACAGCGGCGCAGGCAATCATGGCGGCGGCAAACATTTCGCCGTAAATTCCGTTTTTTCTGTGCGATATGTAAGCGTCGCGGAAGGCTTGCTTAGCCGCCTCGCAAGGATTTCCGGGATTGATGTAGCCGAAGTAATCGCCGCGGATTTGCGCGCCTATCCATTCGCGGTAGGGATTTTTGTACATTGCGGAAGCGGGCGGGGCATAACCTTTGATAAAATTGCAATACGCCACGCGTTCGGCGGTGCAGTATGCGTTTTTGGTCTGACTGTCCAGCCAAAGCTGTGTTACGTCTTTGGAAGTAAAGTCGCGTCCGTATCGCTCGATAAGCTGTTGCGCAAGCACCGTGTAATTGGTGTCGTCGTCCGCGGGCATGCCGTCCACAGTGTCGGCATAGCATTTTCCGCCCAACCCGTATTTATATTCCGTCAGCATTTCTTCCGTAATGTCGGATTTTAATATATATCTTTGCATAGGGTAATTGCCCGTGCGCTTCAGGAGGGGGATAAGTTCATCGGTGCGTATGCCCTCGATGGGCTTACCCAAAAGACAGCCGCAAGCGCGCCCCGTCCATGCCCCCGACAGCTTCTTTTTCAGTTCTTCCTCGGAAACCCTTTTTACGGGGAAATCATAAGGCTTGCAAAGCTTTATTATTTCGTTGTATTCGGATGGTTCGACGTACTTATAATCTCTTTTAACGGAGGCGTTAAGCGTGATATCGAACAATACGTCCGAAATACGTTCCTTGTTTTCGTCTTCAGGCATTTTTGCCGCCGCCGCAAACAAGTCTTTGTAACAGCTTACGTCCAAGCCTTCGTCGGTGCACTGACGGTATTCGATGGGTAAAGCGGTAGAATATGATTCGTAGCCCGATACGGAAAAGGGCAAGTGTATTTTGCGGCTGTAAGGAAGTTCTTCTTCGGCTCTCATGTCGCGATCAAGCGCCAGCGCGTCCAGCGTCACTCCGAAACGGTGCGCAATTTTTATCAGTTTGTCAAGTTCGGGTACGGAAACGCCGCTTTCCCATTTTTGCACCGCCTGAGCGGATACTCCGATAATTTCCGCAAAACGCGCCTGCGATAGTTTTTCTTCGGCGCGCAGTTTATATATCATGTCTTTTAACGCCATAATTTTTCCCTCCGTTTTTTATGACTGTCATATAAAACATTATAACACAGCCGATTACGCCGTTCAACTAACTTGCGTTTGTAATTTCATCAACTGCAGGTTGTATAGATTTATGCGTCTGAAACGTAAAAAGGTTTTGTCGGCTATATGTCCGTTTATTTTAATCAAAAACAAAATACATTCCGGCGCACTGCAAAAAATATCCGCCGATTATTTGGCGGAACGGTTTCAACGCTCATAAGACTAGTCGCCGCCGCTGTAACACGTAAGCGAAGATTTGCCGGCAGAACGGTTCAATGCTCATAAGACGTTAAGCCAGATAAGAGTTTACACATTTGTTTTTTTACAGAAAAGCGCCCTAAATCCCTATAACAGAATCTTATAAAAAAGAGTCTTTCGGGAAGCCGTTTTAATCAGCAACCGTATAAAAAAGAGTCTGTCGGGGAAGTCGTTTACATTAAAATTCGCAATAACTTTATATTGTCGGTCTTTTGATTCGGGTATTATAATGCCTGCCTTAAAATGAATTTAGGTTATGCTTTTCTTATTCTATTCTTTGTCCTGCGTTTTTGCTCGGGTTAAGTTTGCCTCGGGAAAGCGGTCGGTTTGTCCTTTAAGCAAAGAGGACGGTTTGCCTTTAAGCAGCTTATCCGCAAACGCCGTGACAAAGAAAATCGCGATACCGACAAGCGTGACGATAAGGTCTTCCATGGTGTCGGCAAGCGGAGATTTACCCGCCGCAATCGATTCCTGCACGCGCTGAATATCAGTGTCCATTATGATATCGCAGCAGTATTCGAAGATTTCCCACACGGCGCCGAATCCAAGCGTAAAGAACGCCGCGGTCAGCATAAATCCCAAGGGCGTCATTTTATCGCCGTTCCACCTTATCAGAAAGACGGCGGCGGTGACGCAGCCCACAAAGCCGAAGAACCCGTGGAGAAGAAGGTCCCATACGGGCACAAGGTCGTAAAAGTTCATCGCGTTGCCTAAGTCTATGGCCAGGAAAATATGGAAGGCAAGCAAAAACCCCAGCGCGGGAGGGAAGTCCTTGCCCGTTATTTTTCCCCATACGGGAAGTATAAGCGGCACCAGTGCGGAGCCGAATATCTGAAAATAAGTCAGGACGATTATTTCGTCGCTTATGAAAGTGTAAATTATCGCGGTAATCACCGCAAGCGATATGGAAGCGATAAAGGGCAGCCACTTCAACAATTCATTTCGTTTAATCATAAATTCTTCCAAAAGCAATTCATATGCTTTTACAGTATACCCGTATTTATGCGAATTTGCAACAAGGTATGCTTTTTTATTTAAATAAAAGGTCTTTAAGCGGTAAAAAAGCATTATTTAAATTTAAAAAGCGGGAAATTTAAGATAAAACGCTTGACAAGCATGTCCCCGTTGTGTTAG
Source organism: uncultured Clostridia bacterium (assembly GCA_944363615.1). Lineage (GTDB taxonomy): Bacteria > Bacillota > Clostridia > Christensenellales > Pumilibacteraceae > UBA10677. The sequence continues at coordinate 4,285 of CALVUQ010000031.1, read as the reverse complement.
ATTATTATGGCACCCCTCTTGAAGGGTGTATTTTTAAGTTGCTCTTAGGAGGCGGAACCATGGCAAATTCGGCCAGAAATAAGATTACGCTTGCGTGCACGGAATGCAAACAGCGCAATTACGACAATATGAAGAACAAGAAAAACGATCCCGACAGAATTGAGCTTAAGAAGTACTGCAAATTCTGCAAAAAGCATACCGTGCATAAGGAAACGAAGTAATTTTTTATTTCGTTTTATTGCATTTTCCGTTTTAAGGAGAGTTGACAATGGCAAAGGATACTTCAACCGCCAAGCCTAAAGAAAAGAAGAAGCGCGGCAGGTTTTTCAAAGAGACTTTTTCCGAACTGAAAAAGGTTACCTGGCCTTCTTTCGGTACGGTCGTCAAACAAACGGGCATAGTCCTTGGCGTCGTGCTCGTGTTCTTGCTTGTGCTTATGGGCTTCGACGCGCTTTTGGGCTGGCTGTACGACCTTCTTGTCACCGGTCTTAACGCAGGCACCGAGACCGCAACTACGGCTGCGCTTACGGCGGCAAAATCCTTTATGGGCGGGGTGGGATTACCGTTATGTCTATAGAAAACGCAAAGTGGTACGTCCTTCACACCTATTCGGGTTACGAAAACATGGTAAAGGACAATCTGCTGCTTGTATTCAAGAAAAACGATTTGCTTGACAAGCTTGTCGAAATCACCATTCCCATGGAAGACGTGGTGGAGGAGAAAAACGGCAAGCGCAAAATCGTTCAGCGCAGAATGATGCCTTGCTACGTTTTCGTCAAAATGGATTACAACAACGACATGTGGCACATCATCACCAATACCCGCGGCGTGACGGGCTTCGTCGGCCCCTTAGGTCGTCCGCTTCCGCTCACCGACGAGGAAGTGAAGCGCATGCATCTTGAAAAGCCCGCAACCGTGGTCACCGACTTCAAAATCGGCGAAACCGTCAAAATCATCGACGGATCGCTTGAAGGATTCATCGGCACCATCGACGCTCTGGACGTGGCTCAGGGTAAATGTAAAGTTACCGTGTCCATGTTCGGCAGGCTTACCCCCGTGGAGCTGGAGCTCTATCAGATAGAGCGTGCCGACGTCGTCACGGAAGACTGACGCAAATAAGCAGGAAAAATCGGATTGGCGATAAGCGATCCTTAAGCCGCAGAGTCGGCTGCAATTAAGGTTATATATCCGGGAGGGCGGCCTTAACACCCGTCCGACAGCACCGCGATTGTATAAATTAAAAATTTTTACAAGGAGTAACAAAACATGGCAAAGAAACTTCAGGCAGTTGTCAAACTTCAATTGCCCGCCGGAAAAGCAACCCCCGGCCCGCCTGTCGGTTCGTCGCTTGGTCCCCACGGTATCAACATTCCGGGATTCACCAAGGAATTCAACGAAAAGACCAAGGGTCAGGAAGGACTTATCATCCCCGTGGTTATCAGCATCTACGCGGACAGATCCTTTACGTTCGTCTTAAAGACGCCTCCCGCACCCGTTCTCATCAAGAAGGCGTGCAAGATCGAAAGCGGCTCCGCCAAGCCCAATAAGGACAAGGTGGCCAAGATCACCAAGGAGCAGGTTAAGGAAATCGCTACTTTGAAAATGCCCGACCTCAATGCGGCTTCTCTGGAAAGCGCAATGAGCATGATCGCAGGCACGGCGCGCAGCATGGGCGTCGTCGTCGAGGATTAAGGGGAGGTGCGCTATGAAATACGGCAAGAAATATTCCGACAGTATTAAAGAAGTGGATATCACCAAAGCCTACGAAGTGGACGAAGCGGTCAAAAACGTGCTTTCCACCGCCAAAGCCAAATTCGACGAAACCATCGAACTTCACGTTCGTCTGGGCGTTGACCCCCGTCAGGCCGATCAGCAGGTCCGCGGCACGGTCGTTCTTCCCAACGGTACCGGTAAAAGCGTTAAAGTGCTTGTCATCGCCCGCGGCGACAAAGCGGAAGACGCTTTGAAGGCCGGCGCAGACATCGTGGGCGCTGAAGAGATCATCGCAAAAATTCAGACTCAGAACTTCCTCGATTTCGACGTGGTCATCACCACTCCCGATATGATGGGACAACTCGGCAGAGTCGCTAAAATCCTCGGTCCTAAAGGTCTTATGCCTTCTCCCAAAAGCGGCACCGTCACCATGGACGTCGTTAAGGCGATCAACGAGACCAAAGCCGGTAAAGTCGAATACCGCGTGGACAAAACCGCCATCATTCATTGCCCCATCGGCAAAAAATCTTTCGGAGAGCAGAAGATTTCCGAAAACTTCCAGACCCTTATGGACGCCATCGTCAAGGCTAAGCCCGCGGCTGCAAAAGGTATTTACGTCAGAAGCGTAACCCTTGCAAGCACCATGGGCCCCGGCATCAAAGTGGCTTACAGGGCGTAAGACCAAGTAAATATAATCCCTTAAAACCGCAGACAGCAAGTGCTTACCGAAAGCGTAATTCTTAAAGGAAGCTTGCCGAGGTGATACGGATAAGACGTTTCAGGTGCGCTTTATTGCGCGAATAAACCTAAACTACGGTCCGGCTTGCCTATATGTGCGGTAAGCCGGATTTATTTTTATAAACTTTAAAGGAGGATAAACATGTCAGCAGAAACCATAAAACTCAAAGAGCAGCAGGTTGCCGAATATGCAGAGAAATTCGGTAAGGCAAAATCCGTCGTGCTTGTCGATTACCGCGGACTTAACGTTGCCGAAGACACTTCCATGCGTAACGAGCTGAGAAAAGCCAACGTGGAATATAAAGTCGTCAAAAACCGTCTTATTCTGCGTGCGTTCGTAAATGCGGGCTATGAAGGATTCGATTCCGTGCTTGAAGGCCCCACCGCAATCGCGGTATCTTACGATGACGCCGTTGCTCCTGCAAAAATCATCGTCGACAACGTCAAAAAGACCAACAAAATCGCCGTAAAGGGCGGCGTGGTGGAAGGAAAAATCATGGACGCTCAGGGCGTTACCAAGGTCGCTTCCATTCCCGCAAAACCCATGCTCGTGGCTCAGCTTCTCGGTATGCTGCAAAGCCCCGTTCGCGGACTTGCGGTCGCGCTTTCCGAGATTGCGAAAAAGAAAGAAGCGTAATAATTTATTTCAAAAATTTATTAAAAATAAAATCAAGGAGAATTATTTAAAATGGCTGATCTGACCAAATTATTGGAAGAAGTTAAAGGTATGTCCGTCCTCGAGCTTAACGATTTCGTAAAGATGCTTGAGGAAGAGTTCGGCGTTTCCGCCGCCGCTATGGCTGTGGCCGCTCCCGCTGCAGGCGGCGCAGGCGATGCCGCTCCCGCTGCCGAAGAGCAGACCGAGTTCAACCTCATCCTCAAAGAGGTTGGCGGCAACAAGATTGCCGTTATCAAGGCTGTCCGCGAAATCACCGGCCTTGGCCTTTCCGAAGCAAAAGCTTTGGTTGACGGTGCTCCCTCCACTGTTAAGGAAGCGCTTTCCAAAGAGGCTGCTAACGAAGCTGCCGAGAAACTCAAGGCTGCAGGCGCAACCGCAGAACTCAAGTAATAATTTCGGAAACGTCTTTATTGCGAATAAACGGAAACCCGTAAAAAGGTTTCCGTTTTTTTTATAACCAAAAACACACCATAGTCGCGTGACCGATGAGGTTTTTCGATTAGTAAATATACTCCGATTAAGCAGAAAAACTTACCTGCCGTCATTAAAACACAATCGGAGTATATTAAAAAAGTAAGCTTATAATACCGCAGTAGTTAAAACTTGCCTTGAGTCAGAAAAATTTTAAGGATAATCGGCACAATGTAAATTTGTAAGGTGAAATTTCTAAGTGCAATCAACAAATAAAAAGGAAATTGCAATTATTGTATGGAGTTTTTTACGAAGAATCGTAACAAGGTATTTTATCTTGTTAAAAATAAACTTCGTTCTTAGAAAGGGAATAAATAGGGACAAGCGTTACCCAACAAAAATTTCAATGACTTACATATAAAAATTACCCGGAATTTCCTGCGATTTTATTTATGCAATTCTTCGCATTGCCGTCGGGTTGCTTTTGACTTTAAAAGAAACAAAACACACCCTTGATTTTTCTTACAACCGTATGAGTCAACATAACGGTGTATTAACTACCGCCGTGGGCAACGCGATGAAATACAGGACAGTATTTTCAAACTGTAGATTTATAACGGCGTTGCCTTTGTCGCGGCTTTTATGCGACAGGGCAGTTTTTTATTATCTACCGCCGTGGGCAACGCGATGAAATACAGGACAGTATTTTCAAACTGTAGATTTATAACGGCGTTGCCTTTGTCG
>CALVUQ010000030.1 GCA_944363615.1 uncultured Clostridia bacterium | reverse complement strand
TTCTTAAAATTATTTTTCAGTCTGTTGTCTGACGTTCAAAAAAATCACTTCATTTCGTCGGTGGTGACGCTTTCGCCCGTATCGGCATCCTGATAAAGCAGCCAGTAGCCTTTCCCTTGCGGGTTTTTGACGTCCAGCGGCAGCCATCCACAATAACCGCTTATCTCGTCGGGAGGCTCGGGAGAGTAATCGGCGGGCAAGCCGTAACATATGTAATCGGGTTTGTCGCCCACAAGGCCCACGACATAAAATCTTCCGTCACCCGAAAAATCCACGCGCACCCATTTGGTATGCGGCATAAGACTCTCAAGCTCCGTTTCGCGCGTTCCTTCCGTAAACAGTTTTTCAATCTGGTCGGAAACCTGCTCGTAATAACTTAATTCCCTGCCGCGGATAAACGCCTCGTTCTCTTCCGAAACAGAGGGTACAAGCACCGAAGAGCCTTTTGACAACGCGTCCATTCGACGCATAAAGACATTTACTCCCGACGAAACGGAATTTCGGAAACTCTTTTTCCTGTTTTTTACCCCCGTCCCGCGCGGCGGCACTTCTTCATCGCGCTTAATGGTCCTATCCTCTTCGGAATTCAATTTAATGCTGATTTTTTTCTCGTAATCCTTTAAAAAAGCGTACTGCAAATCGCTTATTCTCAACTTTACTTCTCCTTCGGGTTTTGCCCCGCGTATATATTCAACTCTTATTCCCTGGTCGTTATAAACCGCTTCCTGCTTCTTTTCTTCATAATTGTTTTCCGCTTTACAGGTCGGATTTTTTTCGTCCGTCAATGCGTTTTTCCCGAAGTCGGCGGCATAATAATTGACCGCGGCTACGGCGTTGTCGTCGTATCCTCCCTCCGACGGGAAGATGTCGAGGAAGGTTTCGCTTCGTTTCGAAAACCTGAATTCCTCCTTCTCCGCCTTATTGCTTTTGACCTCATCAATCGCGTCCTTCTCACCGTACACCTCTCTTTTTCTTCCGTTGGGTAAATTCCCCTTCCAAAGCCTGTTGCGGTTAAGGGTACCGTATAAAAGCGCGTCGCCGCCCGCTTCGTAAATAACGAAATGAGCCGTCGGCACGTCTGTTTTTTCCGAAAGCAGAATCTCCTTGCCGCCGTCAAGACTTACGCCCAAAGGATACTCTTTGACCTGCTCTCCCTCCTTTACGGCAAGAATATATCCAGAATCGGACTTTTTGGCGATGTTGAATGCGTTTATGTCGCACTTAAGCCCGTAAGCGTTGCGCTCGGTTTTCAAAGTGCCTTTCGCACCGCCGTCGCCCGTAAGAATGATAAGCTTTTTTTCAAAAACCATGCCTTACCCCCGTAACCGTCCTTATACCCTTATTTATATGCGTAAAACTCATCCGACTTTACAAAAATCTGAAAAGCAAAAGCTTTTGTTTGCCGCTCCTCCGTAAATACTTAACTTGCTGAATCCCTGGACTTAACCGAAAATTACCCGCATTTTTATTCTCTTTTTGCACGGCAAAACAACCCGCAGGTAGCAAGGTGGAGTTTACGCAGTCTTGCAATATCAGGTCATAAAACAACGCTTAAAAATTTTCCCCGCAAATATTGATTGAGAATAAATGAATAAACTTAATTAAATTACGACTAAGCCCATCGCACTTAAATAAAAAAGAATTTGCTTAATCTCAAAAAAACTTCGGTCGCCCACCTTGCAAAACCCTGAAAACATTTCGGTTAGTTTACTCACAAGGTCTAAAAAAACATTTCGGTCGCCTTCTACGCAAAGTCTTAAAAATGCTTTAGTCATCTTCCTCAAAATTCCTATAACGCTTCAGCTGGTTCCCTGCCAAAAGTCTTAAAACACTTCAGTCGCCCACCCCGTAGAATCCTATAAAACATTTCAGTCGGTTTACTCACGAGATCTAAAAAAACATTTCAGTCGCCTACACCGCAAAGTCTTAAAAAACACTTTATTCGCCCGCCTCGCAAAATCCTAAAAACTTTTCAGTCGGCCTTCCCCCAAAGCCTAAAAATAAAAAAAACATTTCAGTCGGAATTATGAATCTTCAAAAATATGCTTCAGTCATCTCTCTTAAACAAATCAACGCTTTGAATCCCTTTTAAATTAAAATTTATCCTTAAACGCAGAAAAGCAAAAACAACCTCAGACGAAAAACAGCCGGAAATCCCGTTTTACGGCTTGTTTGAGATTTGTCCCGAGCATAATCCGAAGTAATAAAAAAAGGACTTTGCGGCTTTCGCAAAATCCTTATCGGTATGTTTTTTAAGTTATTGTTGTTAAATCCGTTAGATCCGTTACTCCAAAGAAGACGTCTTAAGCGCTTCAAGCTCCGCAATTACGCCGCTGCACATAGTATTTGCGGCGTTCTCCGAATCGGTGGACAGTATTTCGCTAATCCCCTGATTATAACGCAAGGTAAACGCGGACTTGTTTTCCTCGGGCACGCTTTCTTTGTTTTGTTCGTAATAGTTTTTAAGATTGTTTATAGCCGACTCGTGAATCTTTTTGGGCACGGACTGTATTCTGTCTTGCGCGGCATTAAGCGCGTCCCCGACGGCGGCGACGGATGCGGCTTTGTCGATAGCCTCGTTACCCTCGAAATGCGCAAGTTTGATTTCGTTGAAGTTGGTTTCCGAATATTCGCTTTCCGCCTCGACGTACTCACTTCCCTCGCCTATAAGCGAGTTGCGAAGAGATTGAAGCTGCGCCTTAGCCTCCGTTTTGGCGTCGGCAAGTTCCTGTTCCTGTTGCGCGGTCATGACGGCGTCGATGTTCGCCTTTGCCTCCGTTAAAGCGGCGCTAATTCCCGCTTCGTCGGCGGCGGCGTTAATCTTTTCTATGCCCGTATTCAACGCAGCGTCAAGGTTAGCCTTGCCCGCGTCGGAATAAAGCGAATTGTCTTTTGCGTTGCGGTAAGAAGTAAGCTCGGTTACCGCGTTAGTCTTTTTTTCGTTAAGCTCCATTTCCTCCTGAGAGGGATAGGTTCCCTTTGTAAAGCCTGCGGACTCCAGAAGCTTTTCGGTTTTTTCCACGTTTTCGCCGCCGTAAATAGCCACGTCAAACGCCTTGTAAGTGTACTTTGCGGCAAAATTGCCTATTATACCGTCGCTCACCGTCTGCGTATACGGCTGCGCGAAGCCAAGCGGGAAAACCACCGTAGAAATAATCAGAATAACCGCTACCATCAGCGCGCCGCGCACCGCACCGAACACGAAGCCCACAAACCTGCTCCAGACCCTGACCTCGCCGCGAACGATGATTTTTTTAAGGATCCAGGCAATGATTATGGCAACGATGCGCACCACTGCGTAGATAAGCACGCAGAACACGATGCTGAGAGTGTTTACCGAAAGGTTGACCGCGATAAACTGGGCATAAGTAATGCCGTAAGAAGACGGGCCGCCCATCGCGGTAAATCTTTCGATCATGGGGTTAATGTAAAGTCCCATCGCGCCCGAAAGCTGAGTTGAAGCATTTGCGTTAAGGATTTCCTCGCCGAAGCTGTTGTAATAAAGGCTGTACAGCGAGAACTGATCTCCTACTATAAAATTTCTGACGAAACCGACGTTAAGCACCCAATTGACGGCGGTATCCGCAACCAGCCAGGTCACGAATACGGCAAGGGCGAAGCAAAACAGCTTTATGAAAGTCTTGCCGAAGCCCTTCCACAGTCCTATGAGGGCGAAAAACGCGATTATCGCAATTATCGCTATATCGACGTAATTCATAAATATTTCTCCTTAAGACGTAATTGACTTTTGTGATAATTGACTTGAACGCGATTGAAAACCCTTTGTCTTGGCCATAATCCGTTTTATGAACGCAAACGAATTTTCTTCCACAAGCATTGCCGAATTTCTCTCGGAAAATACCTTTATGCCGGTAATTTTATGCATAGGCACCGACCGCGTCATCGGCGACGCACTGGGTCCGATTGCAGGCGAACTGTTGGTAAAGACCTTTAACGCACCGTTTTTCGTTTACGGTACCTTGTCCTCCCCCGTGACGGCGCTTACGCTTAACTCCGCGCTTGAGTTTATACGCTATAAACACAAGAACAGAAAAATAATCGCAATCGATTCAAGCCTCGGGAAAAGCGAGGACGTAGGAAAAATCCGACTGGTTAACGGCGGAATACGCCCGGGCCTTGCCACGGGCAAACGTCTGCCCGTAACCGGCGATCTTTCCGTTACCGCCACCGTCGCCCCGAAACACGAGCGCAACGCGCTGTCGTCGGTAAGACTGGGCTTTGTGTATCGGCTGTCCGACAAAATCGCAAGAACTCTTTACCTTGCGGCGCAGTCCTGTCTTAACGCACAACGCGGACGTCACGAAAAAGAATACACTGATCGCATTCTGTTATAAATATATAGCGGTTTATTAACAAACCGATTAAACAAACATTAAAATCAGATTAAAAATTTTTGCCGCTGGAAAAGGGTCGCTTTTTCGGCTGTTTTTAACGTAAAAATTCTCATACAATCGGGAAGCAATACAATCTTTCGCATAAAAATCACTTATTCGTAAATCGAAAACCGACGGAAAAGAAAAACGGTATAAGAATATGGCCGTTTCGGGCTTAGAATCCAGTAATTCATTATGTGCACAAAATACAAACCGTACGCAGAATCCCGCTGATTTCGTGAATTTTCCTGAAAAACACGCCTTTACTTGTCCCAATCGGCTATGCTTTTCAAAACGACGTCGATTTTCTGACCGGCTTTTTCCGCTTCTTCCACCGTTCCTTCGCCCGTAAGCACCAGGACCGATACGAAACCGTTGTTTATCGCGAACTGCATGTCGGTGGAAATACGGTCGCCCACCATGGCAATTTCGTGTTTATTTAATCCCAGAACCCTCTGAATACTTTCGGCGATGGGCGAAAACGGCTTGCCGCAAATAAGAAGCGGGCTGACGCCGGTGGATTTTTCTATAAGCGCGATAAAAGAACCCACGTCGGGCTTATAGCCGTGAGCCGTGGGACAGTTTATGTCCCCGTGAGTCGTGATGTAAGGCACTCCCTCGCGTATAAAGTCGCAAAGTTTTGTCAGCCTGTCGTAATTAAAAGTGGTATCGAATCCCACGACTGCAAGGTCGGGATCTTCTTCCGTTAAATTTATACCGCCCGCCTTGAACTGAGCAAAGAGTTTGTCGTTGCCGAAAAGAAAGACGCGCTTACGCGGATAATGCGCATGAAGATATTCTATCGTGGCATTGCCCGAAGTAAAGACATCGTCGTCCTTGACCGTAAACCCCATCTTGCGCAGTTTGCATACATAGTCCGAAGGCGCTGCCGAACTGTTGTTGGTCAGAAACAGCGCCCTGCAGCGTTCGTTCATGCGCTTAACGGCGTCCACCGCCCCATCGATAAGATTATCGCCGAGATAAACCGTGCCGTCCATATCGAGAAGAAAGCATTTTACGTTTTTCAGTTTTTCGTCCATTGTAATTCCCCGCATCCGAAGCCGGCCGCAAGGAATCCGCGATTACCTTACGGTCAGCGTCTTAAAAACCCGTCAAGCAATCCCAACTGCTTCATAAGCGTGAAACAAGTAAATTTTTCACGCATCTCGGGCGCAAGCGCTATACACACTTTAACGTCGTCGGCGCTCAGATAATTATTATAAGAATATCCTTTGTCCTTGTAAAGTCTTTTAAAGATTTTTAGAGCAAAAGACAATGTTTTTTCATATATTACAGCCCTGTCGGTAAGTTCGGCGCGGTATTCGCGCAAAATAAAAAGCATGCGCGATAAGTCCCCGTACGGCAGACAATCGGTAATTTTATCCAGCGCGCGAAACGGACTTACGCCCAGTTTGACGCTCATGTAGTCCAGTCTGGCGTTGTTGTCGGGTACCGACACGGTTTGCGGCAAAGGGCGCGCAAGTAACATGAGATAAGCGCGCATCGCAATACACGAAAACAGCATCTCGTTTTCGCCCTGAAGCTTGACTTCCCTATTCTTCCTTTTGCAAAGCAGACTGAATGCGTGCGTCAGTTGCGCGTCCCCTCCGCACATCAGCCGGGAATTACCGCACTTGGACGCAATCAGCGAAAGTTTTATCGCCGCGCTTCCCGTTTCCGCCGAGCCCGCCTCGCCCTTACAGGCCTTGTAAAGTAAATCCCCGATGACTGCGACTGCTTTGTCTACGGTGGATTTCGTATATTCTTCGCCTTTCAGAACATGACTTAATTGCCAGTCGAAAATCGCCGTCAGACGGGAGCATACCTCCCCGAACCCCGCGGCGTTCAGTCTGTCGCTGTTTTCAAACAGCGCGGTATCCGCAATCAGGAACCGCGGCGGTGCGACTTTATAAACCTCTATGTAACCGCCGTCGCCCTCCAGCATGGCGGAAGGGATCAGATATCCCGCCGTCGCCTGGGAAAGGGCCACGCACACAAGCGGAAGATTGTGTCTTGCCGCAACGTATTTTGCCATGTCGGAAACGCCGCCTCCGCCCGCGCAAACGACGGCCTTGACATCCTCCCCGACCGAAACGGACAAAGCGGCCTTTTTGTTTACGGACGACACTTCGACCATATCCGTCCTGAATTTACGGGTAAGCACGTCGTAAACGATTTTAACTTTATCGAAACGCTTGTCTGCGATAAACAAAAGCTTTCCGGATTCGGGAACAATGCGCATCACGGTTTCGTTGAGAAGCGCAAGAGCTCCGCTTTTTACCGTAACGTCCTCCTCCGTCAGCTTGTACTTTCGGTCAAAATCGTTTTGCATATTTATTCCCTTCCTCACGGTTTGATTGCGTTGCCGCTTACCGTAAAAAATTATATCACCGCGCCATTGTTCCGCCGTGATGAATTTTGACGAATTTGCTCCGATTTTAACGAATCCGAAAGAAAACCCCTCTTTATCCTTTTTTTTCGGAATCGAATTTCTTATCCCGACCGATAACCCGAAATTACGTCATGCGTTATAAGAATGTCGCATAATGAAAAAAACTCATAAACACCATAAAACGCAAGATTTTACTTATCGGAAATTCAAACCGAAAACCTTTTTTCTGCTTTTACGAAAACAAAGTTATCGGTTTTTCCGCCGCCGCAATCATAGTTTAAACCGCCGTTTGACTTTTTCAGCCCGTAAAATCAGGTTGCCGTCCTTTACATTTACCGAAATTCCCAGATACCGGAAACTTACTTTTATTTTTTCAGGCAATCAAAGTCTGAATCAAAAAAAAGTAATTTCATAATCAAAAAGGCGCCGCAATAAAACGCTGTAAGAAAATTAGCAAAAAATCAATATATGCGCATATCTTAACTTAAATCCGATCGGTATAATATTAAAGGCTATTGCCCCGACAGCGCGTCAGGCGAGTTTTTTGCAAAAAATAAAAAAAGACAAGCGCTGTTATGCACTTGTCGCGATGTAAATTACGTATGCTTAAGAATAAAAGGCGCAATCATGCGGGCAAAAACGCTTTGTCCCTCCACGTCGGTTTTCATGACATAATCGCAATGCTTACCGTGGCTGACAATTGTTTCGAAGTCCTTAAATCCGAAGTTTTCAAGCGTTGCCTTAAGTACCTCGGTTTGCTGATATCTGCAGGCTATGTCGTCGTCGGAAACGATTATAAGCATGGGCGGATAATCGCGCGCAATGCCCGCATGATAAAGAGGCGCGGCTTTATCGACTACTATACGGCGGGGATCCAGCCCGCGCTCTCTCAACACGTTAAAATGGACGGTGGGCTGACCCGCGTCGAAAACGTATCCCGCAACATCGCCTGCTTTCATGCCGTTTTGCGTAAGAAACTCGGGCGCAAAGCACAACATCATGGATAAATACCCGCCTGCGGAACTTCCGCCGACAAACAGCTTTTTGCCGCAGCCGAAAGAATCGGCGTTGTCTTTCACCCATGCCGCAGCCGCCGCTGCGTCCTCGATAAACTCGGGATAAACCGCTTGGGGATACATGCGGTAATTTGCCGAAGCTACCGTAATTCCCCTTTTTGTAAGGTAATCCGCAAAAACCTTAGAGTCGCTTTTGTCGCCCGACTCCAGCCCGCCGCCGTGAAAATAGAGAAAAGTGCTTGTACTTTTGTCGGGGACGTAAAGATCCAGCTTAAGCCCGCCCGAATAAACAACGTCCTGAATTTTTTTGACATTCTGCATATTTGTTAACCCGTTTTTTGTTTTTTTTACAATATCAATAAAGTTTTCAAGCGGCTTTATGCCTGTCCGGATTTTCCGCCGCGCCCAAATTCTTAACTAAAATTTTAAACGGAATAGGAAGCGGCGAAACAACGCCCGAAACAGTCACAAAACAATTTTACCGCGCGGCATTTTACGCACGAAACTCGGCTTTTTGACTCATACGGAATAATACGGTTAAAAAGTAAAAACCGACAAAAAACGCGCCCTTTCATAGGGCGCGTCATGCAAATCGTATTATTTAGATTCCTTAAGGTCTTTATAGGCCTTTTCAAAGGTTTCTACCGCGTCGGCCACGGTGAGATAATAACCTATTTTCTGGTTCTGCCAAACGGAGAACATCTGATTTTCCTTTTCGGTGCGGCGCTCCTGTTCAATCTTTTCGCGGACGGAAGTATATTCGCCGTAGGATATATAATCGTTTAAGCCCACGGTAAGTCCGCCGGAAGGAATAATCCTGGAAAGATAAAGGATATGCACGCCGTAATCGGTAACGACGGGCTCGGAAATAGCGCCCACTTTACCCGCGCGGAAAAGCTTGTCCGCCGCCTCGGAAAATTCCTTCATATAAGTGGTGTCGTAAGTTTCGCCCTCGTCGAAGACGGATTTTACGGGATAACCCAGTTCGTTGCCGAAAATGCCGTCGTCGGTGTTGTATTTGTAAATAAGGTCGTCGAACGCGCGGTCGCTTGCCTTAAGCGAACCTTCCGCCGCCTTCATTACGCTGACGATATCCGCGTAAATCTGATCGATGGTCAAAGGCTTGCCGTAATTTTCGCCGTTACGGTGCTCGTAACCCGTGACGAGTTTACCCAGTTTTTCCTTTTCCGCGGCGATGGCCTCTTCCCCGTAAATGGTGCCTGCGCCCGACTTGTAAGCTTCAAGCTGAGCCTTCTGCGCGTCGGAGAAGGGCACGAGAATATGCTTTACGTAATAATAGTTGCCGTTGGGATAATAGAGGATCGGATCGACGTTGCCGCCGCTGAGATCGGTATAGAAAGCTTCAACGTCGCCGCTGTATTTGTTAATCTGCTCGCTTAATAAGGAATTGTATTCGTCGACGATTTCTTCTTCGCTGACGTCCACGCTGTCGGTGATGTACTGCTGAAGCAGCTGAATTTTCACGTTGTCGCGGTAGGAGTCGCCTGCAAGGAACTGCATCAGCTTGGTTTCGCCGAGTTCGGGATAGACGTAGGAAAGACCCTTTTCGTTGCCCACCGCCTCAAGCTGAGCTATTTCGTCGTTGAAGACCTTTCTCTGCTCTTTGGTCATGCGATAGTCGTCTTTTACCGTTTCCTTAAGAAGGGAAATAAAGCGGCGCATTGCCTCCAGCTCCAGCGACTTTACGTCGTCGGTGCCGTAAAGGCCCGGATAGCGAATGGTATCGGGCTGCCACTTTTCGACGTTCTGAAGGTCGAGATTTTCAAGGGTGGCGCGAAGCTTGTAGACGGAATATTCGCTGACTTTTTCGTTAAGCGCGGTCAACGCCTCGCCGGTAAGGTCGCCCTTGGTGCGATTTACCACTTCGTTTATAAGCTCTTCCCTCGACCACGAATCGTAAACGCCGGGCTCCTCCGTTTCCTTTACGGGATAAGTGGTTTCGGTAGAAGTATCCGTAGTAGATGTGTCGGACGAAGAGGTGTCGGCGGTTTCCTCGCCGTGTTCGGAAAGAATTTCGTTTCTCAATTCGGCAAGCTGGGAGTCGATTGTAGCGTAGATGCCCTCAAGCACCTGATTTTCCTCGTTCTGACCCCAGACGATGTTTTTGAAATGAATCTGAGCGTCCGCTTCGTTAAGAATAAGTTCGCGCGTGACAAGCTGGTCCACGAGATAATCCACGGTCTGCTCCAGCGTATAGCCGTAGGAAATCATCGTCTGGCCGGAGCTGTTCAGCAAATTGACCAATTCATACTTATAGATGTTCTTTTGTTCGGTGACGAAAGGATTGTTCTTGTTCTCCTCGCTGGACTCGTCGGTAATGGTGACCGATTTTACGGTAGCCACCACCTGATTGTAATCCCTGGCATTATCGTATGAGAAAAGAGAGCATCCCGTAAACAGGGAAATACTCAGAATAACAGCCAAAATAACACAAATTATTTTTTTACGCATTTTCGTCCTCACTAACACGGTTTAAGCGCATTATAAACATAGCTATTGCTTATTATACTATCGTTTGAGAAAAAAAGCAAACGTTTTATCGGTTCAATTCCGCACATTTAAGCAAAAATTTAAGCATTTTGGCGTGCGTCTGAAAGCGCAAAGAAGCATTTTCCGCAATAAGTCTGGCGCCGAATCCGGTAGCCGCGGCGTTGACGGCGTTGTCGATATCCATTATTTTAGCGAATTGAACAGCGCTTTCCCCGCGCTTCAGAATTACCTTGCTTGCGCCGATTTCTGCCGCAAGATTTTTGATGAGAGCGACGTCCACAAGGTTTTTTGCGGGCTCGGGCACGGGGCCGTAAACGTCCGCCATGTCCTTGAGAATCGCGTCGCGCTGAGAAAGCGTGCGGATTTTGGCAACGCGCGCGTAGATCCTTAAGCGCCACTCCCTGTCGGTGACGTAACCGTCGGGAAGATACAGTCCGTAATCCGTGACGACGGTGACTTCCTTCCTTTGAACGGTTTTTTCGCCGCGGAGTTCGCCCACCGCTTCGTTTAAAAGACGGCAATACATGTCGTAACCCACTTTTTCCAGATGCCCGTGCTGTTGCGCGCCCAGAACGGAACCCGCGCCGCGGATTTCAAGGTCGCGCATCGCGATTTTGAAGCCGCTGCCGAATTCGGTGAACTGTGTTATCGCCTCCAGCCGCCGATAAGCCGTGTCGGTAAGCGTTTTCCTGCCGTCGAAAGTGAAAAACACGTAAGCCAGGCGGTTGCTTCTGCCCACTCTGCCGCGAAGCTGATAAAGCTGGGAAAGTCCCAATCGGTCGGAATCCACCACAATCATGGTGTTGGCGCGCGCGATGTCTATTCCGTTTTCGATTATGGTGCTGGAAACGAGAACGTCCGTCTTTCCCTCCACGAAATTTTCCACCGTTCGTTCAAGAACTTCTTCACGCATCTGACCGTGGGCAAACGCCACTTTCGCCGAAGGGACAAGGCTTTGAATACGCGCAGCAAATTTGTCTATGTCGGCGACGCGGTTATAAACGATAAAGACCTGACCGCCGCGGTTAATTTCCCTTGTAATCGCGTCCGTGACAAGCGTTTCGCCGTACTCCATTACGTAAGTCTGCACGGGCACGCGCTGAGTGGGCGGAGTGTCCAGTACGCTTATGTCGCGTATGCCCACAAGCGACATGTGCAAAGTGCGCGGTATGGGCGTCGCGGAAAGCGTAAGCACGTTTACGCCGCGCTTAAGGTCTTTGATTTTTTCCTTGTCCGCCACGCCGAAACGCTGTTCTTCGTCCAGAATAAGCAGCCCAAGGTCCGCAAAATCCACGTCTTTGGACAAAAGCCTGTGAGTGCCCACGACTATGTCGGTTTTGCCGGCGCGCACGCTTTCGGCGGTCTTCGCCTGTTCTTCTTTGGAATCGAACCGCGTAAGCCTTGCCGCTTTCACGCCGAAAGGCTCCATGCGTTTTCTGACGGTTTCGAAATGCTGTTTGGCAAGTATGGTGGTGGGCGAAAGAAAGGCCACCTGTTTACCTTCCGCAATTACTTTGAACGCAAGTCGCAAAGCCACTTCGGTTTTACCGTATCCGACGTCGCCGCAAAGCAGTCTGTCCATGATTTTGCCCGATTTAAGGTCCTTAAGCCCCTCCTGAACGGCGGTAATCTGGTCGTCCGTTTCGGTGAACTCGAAACTGTCCTCGAATTCGTGCAAAAGCGAGTCGTCGTCGCTGTAACGATGCCCTTTCCCTTCAAAACGGTATTTATACAGTTCCAAAAGATTTATGGCAAGTTCTTTGACGGATTTTCTGACTTTTTCCTTGACGCGCGCGAAATCCGCGCCGCCTATTTTGGACAGCGAAGGAACGCCTCCGTCCGCGGCGTAAGCCGAAAGCGAATCCATGTTTTCCACGGGGACGTAAAGTTTGTCGCCGCCCGCGTAGGAAACAAGCAGGTAATCGCGTCTTGCCCCGCCCACTTCAAGTTTTACGGTGCCCTCGAAAAGCCCTATGCCGTGAAGCTCGTGAACGACGTAATCGCCCGCCTTAAGCTCCGAAAAAACATCGCGCTTATTGCGTTTTATCGTCTTTTTGGGGGATTTGAAGCTAAGGTCCGCGGTCCCTATAACCGCGACTTTTTCATTGTGGAAAACGCAACCTTTTTCCGTGCGCTCGTCGATAATCCTTATTCCGCCGTCGCCGTACCCTTCCGAGTACATTATAGCGTTATCGGCAAGGAATTGTCTTACCGACGTCTTAAGCCCCTCACCCGAAGCGCACATATACACCGTGTAGCCGCGGCTCAGCCAGTTTTCGAGATCTGTTTTAAGCACGCGGAAATCGCGGTAATACGCAGGCGTTTCGGTAGTCTTGAACGAAAATACGGCGTCCGGGGTAAATATGCGGTTGGCGTTCATCACGCTTTGAAACGCCAGTTTTTTGCCTTTGAAAGAAAAAGCGCGCTCCGGGGTTATAAGCTGATTTGCCGCAAGCGGAAGCGTTTCCCCGCGGGACAAAAGCGTCGCGAAACGGTTTGCGTGCTCGCTTGAATGTAAATGAGCGTTGTCGTAAATCTGCTTAACCTCGTCATAAACCGCGCCCGTAAAGCCGCCGAACGAGTAAAGGTCGCAATGCGCAGAAAGGGGCAACAGATACCCTAAAGCGATGTTTCTGTCGCCGCTTCTCACGCGCGCGGCAAGCGCGGAAGAAAGCTCTTTTACCTTTACGGCGTAATCGGGCTGAAGCGAAACCGCCGCCGCGTCCGTCTCGATTAAGGAAGCGATTTGTTCGGCCCGCTCTTTCGAGGCGAAAAATTCCGTCGCGGGCGAAATTTCCGCCCTTTCCGCATTTTCTTTGGACAGTTGGTTTTCCGCGTCGAAAAAGCGGATTTTTTCCACTTCGTCGCCGAAGAACTCTATTCTTACGGGATACTGCTCCCCCACCGACCAAACGTCCAGAATGTCGCCGCGCAAAGAAAATCTGCCCACGTCCGTAAGCTGAGGCTCGCGTTTGTAACCCGCCTCCACAAGCAAGGACACTATCGCGTCAAGGTCGTAACTTTTGCCCTTTTCCACCGTCATGCAGTGGGCCGAAAATGCGTCCCTGTCGGGATAAATCTGCATAAGAGCCTCGGCACAGCAAACAACGACCTTTGCCTGTCCGGTGACAATGTCCCGAAGCGTTTTAAGTCTGGTCAGAACGTTTTCGCCCGAAAGCGCGTCGCGGTAAACAAGCGTGTCGTCGCGCGCGGGCAATAACTCCACGGCGGGCAACAGACATTTAAGCTGCTCGTAGAACGCGCGGGCAAGGTAAAAGTCGCCCGTAACTATCAAAACGGGGCCTTCGTTGCCGTCAGAAGCGGCAGCCGAAACGCATAAGGCGGTAATCGCGGCTTTCCCGAACGGACACAGCCCAAAAGCCGAGATGTTTTTACCATCCCGGTATGAAAGGGCGGTTTTTACCGCGTCGCCCACACCGCTTGTGAAAATTTTATCGATTTCAAACAATCGTTTACTTGTTCTTTTACGGTAATTTTTTTGTCGGCTGTGTCCTTAAGCACGCCTTAAACCGATTTTCAACCTTATACCGCTTTCAGGGTTTTATGGAAAATCGCGGACCGCTTAATTAAATTTCCGATAATTTACGCGGTTTTATTTAAAGGCGCCGTTAAGGTCACGCATAAATCCGACCGAAAAGCGCTTTCCTTGCAGTCCGGGCAACTAAAACGCGTCCGGAACAAGAAAAATTCACTTTTCGTCAATCAGTTTTATCGCCTCGTCGGCGGCCAAAGAAAACGCGTCGTACAGCGTCTGACGCTCCTTTGCGGGGACGTCCGACAAAACGTAATCGGCAATGGGCACGTTTTCGGGTACGGGGCCGATTCCGATGCGAATCCTGGGAAAATCCTGCGACCCCGTGACCTGAATTATGTTCCTCATGCCGTTATGAGTTCCGCCGCTGCCCTTTTCGCGCACGCGCACCGTGCCTTTGGGAATGTCTACGTCGTCGAAAATCACGATAAGATCCTTGATATCGGCCTTGTATTTGCCCAGCAGCTGTTTTACGGCCACGCCCGAAAGATTCATGTAAGTAAGCGGTTTTGCGACGACTATTTTTTCGCCGCCGCGATATCCCGTCGCGACCAACGCGTCACACTCGCGCGTTTTGAATTTAAGTCCCAGTTTGTCGGCAAGACATTCCGCGGCAAGAAAGCCCATATTGTGAAAAGTATAGGCGTATTTGTCGCCGTAGTTGCCCAGCCCCACCACTATTTTCATTATTTTGCGTCGTTGAACTCGTTAAGGCGTTTAAGCATGTCCTCTACCGCCACGCCGTGAGCCTCCGCCGCCTGAGCGACGGTTTCGCCGCGGGAAATGGGGCATCCGAGGCAATGCATGCCGAACTCGAAAAACACGGGCGCAATGTCGGGATTGATCTGAAGAACCTCGTAAATAGTCATATCTTTGGTTATGTCGTTCATAAAAAATACCTCCGTAAAGCGACAAATAAAGCCGCTTTCAAAATTTTCACATACATTATAATTGCGAAATACGTGTTTGTCAACCTAATTATTCCGTTAAAACACGTTTTGCGTTTCGGCTATGGCGGCGACTCCGCTTTTTTTGCGGCAACCGTTGTTTTCTTAGCCCGAAAGCCTATTGCGACCGGGGTGCGGAAAACACCGCCGCGGAATAAAAAGCCTTACCCTTCTTAAGGTAACGCGCGCCGTAAAGCATATTCCGCGTTTAAGGACAATATTTATAATATTAAGCGCGGACAAACAGTCGCGTCGGCATAACAAGTATCTGTAAACGGAGGAATAAAAATGTACAAACTAAGCGAAATTATAGGCAAAAACGTGGTCAGTCTTTTTGAGGCGGAAAACACGGGAACTTTAGTAAACGTGCTGTTTGACAAGAATCTGAATAAAATCCGCTACTTTGAAGTGTTTTCCGACGAAGAAGAGGACGTCAAAAGAAAATTTTTCGATCCCCCTGCGGTAAGCTCGCTTTGCAACGACGCCGTGGTAATAAAGAACGGCGGCAGACTTTTAAGCCGTTTTTCCATCCCCCCCTCCTTTATTCCCGGCCCCGTGAACGCGGCGGTTTACAACCCGTTCGGCGTGGCTTTGGGAAGAGTGACGGACGTAACTCTGGACGGATTCAACGTCGTGGAAATCAACGTGGGAGATAAATCGTTCGCCCCCTCGGCAGTGCTGTCGAAATCGGAGGAAATACTGATTATAAACGACACCGACGAGAAAATACGTCTTGTCCCGCCCGCAAAGAAAATCCCCTCTCCCCATGAAGCTGCCGCGCGCACGGTGAAAATCAACTCCTCCATGACCGTAACTTCCACGACGGACGAAAGCGCGCACGTTGAAGACAACGCCGCCGCGATTAAACCTGCGGACACCGCTTTAAGCGTTTCCGTCATAGCCGAAAGCGCCGAAGCGGAAAAAAGTACGCTATTACAGGAAAACGCGGCCGAAACGCAAGCGCGCACGGGCGAAGCCAGGGTCACAGCCATGCCCGTAACTCAACCCGAAATAAAGCAAACAAAAGAAGAAGTCCCGCCGCCTGCCGAAGTGGACGTTTATAAAAAAATTCCCGTTGAAAACGTATTCGTCACGCGCGCACCCGCCGCCGAAGACAATAAAACGCCCGGTTACGCCTTTTTGATAGGGAAAAAACTGACGCGCACGATTATGCTTGACGACGGCACGGTCCTTGCCGCCGAAGGAAGCGAAATCGACGAAAAAACGCTGGAAAAAGCGGGCTCGGCAAACAAGCTTGTGCTGCTTGCGCTTCATTCGAGATGATGCGTACTCTTAAAAAATAAAATCTGTAAAGATTTTAAAGAAAAGGAAGCGGACTTTTTGCATCTGCCGCTTCCTTTTTTCCGTTAAAGACGAAATCGCGTCGGAAAAACGCTTAATTTTTATAGAATTTATTTTTGCGAAAACAAAGAAACCAATTTTTCGCCCGCAAGGTTAATGGTGCCCGCGCCGGTGAAAACCACCGTATCGCCCTTTTTGAGAATTCCGTTCAGGTAATCGTTTATTTCGTCGTAGGAGCCGAAATACTTTGCGGGCATTCTTTTGCTTACTTCAAAGCACAAATCGGCGGAATCCGCTTTGCCGCTTGTTTCCCTTGCGCCGTACACGGGTGCGAAAATGACCTCGTCCGCGCCGTCGAAACACTTTACGAACTCGTCAAAAAGGTCCGACGTTCGCGAATACGTATGAGGCTCGAAAACCAAAATCAGTCTGCCGTCGTTCTTCAAAGCCTGAATAAGGGCGCGAATTTCCGTCGGGTGATGGGCGTAATCGGTATATACTGCGGCGCCATGAACCTCGCCCAGATATTCCATGCGCCTTTTAACCCCCGTAAACGCCTTAAGCCCCTCCTCGATTTCGCTTAAAGGTAAGCCTTCGGTAAGCGCGGCGGAAGCGGCGGCAAGCGCGTTGTAAACGTTGTGCCTGCCTTTAACCGAAAGCGTTAATCTTCCCAGATTGAGTCCCGCCGCCGACACGTTGAACGACCAGACGTTGTCCTTGTCCGCAGCCGCGGCAACCGCCCGAAAGTCGTTGTGCTCGCCAAAGCCGAAACTCAATGCGCGCTTACCGTTGATTACGCTTTTTAACCCATAGTCGTCGCCGTTGTAAAACACCGTGTCGCAATTTTGCGTAAACCCGCCGAATGCCGATCTTATGTCAAAAATGTCCTTGTAGTAATCTGTGTGATCAAGCTCTGCGTTAAGCACTATTCCGATGTAGGGCTTAAGATAGAGAAAGCTGCGCCTGTATTCGCAGGCCTCGGTTATGAAATATTCGTCTTTTTCCGTCTCGGGCTTAACTTTAAGCTCTCCGCCGATATGTACGCAAGGATACCTGGATGCAAAAATTTCCTTAAGCATCCCCGTTGCGGTTGTCTTACCGTGAGTCCCCGCCACGGCTATTACCTTTTGAAAAGATGCGGCAATCGCCCCCAGATATTCCGCCCGTTCCACAGTCGGTATTCCGTGTGCGCGCGCGTAAACAAGCTCCACGTTGTCGTAAGGAATAGCGCCCGTATATACCACCAGGTCGCTGCCCGCAACGTTTTCCGCCCTGTGACCGCCCGTCGCAAGGTCCGAGCCGCTTGTTTCATGCCCCAACTTTTCGGTTATTTCGCGCAGCCTTTTCATGCTGACGCCGCCGCATCCTATAAAATGTACTCTCATACTCATAATAGTATGATTTTTATTCGGTTTCTGTTACCCGCAAATATTCCGTGTTCTCAACGATAAATATAAAGCTTCCTTCTTTGCAAAAACTATCTCTTTTATAGCCAACATAACGTTTTTGCTAACAAAACCACTGTTCCGTTTTCCGTAAACATTTTGTAACTTTAGCCGTAAACTTGCCTTCCCCCTTGTCAATACAATTCCCCGCTACCCGTAAACATCCGATTTATCACGTACAAAACCTCTTCACCCGTAACAGTAAATATGCGTTTTCACGTTATCGCACTATTTTGTTTCTTGTAAACATTTTGTAACTTTAGCCGTAAACTTGTCTTCCCTTCTTGTCAATACAATTCCCCGCTGCCCGTAAACATCCGATTTTTATTTGCAATAACCGCTTCCCCCGTAACAGTAAAAATAAGGTTTTTTTACATTATCGCCATGACCTCTTTACCCGAAAAAATTTCTTCGACTTTCCTGCTAAATTTTTGTTATATAAGCGGTAATTAAAACGACGCCTTCGTTTTTTTAAAATTAAATTTTCGACTAGTCTTACGTCTTGTTTGTTTTGGTTTAACCGCTTGATTTTATCAAATAAAAAAAACCGAAATGGGACGAAAAACGCCTTCCGCTTCGGTTTTTTAAAATGCTCCGATAAAGGATAATTTTTATATGCGGTATTATGTATTCCTGTCCGATGTCTGACCGGACCGATTTTGGTCATTTGCGGGGAAAATTCCCTTAGAAAAAACCGGGACGGAACGGCAAACGTCGAAAAATCTTAAAGATTGCTTTCTATAACCGATTTTATACCGTTGAAAGCGGCCTCCTCGTCTGCGCCGCTGACGGTGACGGAAATAGTGTCGCCGCATTTTACGCCCAACGCCATAACGGCAAAAATCTTTTTGGCGTCGGCGGTTTTGCCCTTTGCTTCGATGGAGACGGAACTTTGATGTTTTTTCGCCTCGGCAACCAGCAGCCCTGCGGGGCGCGCGTGAATACCCAGACTGTCCTTAACGGTGTAATCGAACTTCATTTTTGTATCCTCCCGAAATGATTTTTTGTAGATAAGATAATTTTTACGCCGCCTTCAGCCTAAAATTCCGAGGCGGTAATTTTAACCGAATACGCCCCTAAGGCAAAGCGTTTTGCCTTGCAATTACCGTAAATTTTAACGGAATAACTGTCGGGAAAAAGCTTAGTGGTAAAAACTTTTTCTCCGTCGTTGAAATAGACTTCGCACACGGAAACGTCCATGAAAATTACGGCTTTTTCGGCGGAGAATGCCGCCCTTCTGGTTTTTCTGCCGCGGCCTGCGGCGGAAACGAAAGAGCAAACGCACTCGTCTTTACCGAAACTTATTTCCAAAGCGTCGCTTAAAATTACTTTCAATCCCTGCGAAATATCGGTAATCTGCAGCTCGTAACAAGCGCAATCTTCGTCTATCGGAATTTCACGCTGTCTCAGCTTTTCCACTTCCTCGGCGGGCGACTGATAAATAACTCCGTTTTTAGCCGTCAGCACGCGGGGCAAAGTAAGCGAGTGCTGCCACCCTTCCCGTACTTCGGGCAGATTGTCGTAATCCGCGTCGGGCATACCCGCCCAGCCGAACAGAATTCTTTTTTGCCCGTCCCAAAAGGTTTGAGGGGCATAAAAATCGAATCCGAAGTCCCATTCGCGGAAATTTTCGCGTTTTACGTCGCCTATGAAACAGCCCGACGCGTAAACGTTCTGAAACGCGTACTTTTCATGGGGTACGCCCTGCGGCGAAACGCTTAAAACGTTTAATCCGTCCAGCGTGAACCTATCGGGACATTCCCACATAAAACCGAA
>CALVUQ010000029.1 GCA_944363615.1 uncultured Clostridia bacterium | reverse complement strand
CCGGAAATGATTATGGAGTTAAAGGTTCCTATAAAGTGGGCTATTTTTTCGGGCGGGACGGGCATGCCGCGTTTGAACCAGTCGGCCATGACGGAAACGGAGCCGTTACTGCTGTATAAAAATACGGTTTCTATCACGCTTTTGTCGAGATGCGGAAATTTTTCCGAAAATTCGGTAATATATTTATCGCGCACATAGGAAATAATTCTTTTCAAAAGGGTACTTTCGTAAGGGTTTGACACTATTATGGAAGTAACGTCGGGTTTTGCGGCAAGCATGTTAAGCATTTCGAGGAAAAACCGGTTGTCGAGGGCGTATGTCTTGATTGTGTCCAGTTTCGAGGTCAGTTGTTCGTAAAATTCGTTTTCTATGCTTTCATAGACATCGTATACGTCGTAGAAGTGGTTGTAAAAAGTGCTTCTGGTAATTTCGGCTTCGCGGCACAGTTCCGCGACGGTGACGCTTTTAAGCGGTTTTAAGGCTATCAGTTTCAGAAGGCTTTTTTTGATATACGCCTGAGTGTATCTGCTTCTTGCGTCGGTCCTCAAGGTTTTCATGGTTTTTTCTCCTTGTGAAAGTTTGGTGTAATATCGAACAATCGCGCCGCTTAATGTCCAAAAACGCGACAAAGCGTCATAAATTGTACTTATAGAACTTTTGACATTTGACACATGTAATTTTATAATACAAGTATACCGATAAAATCGTAAAATGTCTACCGTTTCAAAGCGAGGTTTATCATGGCTGAAAAGTTGGTTATTGCAAAAGACGTAGTTAAAATATATAAAAGCGGTACGCGAGAGGTGCGCGCCGTGGATGGATTGAGCTTCGACGTCGACGAGGGCGAACTTGCAGTAGTGCTGGGCCCCAGCGGCGCGGGCAAAACCACCATACTTAATCTTATGGGCGGTATGGACAGCGTTACGTCCGGCGACCTTATCGTGGACGGCCTCAATTTAAGGGGGTTAAGCGCAAAAGCGCTGACCGAGTACAGGCGCACGGAAGTGGGCTTTGTCTTTCAGTTTTACAATCTCATGCCCAATCTTACCGCTATCGAAAACGTGGAGTTAGCCACAGAGCTTTCGAAAAACGCTTTTCCGCCCATGGAAATACTGGAAAAAGTGGGACTTAAAGACCGGGCTTTCAATTTTCCCGCTCAGCTGTCGGGAGGGGAGCAGCAGCGCGTTTCGATTGCAAGGGCCGTTGCCAAAAATCCCAAGCTGCTGTTGTGCGACGAGCCTACCGGCGCGCTGGACTACGAGACGGGCAAAAAGATATTGCAGCTTCTTTACGACATGTGTAAGTCCGAGCGTAAGACCGTCATAATAGTCACTCACAACGCCGCGCTTAAGGACATGGCGGACAAAGTCATCTACATTAAAAACGGAAAGGCGGAAAGAAGCGAGATAAACGTTAACCCCAAACCCATTTCGGAGATAGAGTGGTAATGAAAGCATACGGGAAAACGGTTTTAAGGACCGTAAAAAGCAATTTTGCGCGGTTTATCGCCATAACCGCAGTCGTTCTTCTGGGGACGGCTTTCGTATCGGGGCTGGGGGCGCTGCCTCCCGTTTACGAGGACACGATATCGCAATACTTCGTTTCCTCGCACGGTGCGGATCTTGTGGTAAAGACAAAAAGCGAAACGGGATTTACCGACGATAAACTTAATAGCATCGGAAATACCGACGGCGTGGAAAAGACCGCCGCTTTCACTTCGTTCGACACTGCGTCGGGCGCTATTAAAATCGGCGACTATAACGCGCGTATATATTACGTAACCTTTTCGGATACGGCGGTAAATCCGTTTGTGCTTACCGACGGACAAATGCCGGCGTCTTCATCGCAGGTTCTTGTGGACAGATATACTTTGGAAAACACCGAGTTGAAAATCGGCGACAGCATCAAGTTTGAAAGCGATACGATTGCGGGCTTTTCGGAGGAGTCTGAAATCTGCGGAGTGGTGGAAAACCCGCTTGTCTTCACCAAGGAGGGTGAGCCCGACCTTATCAACGAAGAAAATCTGGATCTTATAGTTTACGTGGATTCTTCGGTTACCGAATTATACGTGCCGTTTGCCACGCCTATGGGGGAGATGAAAATATCTCTGCCCGTGACGGACGTTTACGTCAAGGCGTCGGGGGTGGAAGGGCTGAATATCTTTTCCAAGGATTACGCCGACGCCACGAACGCAATCAAGGAGCGCATCGAGGCCATTGACGAAAATTACACCTGTCTTACCACGCGCGAAAATTACAGCTGCGCGCTTACCGAAGAATATTCGGACAAAATCAACGTCGTTGCCGTAATTTTTCCGATTTTCTTCATAGTCGTCGCGGGCCTTGTGGTGCTTACCACCATGACGCGGCTTATCGAGGAAGAGCGCTCCGTCATAGGCTGCTATAAAACGCTTGGGTATTCCAATTTCCGTATTGCGTTTAAATACATGGGATTTTCGCTTACGTGCTGTATTCTTGGCGCGCTGATAGGCGTATTTGCGGGGGTCTGGATTCTGCCCGCCGTTATTTTCCCCGCATTCGACGCGCTGTTTTTCTTCCCGACGCTGGTGCTTAATCTTCACGTGAACATGGGGCTTATCACGGCCGCCATAATGACGGCGGTTATTGTTGCGGTCACCGCATACGTGGTGCTTGTCGACCTTAAGACTAAACCCGCGGACCTTCTTAAGCCCAAGTCTCCGAAACCCGGCAGAAAGATCTTTTTGGAGCACGTCCCCTTTATCTGGAAAAGGCTCAAGTTCAAGTATAAATCCACATACCGCAACGTTTTCCGCTACGTCAATCACCTTATAATGACGGTTATTTCCGTTGCAGGCTCCACCGCGCTGGTGCTTGCGGGATTCGGATTGCGCGACGTTTCGCTGGACGAAAACGCGGGCTTCATTGCGGGTTTTGCCGATACGTTTGCGCTTATTTCCACCGTAATCATTCTGTTTGCCGCCGCGCTTTGCATACTGGTTATTTATAACCTTACCAATATGAACATCGGCGAGCGCAAACGCGAGATAGCCACCCTTAAAGTACTGGGTTACCGCGATATCGAGGTGTCGGGTTATATTTACCGCGAAGTGCTTATAATGTCGGTTATCGGTATTATAATCGGGCTTCCCATCGGATTCGGGCTGCTGTATTTTCTTTTCGGCTACCTCGGTTTCGGCAGTGTAAGCATGATCAAATGGTATTCCTACGTCATATCCGCCGCTCTTACCCTTGTTTTCGTGGGGTTCGTGGACTTGTTGCTGCACCGCAAAATCCGCAAAATAGACATGAACGATTCGCTTAAGACGTTGGAATGATTTTTTGTCTGACTTGTATTTTAACCTTGAATTATCGCATGAAAAAAGCTCCTTTTGTATTGAAGGAGCCTTTTTTTACGCATAACGTGTTTTTATTCGTCCGCTTTGTGAAAGCCGAGGGTTCGGATTTAATGAGCAGAGCTTGCCTTAAGCGCAATCCAGAACTTAAAAAGCGGTGATTTAAGATGCTTTGATTGCGAAATCTTTAAAGGTTGTTCAATAACTGCGGATCGATTTTCTTTCCCTTGCGGTAAAATTCCTTGTCGCGCTCGTCAATCGGTCTTAAGACGCGGCAGGGGGTGCCGATTGCGACCACGTCGGACGGAATGTCCTTTGTAACGACGCTTCCCGCGCCGATGACGCTGTTATCGCCTATCGTCACGCCGGGAAGAACTATCACTCCCGCGCCCAGCCAGCAGTTTTTACCGATGCGTATGGGCAGATTGTATTGATAAGTCTGTTCACGCAACAGGGGAAGAACGGGGTGCGTCGCAGTCGCCAATATCACGTTGGGCGCCATCATGGTGTTGTCCCCGACGTAAATAAAGGTGTCGTCTATAAGCGTAAGGTTAAAGTTGGCGTAAACGTTTTTGCCGAAGTGCACGTTTTTTCCCGCCCAGTTGGCATGCAAAGGCGGCTCTATGTAACAGTTTTCGCCTATTTCGGCAAACATTTCCTTGAGAAGCTTTTTGCGTTTTTCCGTCTGGGAAGGGCGCGTCGCGTTGAAATCGTAAAGTTTTTCAAGGCAAGCGGTTTGTTCCCGCACCAGATTTTCGTCGTTATAGTTGTAAAGTTCCCCCGACAGCATTTTCTCTCTTACGTCCATGACTCGGTCTCCTTGTTTTTATGAAACATTTAGAATATTTTATAACAACGTTAAGGAAAAATCAACTTTTTTTAAGGCGGTAAGGTTTTTGCTAAAGGTATTGTCGTCGGTGATTTTTTTCAGGAATATTTACGGGAAACGGGTATTTAGCCTTGACCATAGCGGACGGGATTTGTTATACTTCTGTTTCGGGAGGCTTCAATGAAGATAAAGGCGGCTATTTTCGATCTGGACGGCACGCTTCTCAATACTTTGGACGACCTTTATTTAAGCGTTAATCATATGCTTGAAAAATTCGGTCTTCCTTTAAGAAGCAAAAAAGAAGTAAGAAATTTTCTGGGAAGCGGGGTAAAAGTGCTTGTGGACAAGTCTTTGCCGGCTTCTTTCGACGGCAATCGGGAGGAGTGCCTTTCGGTATTCAAAGAGTATTACGACAAGCACGAAAGCGATCACACCGCGCCTTACGACGGCATCAAAGCCGTGCTTATGAAACTGCATGAAAAAGGCGTGAAAAGCGCAATCGTATCCAACAAGTACGATGCCGCGGTCAAGCGGCTTAAGGAAGACTATTTCGGTTCTCTTGTGGATTTCGCGGTGGGCGAGGGTAACGGCGTAAGGATAAAACCCGCCCCTGACGGAGTGGAAAAAGCGCTGGCCGGATTGGGCGTGAAAAAGCAGGAAAGCGTTTATGCGGGCGACTCGGAAGTGGACTTTTTGACCGCAAAAAACGCGGATATGAATTTCATTGCCGTGTCGTGGGGGTTCCGCGACCGCGACAGGCTTATCGAAACGGGCGCCGAAACGATTATAGATAAACCCGATGAGCTTTTAGGCGCAATCGCAGCCTTTGAGGCTGAAAACAAGCAGTAAAGGGGTATAAAAGGCGCAATCGGCTTTTATGTCCGTATGCGCATATGTAAAACCGTAGTGTTTTAAGGGGGATTACCTCGTTTTTCCCGGTTTTTTTATGGCAATTTAC
The DNA here is from genome assembly GCA_944363615.1 of uncultured Clostridia bacterium. Classification (GTDB taxonomy): domain Bacteria; phylum Bacillota; class Clostridia; order Christensenellales; family Pumilibacteraceae; genus UBA10677. The sequence goes on along the minus strand of CALVUQ010000029.1, from coordinate 15,410 downwards.
ATGGAAATACGGTTGCGCTTGCCTTTCGCCGCCCCATAATGACGGAAACGTGAGGTTAAGCCCTGGTGCCATAAAGACGCGGCGAAACAATCCGAGGGCGAAAAAATTTGCCGCGGTTGGCATAATTGTATTCAATCGATAGCCAAAACGGGGATAATATGTTAAAATATCTGCGTGAAGTACAGGGCGGACAAACTTTTTAATGCAAAAAAGCGTATCTGGGAGCTCGATTTTCTGCGCGGGTTTGCCATTCTGCTTATGGTTTTCGACCATTTCATGTACGACCTCAGTATTCTGCCGTGGTTTTTTACCAATTTTTATTCCGTCATGACGGAGGGAATGTTTAACTGGTGGAATATCGGTTACGATTTTTTTACAAGCGGTTTCCGCACGGTCTGCCATTATATTTTCGCAACGCTTTTCCTTCTCATTACGGGAATAAGCTGCACCCTTACGCACAGTAACGTAGTCCGCGCGACAAGACTGCTGATTTTCGCCGCGATACTCACCGCAGCCACGGCTTTCGCGGACACGGTTGCAAATCTGGACGCCCTTATCGTTTTCGGCATAATCCATTGCATGGCGGTTTCGGTTTTCGTCTATGCGGCGATAAACAGAATTTTCAAAGACGACGTCTTTCTGCTTGCTTTCGGCGCGGCGTTCATCGTGGCGGGCATACTTATCCCCTGGTACAACATGAATTTCGTGGTTCTGCCAGGCGGGGCGGAGGGCTTTGTCACCGCAATCAAGGCCTGCTTCGGATTCGTCAGGGCGGGCTCGGATCACTTTCCGTTATTCCCGTGTTGCGGCGTTGTGCTTTGGGGCGCTTATATCGGCAAAAAGTTTTATCCCGACAAAAAGTCGCTTCTGCCCGCTTTGGACGGACAGTGGAACAGCTTTATTTCTTCGGTGGGAAGACACACGGTATGGGTTTACATGCTGCATCAGCCCGTAGTCGCGGGTATTATCTTGTTTTTCGGATTGATTAACGGCCTGGAGGTTTTCTGATTTGAACGATAAGAACAAAACGCTTTACGCCGCGGTCAAAGACAGCGCCGCGCTTTTCCCCGATAAGACCGCACTTCTGTTTATGGGCGCGAAGATAGATTACGCTTCTTTTATTCGCGACGTTAACGCTGTTGCCGGTTTTTTTAAAGGCCTCGGTATAGGCAAGGGGGACGCGGTAACCGTTTGTATGCCCAACATTCCGCAGTGCGCGGTGGTGTTTTACGCCGCCTCCAAAATCGGCGCCGTTGCGCATATGGTTCATCCGCTGGCGCCGCCCGCTCAGCTTTCGGAGTACATGAAATTCGTCAACAGCAAACTGCTGGTTCTGCCCGACATCATGATCGACAAGTACGAACAGCTGATTCTGTCCGGAAAGACTTTATTGTGTTCCCCGGCACACTACCTCGGTTTTATAAGAAGAACGCTTTTTTCGCTTAAAACCATGCCGCTTGTAAACAGGGTTAAAAAGGCGGAAAACGTGTATTTTTACTCCGATGCGGTTAAATGCGCGCCGCCATCGGAGCCCGATTTTGCCGACCCGCAAGCCACTGCCGTATATCTTCACAGCGGCGGAACGGGCGGACATCCCAAGACCATAGAGCTAAGCTCCCGCGCGATAAACGCCCTTACCGACAACGGTATGGAGATTCTGGGCATAACCTCATTCAACGGCGGCTGTATGCTTGCGGTTTTACCCATGTTTCACGGGTTTGGGCTGGCGATGGGCATGCACGCCATGCTTTGCCACGGCGGCTGCAATACGCTTATGCCCAAGTTTCACACGTACGACACCATTAAGCTTATCGAGCAGAACAAGATAAATTACCTCATCGGCGTGCCCGTGCTTTACAACGCGCTTTTAAGTAAGCCCGAGTTTTCGGGAGAAAAACTGAAAAACCTGCGTCAGGCTTTCGTGGGCGGGGATTACGTACCCAAAAAGCTTCTGGAGGATTTTAACAAGCGCATGGAAGAAAACGGCTCCTCCGCGCGGCTGTACGAGGGGTACGGGCTTACCGAAACGGTTACCGTATGCGCGGTAAACACGACTTACGCTCATCGCGAGGGCAGCGTGGGGAAGCCCGTAAGGGGAATTACCATACGCGCTTTTTCGAAAGACCTTAAACCGCTTGAGGCGGGACGGACGGGAGAGCTGTGCATCGCGGGGGATGAGCTTATGAACGGGTATCTGGGCGACCCCGAGGCGACGAAACAGGCGTTTTTCGATGTCGAGGGCGTCAGATACGTCAGAAGCGGCGATATAGGATATCTCGACGAAGACGGCTTTGTATATTTTGTTTCCAGGATAAAACGAATCGCCAAAGTAAGCGGCGTAAACGTTTTCCCCTCGGAAATAGAACGTCTAACCATGGACGAAATAGGCGAAATCAAGGAAGCCTGCGCCGTTGCCGCACCCGATGAAAGAACGGGCGACGCGATATTCCTTTTCGTTTCGCTTAAGGAAAATGTGGCGGACAAGCAAAAATTCGCGGATTACGTATGCGACTTCATAGAACAACGGCTTTCTTCCTACTCTAGGCCCAAAAGAGTGTTTTTCGTGGACGAATTTCCCAAAACGCTTATCGGCAAAGTGGATTCAAACAAACTGAAGCAAATATATCTGACGGACAAAATATAGAAAAACCCTACGCGCGAAAACGGAAAAAAACACTGTTTTCGCGTTTCTTCTATGATAGAATATTTTAAAGACATTGTGGAGGAAAATCATGCTTTATAAAAAATCCGGAACAGAAAAATTGGACGAAAAGCTTTTCGAAAACCCCGGTAAAGAATACCGCGGCGCGCCGTTCTGGGCGTGGAACTGCGTACTGAGGCGCGAAGAACTTCTCTGGCAGATAGACAGACTTAAGGAAATGGGCTTCGGCGGATTTTTCATGCACACTCGCTGCGGCATGAATACCGAATACCTGGGCAAAGAGTTTATGGAGCTTATTAAAGCCTGCGACGAACACGCGAAACAGACCGATATGCTTGCCTACCTTTACGACGAGGACCGCTGGGCAAGCGGTGCGGCGGGCGGTTACGTGACGGAAAACAAAAAGTACAGGAATAAATTTCTGGAGTTTACGACCGAAAACCCCGAAACTTTTATCGCAAATCGCAGTTCCGAACAGCGCGACCCCGTTTATCTGACCAGCTTCGACGTGGTCCTCGATAAAGACGGAAATTTGGTCGGATACGAGCGGATTGACGCCTCGGCAAAGGCAAAGGGCGTAAAATGGCATGTTTTCCGCACGCTTGCCGCGCCTACAGGGTGGTTCAACGGCTACACTTACATAGACGCGATGTGCGACGAGGCGGTGGATAAATTCATCGAATGCACATACGAGGCTTATAAAAAAGCGGTGGGCAAGGACTTCGGAAAATCCGTCCCCGCCATTTTCACGGACGAACCCAATATAGGACACGGCCATCAGGGGCCCAAGTTCGCTTTGAGTACGGATTCCTTCAGCTATACCTGGACGGACGACTTTAACGAAACTTTCAGAAAAAGCTGCGGCTATGATCTTATAAGCCGTCTTCCCGAACTTGTGTGGGACTACAAAGACAAGCCGAACACGGTGCGTTACGATTTCCGTAATCACGCGTGCGAGCGCTTTGCAAACGCATTTTCGCGCAAAATAGGCAAGTGGTGCGAAAAAAACGGCATTGCTTTCACGGGACACGTCCTCGACGAGCCCACTTTAAGTTCTCAGACGTTTTCGGTGGGCGAAACCATGCGCCATTACGGCAGCTACGGTATCCCCGGCATAGATATGCTTTGTAATTTTGTGGAACTTTCTACGGCAAAACAGTGCCAGTCCGCCGTTCATCAGTACGGCAAAGAGGGTATGACCAGCGAGCTTTACGGCGTTACGGGCTGGGATTTCGACTTCCGCGGACACAAATTCCAGGGTGACTGGCAGGCGGCTTTGGGCGTTACGCTGCGTGTTCCGCACTTAAGCTGGGTAAGCATGAAGGGCTCGGCTAAGCGCGACTATCCCGCGTCCATAAGCTATCAGTCGTCATGGTTCCGCCAGTATCCGTTTATAGAAGATCACTACGCGCGCCTCAATACCGTTCTTACGCGCGGAAAGCCCGTGGTAAGACTGGGCGTAATTCACCCCATCGAAAGCTACTGGATTAACGCGGGCCCCGTAGATAAGTGTTCAAACGTTTGCAGTCAGCTTGAGGAGCGTTTTACCGATACGATCAACTGGTTGCTGAAGGGCAGTATGGATTTCGATTTCATCGCCGAGTCCACTTTGCCCGAGCTTTATAAAAAATCAGACAAGGGCTTCAGAGTGGGCGAGATGACTTATTCGGCCGTATTGGTTCCGCCCGTTCAGACGCTGAGATCCACTACCGTAGCCGCACTTACGGAGTTTTTAAATGCAGGCGGAAAAGTCGTGTTCTCGGGCAGATGTCCCTCTCTGATGGACGCAAGACACTCCGACGGCGTAAAAAATCTTTACGATCGCGCGGGAAAGACCGAGTTTTCTTACGCAGATATTCTGGAAGCGTTTGACGGCGAGCGGGAAGTGGATATAATAAATTCAGACGGAACGAAAACAGACAACCTTATATACAACCTGCGTCAGGACGGTGCGGACAGATGGCTGTTTATTGCCCGTTTCGTGCAACCCGTGCGTTATAACGGCGTCGAGTGTCATCCGCAGCAAATCAAAATAATGCTTACGGGAAAATATGCGCCCGTTATTTACGATACCATTACGGGTGAAATTCTGCCGCTGTCCTATAAGATTGAAAACGGCAAAACAATTATAAATTACACGCTTCAGGCGTCGGACAGCCTGCTTTTAAGACTGGCTCCCGCCGAAAAGGAAGGCGATTTCGTTCAGCCCGGCCAAGCGGAGAAAACCGTCCTTAAAGTAATCGATTTCCCCGATAAGGCAGAGTTCGAGCTTAGTGAACCCAACGTGCTTGTGCTGGATATGTGCGAGTATTCATGGGATAAAAAGACGTGGTACGGGCCCGAGGAAGTTCTGCGCATCGACGAGAAAATCCGCAACGAGCTTAATTATCCTTACGCAGACGGCCATGACGTTCAGCCGTGGAAGATCCCTGAAACAAAACCCGATAAATTCCCCTACTTAAGGTTTACTTTTGAAAGCGAGACGGAGGCGGACTGCCGTCTTGCCTTCGAGGAAGCTACGGAAATTACCTTTAACGGCGTATCCGTCCCGGTCAAACCCGACGGCTGGTATATCGACAAGGATATCCGCACGCTTAAATTGCCGCCCGTTAACAAAGGTACTAACGAGCTTATTGTCCGCGCGCCCATAAGTAAGCGCGTAAGTCTTGAAAACATGTTCCTTCTCGGTTCTTTCGGCGTGCGCGTTGAGGGAAGAAAGGCTGTCGTCACCGCCTTGCCCGACAAATTAGCGTTCGGCTCCGTCACCGATCAGGGACTGCCTTTCTACGGTGCGGAAATTACCTATAAACTTCCGTTCGAATGCGACGGCGGCGATATCCGTATCACTCAGGATTATTACTGCGGCGCGGTTATCGGCGTAAAACTCGACGGCAAGGACGTCGGCAGAATAGCATTCGCTCCCTTTAATCTGGACGTCAGAAATGTGTCGAAAGGCAAACACGAGCTTAAGCTTACTTTGTACGCAACCCGCATAAATACCTGCGGAGCGTTGCACGACTGCACGGACAGACAGTGGAAAGGCGCCAACATGTGGTATACCCGTGGGGCCGAGTGGTCTTACGAATATAATCTCAAGCCCGTCGGCATCATGAAGTCGCCCGAAATAAAAATTTACAAATAAAGCGATTTAAAGGTAAATCCCGCTTCGTCCTTAAACGGCGTTGCGGGATTTTTATTTGCAGCTTACTGTTTCCCGTATAATGACTGAGACAATACGGATTTTTCGGGAGCGTAAGCGATAAACGAAAAAACGCCGTTTTCTCATAAGAAAGGGCGTTTTATTTAAGCTTGATAATTAAACTAAAAAAGGCGTTTTGTTTCTGATTGATCGGTAAGCCTGTCTGATTGCTTCCGTGTTCATAAAACTAAAGCCGATAGTCCGTGGGGGGGATAATGAGCCGGCCGCGCAACACGAAAAATTGTCGGCTGAAACATTACCGTCGGATGGGACTATTAACGTAAACGGATTTTTTCAGATAAAGGGTCTTCTGTCAAGCACGTTCTTAAGGGGGTAATCCGTTCTGATTTCGCCGGGAAGTGCCAGCTGAAGTTCCGCAACTGCGCAAGAAAGCCCGAACAGCATATGAAGGTCGTCCCAACTTTTATTTGTCACGGGTACGCTTTGGATAAATTCGAAATAGCCGTGCGCGAATTTTCTAAGTCTGTCTTTAGCTTCCGCAAATCTGTAACCCGTCTGAGAAGCGGCGCGGTTAAGCGCGTAAACCCAGTCTATTTCCTGAAAGCCCACGCTTTGTCCGAACGAGGGCGGCATAATGCCTTCGTCGTACATTTTAATACACTCGTCTATCAGTCTTTCGGCGTAAGGGAAGGGGCGTCTTGCAAACGAAAAGTTGAACAGGTAATGAAACCAGCCGTTAAGGTGGTGATTTACGGGTTTTGCGCCCGCTTTTACGGCGCCGCGTTTTCCTATGCCCGTTTCGGGATCGGCATTGCTTTCAAGATAATCAAAGTATGCGTCCGACCATTTTTCGTCCGCTTCGCCCGTAAGTACGAATGCGGCATATATTCCCGCGCCTGCATGCGCCGCGGGCCACGGATTGTTTACCCACTCCAGCGAGTCCAAAAGCGCATAAAGTTCTTTTACGGAGGAGTATTTTTTCAGCGCGTTAAAGGGGTAAAGCGGCGCGGCGTCGAAAAGTTCCAGCGCGGCGGTGCAGTGCGCCGTGCAGTGTATCGGGTGATGAGTCCCTTCGTCGAACAATCCCGTTTCGGGGTCCTGGAAAGCGCGCAAAGCGTTTAACGCGGCCTTGCGTTTCGCTTCGTCGCGTTCGAATTCTCCCACGGTGTACAAAATATTTGCTGCGTCCGCGCAGCCGTATTCGTTATTCTTTTTTTCGCCTTCAAGCGTATATCTCGTGTAATTTCCGTTTCCCAGACTGTGCGTGCGAACCGTGTCCGTAATCTTTTTAACCGCCGCGTTTGCGTTGATGGTCGCTGTCATATTTTCATTCTCCTTTCTCTTTATCGGCGTTTAATGCCTGTGAGGGCAAACAGCCTATTATTTTTTTGTACGCGTTGTAAAAATTGACGTAGTTGTCGTAACCTATTGCGTGCGCCGCCGCCGAGGCGGTTGCGCCCCCTCTTATAAGCTCCGCCGCATAAGAAAGCTTTTTTTGCATGATGTATTGCTTTATGCCCGTTTTCATTTCGGATTTAAAAACATGGCAAAGCGTCGAAACCGATTGATAAAGGTTTGCGGATATGTCCTTAAGCGTAATCTTTTCGGTAAGGTGCAGGGCAATGTAGTCTACTATTTTGCTGACAAGCGGCGTGACGCGCGGCGCCTGTACCGCCTCATCGTTGCGGAATGTAAACGCGTAAAAAATTCTTATAAGACAGCTTATCGCCAGCGGCGCGAATTTTTCGTCGTACCTATTTAAAATGTCCTTAAGACGATAAAACGCCGACGTGATTTCCGCGTCGTCGGCTGTGGGATATGCACGTATTTTTTCGGTAAACTGACTGAATATTTCGACGGGTATCACCGTCTGGTCGAATTCGATGAAAATGCGCTCGTAATTTTCCCCTTCAGACGCGGTAACGGTATGGTATTTAAGCGGTTCTATGGCGATTACGGAGTTTTTTCCGATCTTGCGCTTTTCCCCCTCGACGTTTATGATTACGCTGCCGTTTATCACGAAAATCAGTTCGTACCCTAAGTGGCAGTGCAGGTCAAACACAAAATTGTTTTTGCTGACGTCGTTCTTGTATGTGCAGTTTATGTGTTCGTTAATTTTCATGTTTTCCCGCTTTTTGTGTTTTTTTAAGGCGATGACGTCGGCACAGTCTGTCGCAATGTTTTCCCGAGTTTCGTTTACATGATAACATCGGTCTGATATTTTTGCAAGCAAACGCCTTTCTGTTTGCAAAAAAAGTAATATTATTGCCTGAAAAAGATATTGTATATAACTAAACTTTCATTTATCATATACATATACACGGATTTTATTCGCAATAAAAGCGCAAGTTTTTTTATATATTTCGGTTTTAAAGCGGTACTTGTTTTTCCCGAATATACTTAGAATTTTACGTAACGCTTTTATAATAAGGAGGCGGAAAGATGAAAAAAGCCGTATTTCTCAACGGTAACTTCAATACGGTCAAAAGGGTTTACGGGGACAAATTCATCCGTTACATAGACGAAAAATTCGGGCTTGCGGTTACTGCGGCGGTCAAGGACCTTGCCGCGTACGAAAACGAGCTTAAGGATTGCGAATACGCTTTTTCCACGTGGGGTATGCCCGTTTATTCCGAAGCGGAAATACTTAGATATCTGCCTTCGCTTAAGGCGGTGTTTTACGCAGCCGGCGCCGTCAAAAGTTTTGCCGCCCCTTTCCTTAACGCGGGCGTAAAAATTTTCAGCGCGCGCGACGCCAACGCCGTGCCCGTAATCGAAACGGCCGTATCGCAGATTCTGCTTGCAAACAAGGGGTTTTATTTCCTTTCGGCTTTAGCCAAAAACGACTATAAAAAGGCGGTTGCGGAAAGAGAAAAATTCAAGGGGAATTACGGCGCGGAAGTGGGGCTTATCGGATTGGGGACCATAAGCCGCGGCGTGGCGCAGCGGCTTAAATCGCACGACGTAAAGGTATATATGTATTCCACTTACGCGACTGACGAGGAAATAATCGCCGCCGGGGCGATTCCGCTTCCGCTTGACGAGATATTTGCCCGCTGCGACGCGATAAGCAATCATCTTGCGGACACTCCCGATACCGTTAAAATCATGGGCGCAAAACAGTTCGGGCTGATGAAACCGTATTCCACGTTTATAAACACGGGAAGGGGCGCTCAGGTGGACGAATGCGCATTAAAAGATAAGCTTATTGCGGATCCGACCGTCACTGCGGTTCTGGACGTGACTTATCCCGAGCCTCCCGACTTTTCAAACGGACTGTTTTCGCTTCCAAACGTGGTGCTTACTCCCCATTCGGCGGGCTCCAGCGGGGAGGAAGTGCACCGCATGGCGGCATACATGGTGCGCGAATGCGAAAATTTTGCCTCGGGCGGCGAAACAAAGTGCGAAATCACGAAAGAAATGTTGTCCAGAATGGCTTGAATATCACATAACGGAGGAACATCGGTGTTAATCGAAAATAAAATTACTGCGGACGGGCGCGAAATAAACAACAGAATGGTTTTTCAGCCCATGGAGGGGTGCGACTGTACGCCTGAGGGGACCCCAAGCGAGCTTACGAAGGAAAAATACCGCCGCTTTGCTTTAAGCGGTGCGGGCACAGTGTGGATGGAGGCGAACGCCGTTTGCCCCGAAGGCCGCGCAAATCCGCGGCAGATGATGCTTACCGAAAAAAATCTTTCCGATTTTGAACGGCTTACGGACGAGATTAAGGAAAGCGCGATAAAACGCTTCGGATTTAAGCCCCTTTTAATACTGCAGCTTACTCATTCGGGAAGGCAAAGCGTTTCCCCCGTGATTGCCTACCGCAATCCCGTTTACGAAAAGACGCGGCCGCTTTCGGATAACGCGATTGCAAGCGACGATTACCTTGATTCGCTTGCCGATAAGTACGCCTTTTCCACGCGGCTTGCTTTAAAGGCCGGGTTTGACGGCGTGGACGTAAAATGCTGTCACGGTTATCTTGCAAGCGAGCTGTTGTCCGCTTTCACGCGTAAAGGCAGGTACGGCGGCAGTTTCGAAAACCGCACAAGACTTATTACCGACCTTGTAAAAGCCGTTTCAAGCGAAAAAGGCGGAATGATATTATGCTCAAGGACGGGATTATATGACGGACTGCCCTTTCCGTGGGGATTCGGCGCGGACGAGGAGGGCAACCCCGATTGGAGAGAGCCACTTGCCCTTTGCGCAAAACTTTACGACGCGGGCGTAAAAATCACGGATTTTACCATCGGCAATCCGTATTTCAATCCGTGGCTTAACCGCCCCTATAAACGCGGCCCCGTAAATCCGCCGCCCGTAAAAGCAGATACGGCGCTTGGGTATTTCAAGGAAATTTCGGGCCTTATTAAGAAAAACGTTCCTCAGCTTAAAGTGGTGATGTCGGGTATGACTTATTACGGCAAGCACTGTTTCGAAGAGGCGGAAAAGATGCTTAAGGACGGGATCTGCGATTTCGTGGGATTCGGCAGAATGACGCTTGCCTATCCCGAATTCTATGCCGATTATTTGCGCGGCGCGTTCGACGAAAAGAAGATTTGCGCGACTTGCTCCAAGTGTACGGAACTGATGCGCGCGCATTGCACTTCGGGCTGCGCCGTTTTCAATCCCTATTACCGAAAGCTTTACAAGGAGGCGGTATGCAAAAAACAGCGGTAGTTACGGGCGCGCGGCGCGGCATCGGGCTTAAAGTGGCGCAAAAGCTGAAAGAGGAAGGGTATAACGTGGTGCGCGCCGCATTAAGCGAGGATAGCGCGGAGGACTACTTTCAATGCGATATTTCCCTTGAAAAGGACAGGCGCGCGCTGCTGGACTTTGTCACGCAAAAATACGGAAGAGTCGATCTTCTCGTAAACAACGCGGGAATTGCGCCTAAAGTGCGCAAAGATATTCTTGAAATAAACGAAGAAAGTTTCGACGCGCTTATCGACGTCAATCTTAAAGGCACGTTTTTCATGTGCAGTCTTTTCGCCTCAGCCATGATAGAAGCTAAGCGCAAGGAGGATTATACGCCCAGAATCGTCAACGTTTCTTCCGTTTCCGCGTATGCCGTCAGCGTGGAACGCGCCGAATACTGCGTGTCCAAAGCGGGCATATCAATGGTCACAAAGCTGTTTGCCGTAAGACTTGCCGAGGAGGGGATTCCCGTATTCGAGGTCAGACCGGGCATTATAAGTACGGATATGACCGCAAAAGTAAAGGACAAGTACGATAAACTGATCGCCCAAGGAATTGCTCCCGTAAAACGTTGGGGGACTCCGGACGACGTTGCGGACTGCGTTCTTGCGGCGGCAAGCGGTAAACTGGATTTCGGCACGGGTACGGTGCTTAACGCAGACGGGGGATTCCATTTACGTCGGCTTTAAGGGTAAGGTAATCGGGAAAAAGTAAAAAATTATTCTTTTGAAAAGAAATGCGGACTGTTTTCAGGTAACCGTAAGGAAAGCACGGAAAATAATGAGGAAATTCTTTTTCGACAACGTTATCGTGGGCAGCGGATGTGCCGCATACAATGCCGCCGACATTCTCGCGGGGGCGGGCAAAGAAACCGCCGTGGTTACCGAGGGGAAAAATATCGGCACGTCCAGAAACGCAGGCAGCGATAAGCAAACTTATTACAAATTGTCCGTTTCGGGAAACACTGCGGACAGCGTTTACGCCATGGCGGAAAAACTGTTTTCGGGCGGATGCGCGGACGGCGACGTCGCGTTCTGCGAGGCGGCAGGCTCAATCGAGTGCTTTTTTAAACTCGTAAGCTTAGGGGTAAAGTTTCCCCGTAACGAGTACGGCGAGTACGTGGGGTACAGGACGGACCACGACGACAGCGTGCGCGCAACCAGCGCGGGACCGTATACCTCCCGCGATATGACGGCAGCCCTTGAAAAATCCGCTTTACTTAAAGGCGCAAAGCTGTTCGACGGTTTTACCGTGATTAAAATAGTTGTGTCGTTTGGCCGCACAACGGGCGTTATCGCCGTCGAAAGGTCTTCCGACGACGACCTCGGGTTATGCTTTTTCGGTTGCAATCATCTCATTATTGCCACGGGAGGACCCGGGGAGTTGTACGAAGACACCGTTTATCCTTTCGCTCAGTCAGGGGCTTGCGGGCTTCTTATCGACGCGGGCGTGCATATGTGCAACCTTGCCGAATGGCAGTACGGCCTGTCTTCGGTAAAATTCCGCTGGAACGTTTCGGGCAGTTATCAGCAGGTTATACCGCGCTATATATCCGTTAAGGACGGAAAACAGCGCGAGTTTCTGTCCGATTACACAGACAAAAACGTCTTTGACCTTATATTCTTAAAAGGTTATCAGTGGCCTTTCGACGCGGCTAAAGCCGAAAACAGTTCGCTTATCGACATTGCCGTGTATTCGGAAAAGCAAAAGGGCGCGCGGGTATATCTGGATTACACGGCCAATCCCGAAGGATTTTCATTCGATAAAATCGGCAAAGAAGCGCGGGATTATCTTCTTGACTGCGGCGTCGCGGGGGACACGCCTTACAAGCGGCTTATTGAACTGAATCCCGCCGCGGCAGAGCTTTTTAAAGAGCACGGCACGGATTTAGGAAAAGAGCCTTTGGAAATAGCCGTTTCGGCGCAGCATCACAACGGCGGCGCGGACGTGGACGTAAATTACCGCACCTGCGTGGACGCGCTTTACGTCGTAGGGGAGGCGGCGGGCACTTTGGGCGTTACCCGTCCCGGCGGAAGCGCGCTTAACGCCTGTATGGTGGGCTCCTTGCGCGCGGCACGGCATATTCTTGCGCGCGGCGACGAATTTAACGACACGGATAAAATGCTGCGACAAGCCGAATCCGAAGCGGAAAAAATAAGGGATTTTGTGAAAAAATCGGACGGAGTTTCCTCTTTACAGCGGGAAAAAAGCTTTTTACGCCTACTTATGAGCGATAGTTTTTCGTTTTTGCGTGGCGAAGAAAAAATGCGCGGCGGACTTAAGAAGGTGGAGGAAAAGCTTCGCGATTTTTCCTTAAACAATAAATGCGGACGAAACGAAGTCGCAGAACTTTTCAAAAATTATTATGCGCTTGTCGCCGCCCGCGCCGTTTGCTTAAGTATGCTTATATGCGCATCAGACTCGGGAAGCCGCGGCGGAGCGCTTGTTACCTCAGACGGAAAGGTCAGACCCGAGGACCTGTCTTTCCGCGGGAAAAAGCTGATATATTCGTCGGGCGGGATTTTTTACCGTAACGTAAGGAGTTTACCCCGTCCCGACGAAACCTTCGAAAGAGTGTGGAACGATTTTTTAAAGGAGAAAAGAAGATGAAAAAAGGCTTGTGCTCTGTTACGTTTCGCGCGCTCAGCGCCGATAAGGTGGCGGAACTTGCGGTAAAAGCGGGACTTGACTGCATAGAGTGGGGCGCCGATATACACGTTCCGCCCGATAATCCCGACAATGCGCGAAAGGTGGCGAAAATCTGCCGCGACCTTAATATAGATACTCCTTCGTACGGCTCTTATTACCGTCTTGACGGCGGCGATTTCGACTCGGTTTCGGAAACGGCTGAAATTCTCGGCGCGCGCGATATCAGGGTATGGGCAGGCACTAAGGATGCGGAACTTTTTACCTTAAAAGAGTACGAGTTATTGGTTAAAGATTTAAAAAGAATTGCCGCGACAGCCGCTTCGCGCGGGCAAAACGTGTGTTTCGAACATCATTTCGATACCTACGGAAACAACGCCGCAAACGTAAAAAAGCTGATAGAGGACGCGGGCGAAAACAACGTGTTTACCTACTGGCAGCCTCTTTACTGGTTGCACGGAAAAACGGAAAACGAGAAGGAATTAAACCTTAAGGATCTGATAAGTCTTAAAGGACTTATTAAAAACGTGCACGTGTATAATTGGAAGGGCCGGCAAAGACTGCCGCTTTCGGACGCGATGGAAGACTGGAAAAGCTATTTTAAGTTGACAGAGGCGGAAAACTGTTATCTGGAATTCGTGCGCGGCGATGACGAAACCGCGTTTTTCGAGGACGCAAAGTGCCTTGCTGAGCTGATTGGCGGCTGAAGGAAATGATTTAAGGCGTAAGAAAACGCCGCAAAACAGACTATAAGACCCGTCTTAAGCTGTCAGTATAAACCGGGAAATAAAAGGAGGGAAAATGAAAAGGTCGGTAATAAAAAAAACCGTTTGTCGCCGTAATCATGCTTTTTACGCTGTTTGTCTTATTCGGTTGTTCGGTAAGTATTCCCTATTATGACTCCATGAATTACACCGACGGAGCGGACAGATCGGAGTTCGACAACAATCTTTTTTACCGTAACGACAATAAGACCCCCATTGCGGACGTCGCGGCGGTTTATATCGACGATCCCGCGTCAAGCGAGTACGGCTATTACTACCTTTACGGCACAACATCGGGAACAAGCATACAGTGTTACCGCAGTAAAACTTTAGAGGTATGGGAGCCCATTGGGACGGTTTTCCAGCTTGACGGAAACGGAGAGGATACGGAGGCACTTTACAACTGTTACTGGGCGCCCGAAGTCGTTTTCGACCGCGACGAAGGCAGGTATTATATGTTTTTTTCGGCGTCGGAGAAAAACAAGCAGAAATGTCACGTCCTTTACTGCGCGGCGTCCGACAACCCGTACGGACCTTTTACGCTTGTGCACGACAACTCAGACGGGAGAGAGATAAATTACATTCAGGATAATTACAGCCTGTTCGATCTTGAAAGGTTTGCGCTTAAAGCGGAATCCCTGGGCATGAGGCGCAACGAAGTCAATAACGGTTATGTAATGACGATAGACGCTCATCCGTTTTCCGACCCCGTGACGGGCAGGAAATACCTTTATTTCAAAATGGATTCGATTGATAAGGATTTTATCGTCGGTATGGAAATGAAAAACTGGTACACGCCCGTTTACGACACGCTTTCGGTTTTGGCGGAGTCCAAATTATATACGCCCGGCGGGGAGAAAAATCCTTTCGAGTCGCGTACGAGAGTAAACGAGGGCCCTTATATGATCTACCGCAACGGCGTTTACTATCTCACGTTTTCGGTTTTCGGCTACGGACAGCCCGAATATTCTGTTTATCAGGCAGTGGGCGCGGGCCCGCTGGAGCCTTTCAGAAAACTTACGGCAGAGGAGGGCGGAATAGTTCTTTCGGCGGACGGAGGCATGATGGACAACGTGTCGGCGACGGGGCATCATTCCATAGTGGAGCGCGACGGCGAATATTACATAGTTTATCACGCATATCCGTCGGCGCTGTGCGAAGGCAGCAGGTACGTCGCCGTGGATAAACTGGAGTGGATTACCGTGACCGACATAAACGGCAACCCCTTGGATGTGATGTATGCAAACGGTCCTACCAAAGGTATACAGCCCAGGTTTTCCTTTAATTCGGAATACGTCAACATTGCTCCCGACGCGCAAGTAAGCATGACCAATCTTTCGGAAGGGGACGCGGCCGCGCTTAACGACGGATTACTCCTTATAAATCAATTCGTCAACTCGGCGTTCACGCAGTTATACGTTCCCGAAGTTATTTTCGAAAAGAAGACGCGCATCACTCTCGATTTTAAGGAATACCGCAAGGT
>CALVUQ010000028.1 GCA_944363615.1 uncultured Clostridia bacterium | reverse complement strand
AAAATTAAGGTTATCTTATGTCTTTTTGCCGCGCTGATAACGGTTTTTGCGATTACGGCGTGCAACGGCACTTTTGACGGCGACTTCAGACAGGAGGCGACGGCGGAGGAGATTGAGGCTGTGACCGCCGATATTAAAGCGGCTACGGGCGACGAGGGTACCGCCGCGCTTACGTCCGCGCAGGATAAGGCGCTTAAGTCCGAAATGGATTTGGAAATAAGCGTTAACACAACCGGCGAAAGTAACACGCTGAAAATCGAGGCTGTTCAGCAGTCGGCGCTTACCGCGGATAACAAGTTACAGCTGAAGTCCGAAAGCAAGCTTAAAGTCAACGACAAATCGCTTGAAGTTAACGTTTACAGCGAAAACGGCGAACTTTACATGGACATAAACGGCAGCAAACTGAAAGTGGGGACGGAGTTAAGCGCGTCGTTGGGATTTGACGCAAGCGCGATTGCGGAAATCGCAAACGGATTGGAATACGTTTCCGAGCCCGTTGACGAACTTACCGCATATACGACTCAGCAGCTTGCCGACGCGGGAATCAGGGTTTACATAGACAAGTCCGACGAATTCACCAAGATCAAATACGCCTTAAGCGCAAAGGCCGTCGCTCAGATTCAGGACGTTCAGGAAGTCGACATACAGCTTAAAAATTATTACATCATAGTGGTGCTGGACGCGGACAAAAAGCTTTACGGAGTTAAGGTATTTTGCGATTTCACCGTAAACAACGGCGGCAGCGGATTAAGCATGAAGATGGAAGGGTCCGTTGCAAAATCCGACGATAAGATAAAATTCGACTCTTTCGACGATTACGAGGAGGCGACTGCCGAAACCCTGGCTGAAGCCGTTAAAAGCCTCAGCGATATTTTTTCAGAAAGTCTGTGAGTATTAAAGGCTGAAAGGCAATCGGGAAAGCGGAGCGGCAAAATCACGCCCTCCGCTTTTTCAAAATTTATACAAACCGTTGACAAAGCGCGAAAGTAGTGTTAGAATAATACAGTAAATATCATAAGGTTTCATTGATTAACGCAAGAGTTATTAAGAGTCGCGGTAATCGGCGGAAAAAAAGTTTTGTTTTTTTGCCGTGCCGCGATTTTTGTTTGCTTAAAAAAAAGGAGGAGGTTCAATGACCAGAATTATAGTAATCGGCGCGGGAGTAATAGGGTGCTCCGTCGCGCGCGAGCTTGCCGCTTTTGACGCGGAAGTCTTTGTTTTCGAAAAGGGAAACGACGTTGCCGTGGGTACGTCTAAGGCCAATTCGGGCATAGTTCACGCAGGCTTTGACGCGCATCCCGGATCGAACAAGGCGAAATTCAACGTTGCGGGCGCAAAACTTTTTCCCGCTTTAAGCAAAGAGCTGGATTTTCCCTACAAGAACAACGGCGCGATGGTGCTTAATTTTTCGCCCGAAGGCACCGACAAGCTTAAGGAACTGCTTGCTCAGGGCGCCGAAAACGGAGTGGAAGGGCTAAGGATAATCAGCGGCGACGAGGCCCGGGAATTGGAGCCCGAAGTCAGTAAGGACGTTTATAACGCGCTTTACGCCCCCACGTCGGGCATCGTGGGCCCTTACGAAATGACCATCGCCTATGCCGAAAACGCGGCCGCAAACGGGGTTAAATTCTGTTTTAACCGTAAGGTCGATTCCGTCGTAAAAAAACCTTCGGGCGGTTTTATAGTCAAGGCGGACGGCAAGGATTACGATTGCGACGCAGTGGTGAATTGCGCGGGCGTGCATGCGGACGACGTAAACAACACCGTCTGCAGGCAAAAGGAAAAAATAATCGCCAGAAAGGGCGAATACATGCTGCTTGATAAAAGTTACGGCTACCTTACATATTGCACGCTGTTTCAGCTGCCCACCGCAATGGGTAAAGGCGTGCTTGTTTCGCCCACCGTGCACGGCAACATTATCGTGGGCCCCACAGCGGACGACGTTCCCGACAAGGACAACACCGACACAACCGTGGACGGATTAAACAAGGCGTTTAAGCTGGCGTCGGTTTCGGTGCCCGCTTTGACAAAGCGCATGATAATCACTCAGTTTTCGGGCATAAGGGCGCACAGCGAGAAAAACGATTTCACGATCGGAGAGTCTGATACCGAAGGGCTTTTCAACGCGTTGGGCATCGAGTCGCCCGGGCTTACGTCTGCGCCCGCAGTGGCAAAATATCTTTCCGGGCTTATCGCGGAAAAGTACAATCTTGAGAAAAATCCGTCGTTTAACCCCAAGCGCGAGGGGATAAAGCAGTTCTCCTCCATGACCGACAAGGAAAGAGAGGAGATAATCAGGAAAAATCCGCTTTACGGCAAAGTTGTCTGCCGTTGCGAGGTGGTGACCGAGGGCGAAATCGTGGACGCAATTCACCGCGTTCCGGGCGCGGTTGACCTTGACGGGCTGAAGCGCCGCACTCGCGCGGGCATGGGCAGGTGTCAGGCGGGATTCTGCACGCCGCGGCTTATGGAAATTCTTGCGCGCGAAACGGGCAGAAAAATGACCGAAATCAGCAAAAAAGGCACGGGGTCGGAGCTTTTGGTAGGTAAAACCAAGGGGGAAAAATTATGAAACGCAATCTTGTTATAATCGGCGGCGGACCTGCGGGACTGGCTGCCGCCATAGGCGCTTACGACGAGGGAGAGCGCGACATTCTCATTCTGGAGAGAGAGCCTAATCTGGGCGGGATTCTTAATCAATGCATTCATAACGGCTTCGGACTGCACACCTTTAAGGAGGAGCTTACCGGTCCCGAGTACGCCTCCCGTTTTATCCGCGAGGTTAAGGCGCGCAACATCGAATACAAGCTTAACACCACGGTCATTAAGTTATCGGGTGAAAAGCGCGTGACCGCCGTAAACGAAACGGACGGCCTTATGAACATCGACGCGCGCGCCGTTATACTGGCTTGCGGTTGCAGAGAGCGTCCTAGAGGAGCCATAAACATCGCGGGCTGCCGCAGCGCGGGCATATTCTCCGCCGGAACCGCGCAAAAGCTGGTCAATATGGAAGGGTATATGCCCGGCAAGGAAGTCGTGATTCTCGGCAGCGGCGACATCGGGCTTATAATGGCGCGCCGCATGACCAGTGAAGGAGCGGTCGTCAAGGCGGTAGTGGAGCTTATGCCTTATTCAAGCGGCCTTAACAGAAACATAGTGCAATGTCTTAACGACTTCAATATTCCGCTTAAGTTTTCGCATACGGTGGTGGATATTAAGGGTAACGGCCGCGTTAAAAGCGTGGTAATCGCTCCCGTAGACGAAAAACTTAATCCCATTATGGACAAGGCGGAGGAAATTTCCTGCGACTGTCTGCTTTTGTCGGTGGGACTGCTTCCCGAAAACGAGCTTGCCAAGCAGGCGGGCATTGCGCTTTCTCCCGTTACGGGCGGCGCGGAAGTGGACGAAAACATGATGACGCTTTCTGACGGCGTGTTCGAGTGCGGCAACGTACTGCACGTTCACGACCTTGTGGACTTCGTGTCCGAGGAAAGCGCCCACGCGGGTAAATGCGCCGCGCGTTACATCGCGGGCAAGATCGAAAGCGGTAGCGAAAGGATTAAAATCGGCACTTTCGGCGGCGTAAGGTATTGCGTACCCGAATACGTTTACCGCGGAAAAGCTTCCGAAGGCATCGGGCTTAAGATGCGCGTCAACAACGTTTACAGAAAAGTCAGGATTAAAGTCGTCGCCGACGGAGTGGAAATCGCCGGCAAAAACAAGCAGATCGTCACCCCGGGAGAAATGGAAACGCTTTCTTTGACAGCCGAACAGGCCGATAAACTGAAAAACGCGTCTGACGTTTCCGTCGGATTGGAGGTTAAGTGATATGCGTGAAATGATTTGTATCTGCTGCCCCATGGGGTGCAGAATGACAGTGGAAAAAACCGCGGACGGATATCTCGTGACGGGCAACACCTGTCCGCGCGGCAAAGCTTACGCCATTGACGAAATGACCGCCCCCAAACGAATGGTCACTTCGTCCGTGCCCGTAGACGGCGGCAATTTCAAAATGGTTTCGGTAAAGACCGCCGTCTCCATTCCCAAAGAGCTTATTTTCAAAGCGCTGGACTCGCTGAAAGGCGTGCGCATGACCGCGCCCGTAAAGGAAGGCGACGTTGTCGTCAAGAACACGGCGGGCAGCGGGGTGGACTTTATCGCCACGCGCAACGTCGACAAGTGTTAGCGCATAATCTGCCGTAATTAAGTTTTAAGCGCGCCGTTTTGCCTTTTTTCCTTTTCGGGCAAAACCGGAGTATGAAGTAAATAAGGCGCGCGGATAAAAAAAGGCGTTTCCTTTTTGCGGGAACGCCTTTTTTTTCTTACGTTTTTCATAAAATTCAAGGGTAATTAAGCGGACAATTTGTATTGAAGGCGGAATTTTTTTCGGATAAGCTTTCGGCAAAAGAAACCGACTTCAGTCATGTTTTCGTTTAAGTCTTAAAAGTAAAACTTTTAAATCAGTCAATCGTTTTATGCTGCGGCATTGTGCGTTAAGTTTACTTGATTTTGTAATTCAGCCTGATTTTTTTTCACGCCGCAGTGTTTAGTTTTATGCGGCGTTGTTTTCGGGTATGCCGCCGATATTGTTCAGTAAGTAAACGTATTACGTACCTGCAACGTCATTTCAGGACGAAAAGTTAAGCAGTTTATGCAGCCGCGCGGTTTAACGTTTATCAAGCCGCAGTGTTTAGTTTTATGCGGCGTTGTTTTCGGGTATGCCGCCGAACTTTTTTAACCGCTTATCGGAGCATTTATAAAAGCCGATTATCAAAGGGTGGAGAATGGCGTTCTATTATCTTGCTTTGGTGCGGGCTATCGCTTCTTCCCACCCAAGCAGCATTTCTCTACGTTTGGCCTCGGGGACGGAAGGCTTGAAAACCTTAAAACCACAGGTTTTTCCAATATGCTCTCTGGATTCGAAAAATCCGCACACAAGTCCGGCAAGATAAGCCGCGCCCAATGCGGTGGTCTCGATGATTTCGGGCCGCATGACGTCCGCAAACAGGATATCCGCCTGAAACTGCATTAGAAAGTCGTTTGCGCTTGCCCCGCCGTCCACGTTAAGCGCGGTGACGTCTTCCTTAAGGTCGCGCTCCATTGCGTGCAGAACGTCGAAGACCTGGTAAGCAATTGCCTCAAGGGCGGCGCGGACAATGTGTTCGCGGCGGGTGCCGCGAGTAATTCCCGTTATAAGGCCGCGGGCGCTTTGGTCCCAATGCGGCGCGCCCAGTCCCACAAACGCGGGCACAAAATAAACCCCTCCGCAGTCGTCCACGCTGCGCGCCAGTTTTTCGCTTTCGGCCGCGGTGGAAATCAGTTTCATCTCGTCTCTCAGCCACTGCACGACCGCGCCGCCCACAAACACGCTGCCTTCAAGCACATAGTCGGGCTTGTCTAAGGTCCCCGCCGCAAGGGAGGTTACAAGCCCGCGGGTGGACTCCACCGCGACGGAGCCCGTATTCATCAGCAAAAAACAACCCGTTCCGTAAGTGTTTTTAATGTCGCCCTTGTTCCAGCATCTTTGGCCGAACAACGCGCTTTGCTGGTCGCCGACCAGCGCGCAGATGCGTATTTCTTCACCGAAAAGGGATTTATCCGTCACGCCGTAATCAAATCCCGACGGCTTGACTTCGGGCAGTATGTTTTCGGGCACGTCGAAAAGCGCGGTAAGGTCTTTGTCCCATTCCATGGTGTGAATGTTGTAAAGCATTGTGCGCGACGCGTTCGTGTAATCCGTGGCGTGGACTTTCAATCCCGTAAGCCTGTACAACAGAAAGCTGTCCACCGTTCCCGCAAGCAACTCGCCTTTACGGGCGCGTTCTCTTGCATTGGGGACAAAGTCCAGTATCCATTTGATTTTGGAGGCGGAGAAGTATGCGTCGCACATAAGCCCCGTTTTAGAGTATATGACGGCTTCCTTTTCGCTGTTTTTAAGTTTTTCCATGAAAAGCGCGGTACGCCTGCATTGCCATACTACGGCGTTGTAAATCGGTTTACCCGTAGCCTTTTCCCATACCACGACGGTTTCGCGCTGATTGGTTATGCCCATCGCGGCGATGTCGGACGGAGTAAGTCCGTTTTTTTCAAGCACGTCTTTGATTACGGACACCGCGCCGGAAAAGATTTCTTCGGGGTCGTGTTCCACCCAGCCGGAAGAGGGATAATACTGCTTTATTTCGCGCTGACTTTTATACAAAAGCTTGCCCGCGCGATCGAAAACGCAGGCTCTCGTGCTGGTGGTGCCCTGATCAAGAGAAAGAACGTATTCCTTCATTTCGTTACCCCCTGAAAAAAACTTATAAACTTATTTCATTTTTATTGAATTATAACATAACCTGACGAAAATGGCAACCCGTCGCATGTAAAAGGGATGAAAATCGCGTCAAGCGTGACTGAAACTTTGCAGCGTTCGGGGTCCCGTAAAAGCGTCCGCCGCCATCGTTTGACGGCATAAAAAATGGGGCACAATACGGCGGTGAAAACGCTTTTGAAATTGAGTTTATAAGAGGAGAAAAAGGTTTTTTCGGGGCTCTGAAAAACCTGAAAAAACGGTCGGGCAAGGCTTTAGCGTGGTAAATTTTAAATCGGGAAAGGGAAAGGCGGCGCACTTCGCTAAAGTAAATTAAAAAGTAACTTAAAACGACAAAAAATAATTTGTACAACTTTGCGCTAACTTGTTTAAAAATGCGTAATTTGATAAAATATTGTCAAAGGAAAGGAGGTTTGTGAAAATTATGAGGACAAGAATTTTATTGGTGGACGACGATGAGGAATTACTTGAAAGAGAGAGGGAATTTTTCTCATCTTGCTCCGATTACGAGGTGGTCGGCACGGCTAAGAACGGGCAGGAAGCCGTGGAAAAATATAATCTTACCGAGCCCGACGCCATGGTCGTCGACATGCTTATGCCCGTAAAGGACGGATTGTCCGTACTGGAGGAAATCGACAAAAACGGCTGCAAAATAGTCGCGGTAAGCGGAGTGGCGGGCGAAACTTACGCTCAGGCGGCGATAGACGCGGGCGCGGATTATTATCTCATAAAGCCTTTCGGACTTAAGGAGCTGAAAAAGCGCATCGACGGCATAAAAGCCGACAAACCGCGCGTAAGACCCTACGGCCAGACGGGCAAGGGCAGCCTTGAGCAAAGAATAACCGACATATTCATGACTGTGGGAATCCCTGCCCACATAAAGGGTTATCAGTTCTTAAGGGAAGCCATTAAAATGGCGATCGACAGTCCCGACATCATCAACAGTATCACCAAAAGACTGTATCCCGAGGTTGCCGAACGCTTCGAGACCAGTCCCTCTAAGGTGGAACGCGCAATCCGTCACGCCATAGAGGTCGCCTGGAACAAGGGCAAAATAGAAAACATCAACTCCATTTTCGGCGTAAAGGTATATTCCAGCACCGAAAAGCCCACCAACGGCGAATTCATTGCGCTTGTGGCGGACAAAATGCTGCTTGAAAATATGTAATCGCTTAAACAGGAAAAAGGTTTTCGGGCAGTCAGGACCTTGAAGACGGTAAAGGAAAATCTTCCCGCCGTCTTTTTTTTATTGCGCGTTTTGTTGATTTCGTCCTTTAAAAGGGATATAATATGTGCTGAAGGTGCGGCTTTTTATACGTAACCCCTAAATACGCTTGCGCCGCGGTCCCATTGTCCTCATGAATAAAGCCTATTACATAAAATTTTTCCTTAAAAACAATATCGTTGCCGTCGTCGCGTTCGTCGCGGCGGTTATATCGTGCTTTCTGGTCTTTCCCGACAAGCAGTATGCCGATTATTTCGACGTAAGAACTCTCATTTCGCTTTTCGGTATGTCTGCGGTCATCGCGGCGCTTAAAAACCAAAGGTTTTTCCGTATTCTCGCGCGGAAAGTCATCAAAATTTTCCGCACAACCCGTTCCGCAATTGCCGCGCTTGTCGCGATAACCTATATCGCCTCCATGCTGATCGCCAACGATATGGCGCTTCTGACTTTTCTGCCGCTGGGGTACTTCGTGCTGCACTCCGCCGATAAGGAAAAATATATGGCTTACACTTTTACCATGCAGACCGTCGCCGCTAACCTCGGCGGCATGCTTACCCCTTTCGGCAACCCGCAGAACCTGTATCTATACAACCGCTTCAGTATCCCCACGGGCGAATTCTTTTCCATAATGCTTGTGCCCACTCTGTTTTCCGTACTGCTTATCGCGCTTTGCTGTATTTTCGTCCGCCGCGAACCCATCGTTGCCATCGAAGAGGAGGAGTATAAGCTCAATAAGCCCAAAACCGCCGCATATTTTGTCTTGTTCGCCTACATGATTCTGCTTGTGTTCCGCGTGGTTCCCGTGCTTACGGGACTGCTTGTCATTCCCGTTCTGCTTGTTATGGACAGACACGCCCTGCTTAAAGTGGATTACTCTTTGTTGTTCACGTTCTGCATGTTCTTTATATTTACAGGCAATCTGGCGCGCATTCAGGCGGTTGACGAATTCTTCCGCATGTTGCTTGGCAAAAACGTGCTTCTCACGGGCGTTATCAGCTGTCAGCTTATAAGCAACGTGCCGTCCGCGGTGCTTCTGTCGGGGTTTACTTCCGATTACGCAAGATTGCTTATCGCGGTCAACATCGGCGGCGTGGGTACGCTTATTTCTTCCATGGCAAGCCTTATTTCCTTCAAAAGTTTTTCACTCTATAAACCCCGCGAGCGTCTTAAATACCTCGGTCTTAACGCGGCGATAAACTTCGGATTCCTGATTCTGCTTACTGTTTTCTGTCTTTTCGTGCCTTTTCTGTAGGGGGCGGATTTTTGCCGCCTATACCCGACGGCCGCAAAACGGACTCCGATTATCAAGACCATTATTCGTTTTCGTCTGTTTCTATGCGGTAAATGGGGAAATCAACCGCCGTATGTCGCTTTCGTAAACGCGCGGAAATTGAGTAAAGCAACGGTTTTTTTGTAAAAGAAATTCGGTTTACGGACCGGATTTTTTGTTTTCGCGGAAAAATGTTTAAGGTTTAACGCTGTTTTTATGACGTAAAAGCCGCTATCGGTTGATTTTTTTTAAAAAAAATGATAAAATTACCGTCGGTTTATCTTTTACGGATAACGTAATTAAAAAAAGTTTTGTTCGGAGAAACAATCATGAAAAAAGTAGCGGTGGTGACGGACAGTAACAGCGGCATTACTCAAGCGGAGGCGGCCGAGCTGGGCATATCGGTGCTGCCCATGCCGTTTTACATCGACGGCAAACTGTATTTCGAAGATATCAACATGACTCAGGAGCAGTTTTACGAAGCGCTTAAATCGGACGCGGAAATCCATACTTCCCAGCCTTCGCCCGGGGACGTGACGGACTTATGGAATAAAACGCTTGAGTCTTATGACGAGCTTGTTTACATTCCCATGTCTTCAGGCCTCAGCGGTTCCTGCGAAAGCGCGTGTGTTTTAAGCCGCGATTACGGCGGCAAAGTGGAGGTCGTGGACAATCAGCGCATATCCGTTACTCAGCGGCAGTCCGTGCTGGACGCGCTTAAACTGGCTTCCGAGGGCTTTTCCGCCGCGGAAATCAAGGACCGCCTTGTACAGAACAAGCTGCAGTCCAGCATTTACATCACGGTCGAAACGCTTAAATATCTTAAAAAGGGCGGCAGAATCACTCCCGTAGCGGCGGCGATAGGTACCCTGTTGAACATTAAACCCGTGCTGCAGATTCAGGGCGACAAACTGGACGCTTACAGCAAGGTCCGCGGCAAAAAAGCCGCGCGCGCCGTCATGATAAAGGCGATGAAAAAAGACCTTGAAAAAAGGTTCAAAGACGCCGCGGAAAACGGTAAGCTTATGCTTGCTTTGGCCTATTCGGGCAATCCCGAGGAAGCCGAGGACTGGAAAAAGGAGTGCGAGGCGGCTTTCCCCGGCTTTGATTTCTTCTTGGCTCCGCTTTCGTTAAGCGTTTCCTGTCACATCGGTTACGGCGCGCTTGCCATTGCCTGCGCAGTAAAGCTGTAACAAGCTTTTAAGATTGCCTTTACGGGATTTTTTATAAAGCACAAGGCTTATTCGTCAGCGCGCTTATCCGCAATTGCGCTGCTATCGGATAAGAATCGATAAAGACACAGGTTGGCAGCGAGGGCGTTTTTCTAAAAGCGGTACGGCTTCGGGGCAGATAAGAAAACCTGAATTACAAAACCGTTGATTTAAATCGAAAGAATTAAGAGCCCGTATTTATCGCGCGGCGGCAAAAAGTCATTGCCGCGTCAGCGTTTAACGTTTTTGTGAAAATAAAATCAACGTAAAACGCTTTGTTAAAAGACGTTCTGCATGCGTAAAGCATCAGGAAGGCTTACGCAGGAAAGTCCCCGGATTTCGGCAGCTGTTTTCGGTTCGGATTTTTATGGCGTAAAAAAAACCGGCAAGAATAAAATCTTGCCGGTTTTTGATTTTTTATTGTTTTTTTGCGTCTTTATAGTCCTCAGGAAAAGTTTCCGTCGGCGAAAAAGCCATGTTCGCTTTAAGGAACGTTTGTCCTTCCAAGCAGAAAGTCCACCGAGCAATCGAAAAGTTCGGACAGCTTGATAAGCGCTTCGATTTTGGGAAGACGCTTCATGTCCTTCCATTTGGAAACGGCGGAAGTGCCCATTCCGCATTCCTTGGCGATGCGGTAGGAGGTAATCCCCTCAGGCAACTGAAGAAAGGAGATTCTTTTTATGAATTTTTCCTTGCTGCCGCTGCGGATGATACTTTTCTCGCTTTTAAGTCCCAGCATGTAGTCTAAGGAAACGTTCATGTAATCGGCAAGCTTTACAAGTGCTTTGGAGGAGGGCATCTGCCGCTGATAAAGCCAGTTGTTTACCGCGGTTTTGTTGCACCCCGAAGCCTCGGCGAGTTTATAGGATTTCATTCCGTGCTCGTCGAGATATTTTTTTATTGCAACGCTTATGTAGTAGGAAGTTTCCAAAGGATAAATTCCGCCCCGATTAAATAAGTATTGTTTTAATAAGTGTAACATAATTCAAGCGTTTTTTCAACAATTTACGCGCGTTTTAAACAAAAGAAAATTTTGTATCCTTGCTGTTCCGTTTCTTATAAGGGCGGCATTTGCAAAACAGGAGTCAATTCTTTGACAAAATACTCGGATTTGGTTATAATTTATCGTGAGAGGAAATAAAGAAATTGCCGGCATTATACAGAAAATACCGTCCTAAAGTTTTCGAGGACGTCATAGAGCAGCAACACATCACGCGCACGCTTATCAATCAGGTTAAGTCGGGGCACGTTTCGCACGCTTATCTGTTTACGGGCAGCCGCGGGACGGGTAAAACCACCTGCGCGCGCATTTTCGCCCGCGCCATCAACTGTCTTAACCCCGAAACGGGTTCTCCTTGCGGAAAGTGCAAAACTTGCCTTGCGCTTGCGGGCAGCGACAACATCGACATTGTGGAACTGGACGCCGCCTCCAACAACGGCGTGGACCAGATTCGCGAAATCGTGGAAAACGTTCAGTATCCCCCCGTCGCCGGTAAATACAAGGTCTATATCGTGGACGAAGTGCACATGCTTTCCGCCTCGGCGTTCAACGCGCTTTTAAAAACGCTGGAGGAGCCTCCCGCGCATGCCGTGTTCATTCTCGCCACCACCGAGGTGCACAAATTACCCGCCACCGTACTGTCGCGCTGCATGAGGTTCGACTTCAGGCTTGTGGGCAAAAACGCGCTTAAAGATTATCTTAAAAAAGTTTACGCCGCGGAAGGGGTCAACGCGGAAGAGGAGGCGCTGGACCTTATTGCCGCCGCTGCTGAAGGCTCGGTCCGCGACATGCTTTCCATTGCCGACAGATGCATGAACTTTTCGTCCGACTTAAGCTATAAAGACGTGCTTGAGGTTCTGGGCTCTGGCGGACGGGAAAGTACCCGCGCCCTTTTCAATGCCGTCGCCTCGTCCGACATTTCGGAAATTCTTTCCACCGTGGACACTCTGTGCGCCGAGGGGAAAAGCGTCGGGGTTATCGCAAAAGACCTTTGCTCTTACGCGCGGGACGTGCTTGTGCTTAAAGCTTCGCCTTCGGCGGGCGTAACCGCTTCCAGAGAGGATATCGCCGTAATGAAAAAGGAAGCGGAAAAATATTCGGTCGAACTTCTTGTGTCTTTGATAAACGTCTTTTCGTCGGTGGACGCGGAAATCAGATATTCCGTAAGTCCGCGCGTGGTTTTGGAGTGCGCCGCGCTTAAGGCGGCAAAACTTGCTGTAACGGACCTTTCCGCCATAGAGGAACGTCTTACGCGCCTTGAAAGACGACTGGCGGAAGGGGGCGTAAAGGCTGTAAACGCGGTTAAAGAAAGCGTCGCCGCGCCCGCGGAGCGCCCTGCCGCAGCACCCGCGCCCGTAAAGCGGGATGCGGATAAACCCATGGACGCAAGAAGCGTCTGGGGCAGACTGCTTACCTACTTCCGTCTTAATGAGTCGGCTGCTTCCTTCGCGCTTTTAAGCAACGTCACGGACGTAGAGGTGCGCGGGGATAAACTAATCGTGTGGGCGGCGCCCGACAGCTTTTTGCGCCTCAGCGACGACGAAATGACGTCGGCCGTTACGCGCGGACTTGCTTATGACGGCGCGCCGTATAAGCTTGTCGTCAACAAAAAGTCGGGCGGCGTGGACATGGACAACGAGATTGCGCGCATCAAAAAAATGATAGGCGACGCCAAGCTCAACATTAAAAAATGACGGATACAGAAGCGCAATATCACATCGGCAGGTGCAAATTCCCGTTTTTTAACGCGCAATTTCAGCCGTCCGTTATTATATAATAATAAAGCCGGAAGAAATAGACGCAGGATTTTTGTCAAGAAATCATCGGGTACAAATCAAAAGGCAAAATCACGGTATAAAACCCGGCAAAATCAAAAAGATTCATTTATTAAAAGAAAAGGAGATTCAATAATGGCATACGGGTCAAGAGGCGGTTTCGGCATGGGCGGCATGAACATGCAGGCTATGATGAAACAGGCGCAGAAACTGCAGGAACAGGTCAAACAGGCGCAGGAAGAAATCAAAAACGCCACGGTGGAGGGCAGCGCGGGAGGAATGGTTACCGTTACCATGACGGGCGACAAACGCGTTACCGCCGTTTCAATAAAGCCCGAGGCGATCGACCCCGACGACGTCGAAATGCTGGAAGATCTTATCGTCGCGGCGTTCAACTCCGCAGCGGAAGAGGCGGACGCTTTAAGCGCGCGTCTGATGCCCGCGGGCGTGGGAAACATTCTTTAATTCCATGAAACAGCCCGAGTCCGTTCAGAAACTCATCAACGCCTTTTCCCGACTTCCCGGGGTGGGCCAGAAGACCGCGCAGCGTTACGCCTACGCGGTTATCGCCATGGATAAAGAGGACGCGCTGGATTTCGCCTCCGCCATAGAAGGCGTTAAGGAAAAAATCAAGTTCTGTTCCATCTGCGGGAATTTTACCGAGGACGACGTTTGCGACATATGTAAAACCCGCGATCACAGCGTGATTTGCGTGGTTTCAGACCCTCGGGACATTCTGTCGCTGGAGCGCGTTGCGGGCAGGACTTTCGTCTATCACGTATTAGGCGGCACGCTTAATCCGCTGGAGGGCAAAGGCCCGGACGATCTCAATATCAAACAGCTTCTTAAAAGACTGGACGGCGTTAAAGAAGTCATCATCGCCACCAATCCCGACGTGGAGGGAGAGGCTACCGCCGTGTATCTTGCAAGACTGTTGAAACCCATGGGCATAAAAGTCACCCGTATCGCGCAGGGTATAAGTATGGGCAGCGAGATAGAGTACGCCGACGAGGTCACGCTTTCCCGCGCGCTGGAGTCGCGTACCGAAATCTGAATCCCGCTATCCGCCTCTAAGGTTTACCGTCGGGCTTAAGCGGTTTTTCCGGCTCGGCTTTTCGGGTTATCGCGGTTGCGTTAAAGTAGGTTTCCTTAATGTAAGGGCGCTTAAAGGAGGGATAACATCCTTTTTTCCGGTAAAAGCGGACTGCATCGGATGATAGGCAAAGACGTTTTGCGCGTTACCTCTTTGAAATCCGATTTCCAGGGACTTTAAAGCGGAATATCGGGGCAGTAATCACCGCGGTTTGCAAGGCGCTTGCGTTTCGGCTTCTTCATATGATATAATCAAAAATATCGGTTTTTTCAAATAATTCGGGTATAAGACAGTGAAAGGTATTTATTTGTTTTTCAA
The DNA here is from genome assembly GCA_944363615.1 of uncultured Clostridia bacterium. Classification (GTDB taxonomy): domain Bacteria; phylum Bacillota; class Clostridia; order Christensenellales; family Pumilibacteraceae; genus UBA10677. Next base: position 8,118 of record CALVUQ010000028.1, on the reverse strand, counting down.
AAGATTTTTCGACATAGCGGCGTCTTTTCTGGCGCTTGTGCTGCTTGCGATTCCCTTTCTGATAATCGCCGTCGTCATCAAATGCACCTCAAAAGGCCCCGTTTTTTTCAGACAAAAGCGCGTCGGTAAAAACAAAAAGCTTTTTACCATTTTAAAGTTCCGCACCATGCGCGTCGATGCTCCCAGGGATACCGCCACGCATCTTTTAAACAATGCCGACTCCTACATAACGGGCGTGGGTAAATTTCTCAGAAAGACCAGCATTGACGAGCTTCCTCAGATTTTCAACATCTTTGCGGGACAAATGTCCGTAATCGGCCCCCGTCCCGCGCTTTACAATCAATACGACCTTGTGGAGCTAAGAGATAAATACAACGCCAACGGCGTCCGCCCGGGGCTTACGGGACTTGCTCAGATCAGCGGTCGGGACGAGCTGGAGCTTGAAGCAAAGGCAAAACTTGACGGCGAGTACGTACAGAAAATGAGTCTTTGGCTGGATATCAAAATCTTTTTCAAAACGTTGCTTTCGGTATTTAAAAGCGACGGTGTGGTGGAAGGCGGTACGGGCGCCATGGCAAAAGCCGATGCAAAAAACGCCGCAACGGATTTGAACGCGGCAAACGGCGTCGTTGAGGACTCGGATCCGGCTCAATCGGAAACAAATTCGGAAAACTCAATTGAAATACCCGTCGTAAGCGACGCGGACGGCGAAAGCTCTTTTAAGGGAGAGGACTCGTGCGGCGACGCGGCTGACTCAATCGAAGCGGCACGGAACGAAAGCGCAAAAGCTTCGGGTTCGGATTTGCCTTATGGCTCCAAAACGGCGGAAAACGCTTTGACCCAAACCGAAGATAAGGCGGATAATACAGGGAAACCGGAAGCCGCGGATTCGGACTGTGCCGCCGCGGATAAAGAGGACGCCGCTTTGAAAGAAGCGGAAGCCGAAGACGTGTTGGCGGCTTTTGTGGACGCCTGCTGCTGCGGCACGGATAAAACCGACGGTAATTCCTTAAAAGAGGAAAAAGACAGATGAAAGTACTGATTACGGGCAAAAACAGTTATGTCGGCTCGGCGGTCGCGCGGCGCCTCGTCGAGTGCGGACATGAGGTCGAAGAACTCGACATGATCGGAAAAGAGTGGCGCGAAAAGGATTTTTCGGGCTTTGACTGCGTTTTCCATGTGGCGGGCATCGCTCACGACGTAAAGGGCAAACAGGACGAGGGACTGTATATGGCGGTCAATTGCGACCTTGCCGTCGAAACGGCGGAAAAAGCCAAAAACAGCGGCGTAAAACAGTTTATCTTTATGTCCAGTATGTCTTTGTATGAAAAAAGCAAAGGCAATATAACGGCAGACACTCCTTTTTCGGCTAAAAGTCCGTACGGGAGAAGCAAACTGCAAGCGGACGAAAAAATAAGAAAAATGTCCGACGAAAATTTCAAAGTTGCGGTACTGCGTCCGCCCATGATTTTCGGCAAAGACTGCAAAGGAAATTTTCCGAGGCTTTGCAAGCTTGCGCTTAAAACCCCGATTTTCCCCAAAATAGAAAACAGGCGCAGCATGCTTTATATCGAGAATTTAAGCGAGTTCGTAAGGCTGGCTGTCGAAAACCGTTCGGAAGGGGTGTTTTTCCCGCAGAATCCGCAATATTTCGCGACTTATAAAATTGCTCAGGCAGCGGCGGCTGAAAAAGGCAAAAAACTGCGCGTGACAAGGCTGTTCAACTGGCTTGTATATATTCTGATGCCGTTTTCCAAATCGATGAAAAAGGTATTCGGCTCTCTTACCTACGACCAAAGCCTGTCCGATACGTTTGACGGTAAGTATAACATTGTCGGTAACGAAGAAAGTATAGAAAAAAGTATTTAAGGTTATTGTCGCAAATGAAAATTCTACACATAACAAGCTATTACCCGCCGCACATAGGCGGTGTGGAGATGGTTGCCAAAGACGTGGTTGACGCGCTCAGCGACGTTGCCGACCAGGTCGTCTTGTGCTTTAATCACGAAAAGGGTTACGGCGAAGAAACGGAAAACGGCGTAAAGATTATCAGGACGAAGTGCGTGGCGAAAATATCTTCGCAGGCCATTTCTTTTCAGTTCAGAAAGGTTCTGAAGAAAGTGCTGGCGGAATTTCGCCCCGACTATATACACTTTCATTATCCCAACCCGCTTGCGGCGCATTATCTCATGAAAATCGGATTCGACGCAAAGCTTATCGTTTACTGGCATTCGGATATAATAAAACAGAAATTCCTTAAAAATTTCTTCGTGGGCGAGACAAAACGCATGCTTAAGAAAGCCTATAAAATCGTTGCGACAAGTCCGCTTTATATCGACAAGTCGGATTTTCTGCCCATGTTTAAGGATAAAATAACCGTCGTTCCCAACGCCATAAACGAGAAAAGGCTTGTGGTAACGGAGGAAAACGTCAAAGAGGCGCAAGAGATAAGAAAAAAATACGACGGCTGCGTGCTGGGCTTCAATCTGGGACGTCACGTGCCTTACAAGGGACTGAAATACTTAATCAAGGCTTCGGAAAAGATCGATTCCAACGTGCGTATTTTATTGGCAGGGACGGGGCCGCTTACCGAACAGCTGAAAAAACAGGCGGCCGGCGACGAAAAAATCATATTTTTGGGCCTTATACCCATTCAGAAAATCGTTTCCTATTTTCTTGCGTGCGACATGATTCTGTTTCCTTCGATTACGAAAAACGAAGCGTTCGGGATAGCGCTTGCCGAAGGAATGTATTTTTCCAAACCTGCGGTAACTTTTACGATAGAAGGATCCGGTGTGAATTACGTTTCCGTTAACGGCGTTACCGGAATAGAATGTCCCTCGTTCGACACCGACGCTTATGCCGCCGCAGTGAACAGGCTTGCCGAGGATGAGCAGTTACGCGCGGAATACGGAAACAACGCCAGGGAAAGAGTTATCGGAAATTTCACGTCCGCGCAATTTAAACGCAACATACGTAAGCTTTACGGCGTAAAAGAGGAGGACAAATAAATGTCTACCGTGGCGATAGACTGCAGATACCTGGGAAATTCCGGCATCGGCAGGCATATTGAAGGGATTCTCGATTATCTTAATTACGAAAAAGACGAGTTTGTTCTCATAGGCAAAAAAGAGGTGCTGGACAAAACAAGTTATCCCGCCCGCAAAATTTATTGTGAAAGCCATCCTTTTTCGGTAAACGGACTTACCGATTTTCCCGTAAAAGAAGTCAATAAATGCGATTATTTTTATACTCCCGATTTTATAATTCCTCTGGGCGTCAGAACGCGCGTTTTAAGCACGCTTCACGACGTGGTTTTTCTGGAGTATAAAGAATGTTGCAACGGCGCCGCGGACAAGCTTATAAAAAAATATATGATAAAGCGCGCGATGAAAAAGTCCGAAAAAATTTTCACCGTGTCGCAATTTTCCAAAAACAGAATTCTGCATTTTTTTCCGCATTGCAAAAAAGAAATCAAAGTCATTTATAACGGCGTAAGCAGAAGCTTCATTGATTTTGACGCTTCTTCCTGCGTAAAAAGCGATTATTTCGTTTATGTGGGCAACATCAAAAAACACAAAGGACTTAAAACGCTTTTGTCCGCTTACGAAAAAATAAAAGAAAAGGGCGACGGAATAAAGCTGTACGTATTGGGTTCGGAAGAAAATTTCCGTACGTCGGACGCCGAAACGGCGGAGAAAATCAAGAATTCCGATATTTGTTTTACCGGCTACAAGTCCGGGGAAGATCTTATGCGCTTTATTGCGGAAGCCAAAGCGCTTGTACAGCCTTCGCTTTACGAAGGGTTCGGCTTGCCGCCGCTTGAAGCGCTTTATCTTAAGACTAAACCCGTAATTTCCGACATTGAAGTCTTTAAGGAGATATATTCCGGCGCGGACGTAGTTTTCTTTCGCTCGGAGGACGCGCAGGACCTTTGCGAAAAGCTGTTACATGTCGATCCCGTGGTTAATCCCGACAAAAACGCCGCCGTATTCGAAAAATATAATTTTAAAACGGTGGCTGAAAAAGTACAGGAAGAATTTATCTGACATCTGAAATGGAAACCGCTTTAGACAAGACCAATACGAAAAGGCCGCCCGCGTATCTCAATGCGCTGGTGTTTTTATGCGTATTGCTTATCGGCGCGGACACCTGGGGCGTAAACATAGGCGGCTTCAATTTCCGTTTCGTACAGTTGATTCTTTTGGCGGCGGGACTGATTATAGTTGTCAAAAACAAATATAAGTTTTATTTTTCGCCTGTTCTGCTCGCGTTCATAGGACTTTATTTCGTGTCCTGCCTGTTTTCCGTTTCGATTACGGAAAGTCTTATTTATTTCGTCTGGCTTTTGTATAACATATTCATCATACTTTTTCTGTTTGCCTCTTACGTATCGTCTTACGGAATACGGAATTTTATGAAAATTCTGCGTATTTCGTTTTACGTCCAGACCGTTCTGCTTGCCGTGCAGTTTTTTCTGGAGCTTATCGCCGGCTATAAGATTCCGTTTTTCACCACGGGTACTTTTATGGGAATCCCCCGACCCGCGCTTTGGTTTTATGAGCCCAGCTATCTTGCGACGTATTTCAGTTTCTGGCTTATCTGTTGCGGCTATTTGTTTTTAAGAACCTACAAAAGAATTTTTCTCATCGATTTTTTGTTTGCGCTTGCGGGAATGGCGCTGTGTACAGCGACAACCGGCTTTCTGGCAATAGGAGCGACTTTCATAATAATGTTTTTATCGGCTTTTTATTATAAGCGCAATAAAGTCGTCATTATCTTGGTTGCAGCCGCATTAGTTGCTTATATCGCGATAATACTGTTGCTTCCCAACGTATTGTCGGTTTTTGTGGGCAGATTGTTCAGCGACGGTATAGTATCCGCTTCGGGCGGAAGAATAGGAATGTGGTCGGAAACCTGGAAAGTCTTTCTCACCCGGCCGTTGTTCGGCGTCGGGCCTAATTGTTACGGCGAATTTTTGGGGTTTGACCGTAGTTACGTGCCTTCCAACGTGACGCTTGAATTGCTTGCAACTACCGGAATATTTACGACTTTTGCGCTTATCCTGTTTATATCTTTGATAATAAGAAACTCTTTCCGCGTGTATAAAAAAGTGCGCGGTGAAGATTCGCTTGCGTTGTGGGCGCTTTCAATAGGACTGATATTGTTCCTGATTGTGCTTCAGGCAAATCAGGGTTATATGCGGCTGTATATGTGGATGATTTTCGGCATTCTCATGGGCGGCGCTTCTTATGTAAAGAAACAAAGTCTTATTTCAACGGAGGAAAAAAATGCTTAATCTCGTAATGACGACGCGTCAGCCTTGTGCAAAGGTTACCGAAAGATTTCTGGTTTCGCTTGACGCGCAGCCGCAGGAAATAAAAGACCGGCTCAGACTTATTGCCGTTATCCAGTCCGAAGATGAGCTTTGCGTCTCTCCGAAGATCAGGGAATTAAAAGTCCTGCACGTTAAGCCGTGTTCTTTGTCGGCGGCCCGCAACGCGGGGATTAAGGAAATACCCGATGAGGAATCCGGCGTCATTGCTTTTCCCGACGACGATTGCTGGTATAACCCGACAGTTGTTTCGGCGGCGCTTGAAAATCTGAAAGAATACGACTTCGTAAGTATGGGAATTTATGACCCGATTAAACGGAAAGGGTTCGGAAAACACAGGACGCTGAATGAGAAGTGTGTGCTAAACGAAGCCAACGTTTTATTAAAACCCATATCGGTTTCGATATTCTGTAAATTCCGCGATAAAAAAGAAATTCCGTTGTTCGACGAAAAGTTCGGCGTGGGCACGGACTGGGGCAGCGGGGAAGAAACGGATTTCCTCCTTCAGCTGCTCTATACGGGCAAGCGCGGGTTTTACGACTCCACGGACGCAGTGTTTCACGAGACCGATCGGGAAAAGGATTTCGACGCCGCGGTTACTTATAAGTATTCGGTGGGGTTCGCCGCCATGGCTGTCAAAAGTCTGGTGCTTCGCGGACAGAAAAAGGCCTACGCTCAGTTTAAAAAACTTATGACGAGATCAAGGCTTGCCCGGATTTATTATGCGCTGAAGCCCGCGCGAAAGGCCGTTTACGTTGCAAGGCTGAAGGGGTTCAAGCGCGGATTAAAGGAAGGTCGCGCTTACTATAAGGGATACGATAATGAGTAAAGTAAGCGTTATAATTCCCGTTTATAATGTGGAAAATTATCTCAGGAAGTGTCTTGATTCCGTTAAAAATCAGACTCTGTCCGATTTGGAAATCATAACCGTGGACGACGGCAGTACCGACGGAAGCGGAAAAATTTGCGACGAATACGCCGCTTGCGACAGCCGCTTTAAAGTTATTCATAAAATAAACGGAGGACTTGCGTCCGCAAGGCTTGCCGGTGCGAGGGCGGCTACGGGCGAATATATCGTCAATGCGGACGGCGACGATTATCTTGAAAAAGACATGATAGAATCGTTGTATGACGCTGCGTCCCAAAATCTCTGCGACGTTGCGATATGCGCGTTCAACCGCGTGCTGCCAGACGGAAGCGTCCGACACGTCGGTTACAAACTGGCGGGAGTTTATGACAGAAAACGCATCGAAAAAGAAATAATACCCTTCGTCGTGCCAGGTACCGACGCGGAAATATTTTCGCCTAACGTATGGACTAAGCTTATAAAACGCGAGCTGTATTTGAAAAACCTGGTCTATTACGACGAAACACTGTCCATGTCCGAAGACGTCGTCATTACGGTGTCTAACGTGATTAACGCCGGAAAACTGGTTTATGTCGACAAACCTCTTTATAACTACCGCATCACCGAAGGACAGATGACGGCAAAATATAAACCCGAATATTACGACAGTGAAATGACGGCGGAGAAAAGCGTTATCAGGGCAGCTGCAGACGCGGGTTACGACGTTTCGCAGCAAATCAAGCGCAGGTACGTAAGTTTTGCTTTCTGGCAGATTAAAACCGCGTTTTCTTTTCTCAAGGACAAGACGGAAATAAAGCGCGTCGTAAACAAGTGGAGCGAAAACAAGATTTATTCCGACGCAAACACAAAAGGCTGGACGAAAAAAGAAAAAATTAAATATTTTCTCTTGAAAAACAGAAATTATTTGCTACTTAAACTCGTCTGTAAGCATTTATAAGGAGAGTAAGTTATGATTCCGAAAATTATACATTACTGCTGGTTCGGCGGTAAACCGCTTACCGAAAAAGCGGAAATGTGCATTGCAAGCTGGAAAAAATTTTTGCCCGATTATGAAATACGTCGCTGGGACGAAAGTAATTTCGATCTGGATATTTCCAAATACGTAAGGCAGGCGTATGACGCGCAGAAATGGGCGTTTGTGGCGGATTACTTCAGGTTCTGGGCGCTTTACAATTTCGGCGGTATATATTTCGACAGCGACGTGGAAGTAGTAAAATCCTTTGACGAGTTTCTGTCGTACGATTTATTTACGGGTTACGAAAGCGGCGATACACTGGAAGCTGCCGTGATTGGCGCAGTAAAAAATCAATTTTTAATAGGCAACCTGTTAAACTATTTCAATAATCGTGAATTTTTAGTTGACGGGAAAGCAGATTTAACTGCTTTGCCAAGGCATTTTACAAACCAGTTTGTAAAAGATTACGGACTTATAATTAACAATAAAAAGTTCAGTTCTTTTGATGACGGTAAAATAGCTGTTTACCCTGAAGATTGGTTTTCTCCTATGGACTATTGTACTTTTAAAGTTCATGATACCGAAAACACCCATTGTATACATCGTTTTACAAATTCCTGGCGCACGGAAGAAGAAATTAAAAGAATAAAACGTATAGGAAAATATCAACGTTTCTTCGGAAAAAAAATTGCAGTGTCATTGGTTAACGACGGTTTTTTTGCAACGGTAAAAAAGATAATTACTTATCCTTTTAAGAAAAAATAATAATATGATACCTAAAATTATTCATTATTGCTGGTTCGGTGGCAAAGAAAAAGATTCTCTATCAAAAAAGTGCATTAAAACTTGGCACAAAAAATTGAAAGGTTACAAGTTTATCGAATGGAATGAAACAAATTTCGATATTACATCTTCAGAATATGTTATGCAAGCTTACAAGGCAAAAAAATGGGCATTTGT
>CALVUQ010000027.1 GCA_944363615.1 uncultured Clostridia bacterium | reverse complement strand
CACGGGCGCGCAGATAAAATACATGGAAAGCGCGTACCCCGAACTTAAATTGTTCGAGGCGGTGGAAAAGGTAAGGTAAGCGCAATCTAAAAAATTTATCGCACCGACTGCATTGTCCGTTAAACACGTCTGATGTTTGTCGGTTTATGTCTTAAAACGCCCATGCAAGGACCAATTATTCCTTGAAAAGCAGGGCAAAGTCCGGTTAAAAGGAAGTTTCGTAAAAAAAGGGAAACTCCGTTCCGCTTTAACGGCGGGGCGGAGTTTTTTTATGCCGCAAAACGGCGGTAAATTTTATCCGCGGCTTTTAGGGGAAAGCTCTCGCCAATGTTAAAAATAAATCCGTAAACCGGTAAGATCCGATTTATCCTGCGCCGTTTTTAAATTTCAGGTGGAAAATTTTGTTCCGTCAGACCGCGGAAACAGTTCAGGCGTTTATCGACGGGGATAAGTGAGTCTTTATTTTCTTCTGGGACTTTTCTTCCGGGCTTTATTTAATAAATTCCGCCTTCGCTTACGCCTATAGTTAAGCCGGGATAAGCTTACTTATAACAGCCGCGTTCAGACAAAAACATGAGGAAGAAAAAACAATTTTCCCCATATAATTTCCGAAAAAAAGGGAATACTGAATATGTAAAAAAAAATTTAAAAAATTTTTAAAAAACTATTGACAAACCGAAAAAAGAGAGTTATAATATTAGCAGTCAATGGGAAAGAGTGCTAACAGACAGAAAGCACGGCTGCCAATTGACTGAACAAATAAGATTTAACGGAGGTAAAAAACCATGAAAAATTATCTTGTAAGAAGGAATAATCCCATAAGCTTGTTCGATGAGGCGTTCGACGACTTTTTCAAGCCTGCGTTTTTCAACCTCGACAACAGCGTAATGAAAACCGACGTCAAGGAAGACGACAAGGGCTACACGCTGGAAATAGAAATGCCCGGTTACAACAAAGAGGACATAGCCATCAATTTGGAGGACGGTTATGTTTCCGTCAGCGCGCGCAAAGCTGAAAAAGAGGAGGATAAAAACCACAAATACATCCGTAAGGAACGCAGTGTTTCCTGCTCCAGAAGCTATTACGTGGGCGACATAGAAGAAAAGGACGTCAAGGCAAAATTCGAGAACGGCGTTCTGACCCTTACTTTCCCCAAAGAGAAGGAAAAACTGCCCGAAAAGCGCACCATCGCCATCGAATAATTCCCTGTGCTTTTTCCCGATAACTACTAAGTAATTAAAATCGGTCTCCGATTTAAGCGGAGGCCGATTTTTTTATGCTCTTTATTTATTGGGCATTGGGGGTAATTAAGGTATAAAACCAAACTGTTAAATTTTTCCGAAAAGCCGGATTTTTCGCTCAGGCGAAAGGAGTAAAGGGAATCAGGAAAAACGTGTCGTAAAAAACGAATTCCAGAATTATCGTGACGATTGCGGCGATAAGGCTGAGCGAAGAAATCGTCAGCGCAGCAACCGCAAAAGCGGATTTCCCGCGCAAAAGCTGATTTATGCTAAGCGTAAGCGACAGCGCAATCAGGATTACCAGCGCGTAGAAAAGCGTGCCGAAAGCTTCAAGTCCCGCGTCGGCGTCCACAAAATGCGCGACGTAACAGGCTGTTATTACGACGGCTGCCGCTACGGCGCTTGCAAAACCAAGCGACACATAAAGCCTTGCCGACGGAGTAACCTTACCGCCCAGGTGCGATTTGTTCCTTTTATCTTGCTCCATAAGGTTATTTTAACGCAAAAACGTTATTTGTGTCAAACAAAGAAACGGTAAAATTTACCGCGTTAATCAATTTCCCACTCCGCGGTAAGTGTAGCGCTGTCCTCTATTTCCTCCGCGGTAAAATCGGGCACGGCGTTCACGGCGGCGCGGGCGGAGGCGAACACGGTAAGATCGGCGTCGGTGCGCGAGTAAAGCGCTTTGGCGGCGGAACCCTCGGTTACCGAAACAAGCGCGCCTTTAGTCTTTCCCGCGGCGGCGGCAATGGCTTCCGCTTTCTTTTCCGCGTCTTTAAATGCCGCTGCCAGCATCTTTTTTAACTCTTTTTCCTTGTCCGACAGCGTGTAAGCAAGGCTGATTCCGCATTCCTCGCCCGCCGACAAAATCGCTGCCAGCGCATTTTTTACGCCGTCTCCGCTTACGGGCAAGCTCAGCTTAAGCGTGTGCAGTCCGGTAAAACCGGTAAGCACGCTTTTGTATACGCCTTTGTCGGGCACGTTTTCGTATTTTGCGCTTACGGAAAAGGATACCGTTTTAAGCGTTTCTTTGATCCCCGCATTTTTTATCGCCGTTTTAAGCGTTTCGGTGGCCTGCGCGCAGAAAAAGCTGCTTTTGCCGTAATCGGCGTCGAAGCGCTCCAGCCGCAATCTGATTTCCGCTGTGTCGGGCGCTTTTTTGATTTTGCCCACGCCCTTTACGCATATAGTAGCCATTGTGTTATATTCCCTCCGATAGACTGTTTTTTTTGATTGTAACATATTTATTTTGTCCGTGTCAACATTCCGTCTGCTTTATTGCGGCACGGGGCGGAAACGCTGAATACCTGCGGAAACAGAAAAAAAGGGAAACGCTACCGTAACGGTTAAAAATACGGGCGTGTATGCAAATCTAAAAACCGCTTTACAAAAACCAACGGGGCGGTTTATCGCAAACGGGGACCGACGCAAAAGGGTAACGATGCTTTTAAAGCAATGTACGGAAAAATATCGATACGGGATTAAAAGCCTTTTAAAATGTCTTAGAAGGAGGGGGCGGCGTTATTTTAATAAATATCAAGGAAAGCAACAAAAAAGCACAGTAATTAAAAATTGATTTTTTTATTAAAAAAGAATTTTCAACGGGAAAAAATTTTAAAATCTAAAAATCCTGTCGTGCAGCCCTATGTAAAGGGAAGCAGGGGGCAAAAGAAATTCATTAAAGCAAAAAACCTCGTTAAGGAAAAGCGGTAAAGGAAGGAAGTGCTCGGGTGCTGTCTGTAAACTTCAAAAAACCAACCGTGTAAAAAAACTTGTTAAGGGAAAGCGGCAAAGAGAAAGTATTTGGGAAAAAATCTTAATAACCTCGTTAAGAGAAAGCGCAAGGAAGGATAAGGAAAACTTTCTGTAAAAGCAAAAACCGCTCCGTTTTGTTAAGATACGGAACGGTTTTGATTACTATACAAGAAAAATTATACCGAAAAGAAATTATTCGGCGGATTCTTCTTTTGCGGCCTTTTTGGCAGCTTTCTTTGCGGGCTTAGCCTCTTCGTCCTTGGCGTCTTTTTTGGCAGCGGTTTTCTTTGCGGGCTTAGCCTCTTCGTCCTTGGATTCTTTTTTTGCGGCGGCTTTTTTGGTCGTCTTTTTAGCGGCGGTCTTTTCCGCTTCCTTGGCGGCTTCCAAAGCGGCTTTCTTTTCCGCGTTTTTCTTGGCTATTTCCTGTCTTGCGGCCTCGCGCGCTTCCTGCGCGGCTTTAGCCTTTTCGGCGGCGATGGTCTTGTTGTCCTTTTTGATTACGACAGCCTTTTTACCGCTCTTGATATCGGCGATGCGCTTTGCGATACCCGATTTTTTGTTTGCGGCGGTGTTCTTGTGCATGATGCCCTTGGTAACCGCTTTGTCAAGCACGGACATGGTTTCGGGAAGCAGTCTTTCCGCTTCCTCTATATTGTTGGTATCGATAGCGGCGTTAATTTTTTTAACGGCGTTTTTCACCAGGGTAAGCTGAACCCTGTTGTCGGAATTCTTCTTTTCGTTGACGAGTACGCGCTTTTTTGCGGATTTGATATTAGGCACGGTAATTCTCCTTACAGTATAAATTCGATAATTTTAAGGCGACAAAAACAGCGCTTGTCACCTTTAGCTAAAGTATTTTAGCACATATAATTTTTAAAAGCAAGTTTTTTTCGGTATATTTTGGCGGTTTTGGCACAATATTCTTAATTATGAAGCAATTTTATCCCCAAAACAGGACGGACCTTGCCTCCGAACTCATCAAAAGCAAAGTCACGCGCCTTAACGAGCACGTCAGCCGTACGGACGTCGACATCGACGAGGAAACGGCAAAGAAAATCGGCAAACCCGCCGGCAGATACACCACGGTTTTAAGCTCCGCCGTGGCGAAGGGCGAACGCGAATTCTACGACCGGATAGCGACAGCGCTTACGTCCGCGATTAAGGATTATATCGGCAAAACCCGCGTCTGCATGATTGTGGGACTGGGCAACCCCGGCATGACTGCGGACGCGTTGGGCGCAAGCGTCGTAAAAAGAATAAGAGTTACGCGCAACATCGAAAAATCGGACGGAAACGGTGTCTGTACGCTGTGTCCCAACGTTTTAGGCGTTACGGGGATTGAAAGCTACGACATCGTAAAGGGCGCCGCAGAAAGAGTCCGTCCCGACCTTATCGTGGTGGTGGACTCGCTTTGCGCCGCCGCCAGCGAGCGCCTTGCCGCCGCATTCCAGATTTCCGACGCGGGGATTACGCCCGGCAGCGGAGTAAGCAATTTCCGCTTCCGCATCGACCGCGATTCCATGGGCTGCAACGTTATCTCGGTGGGCGTCCCGCTTGTGGTCTACGCGCGAACCCTTATTAAAGAGGCGGCAGGTACCGCAACCGACGACGGGGCGGAACTTATCGTCACGCCCAAAGACATCGACCTTATCGTGGAGGAGTGCGCTTTCATCATAGCTTCCGCGCTTAATTCCGCACTGGACAAAACCTGAGCGGTCAATCATAAACCCTTTTTCCGATTGGGACAAAGTTACGGCCGTCTTTATATAACAATATGCAGGACTTTTCAAGACGGCATTTCGGGCGTACTTTTCAAGGCGGAGGAAGAGAGAGGGAACAGAGGGTCTGCCGATTGTTTTATAAGCAGAACGCCCGTGCTTTTTGCCGAATATAATGAGGGTATGAGCGAGCAACCTATAGGAATATTCGACAGCGGAGTGGGCGGGCTGAAAATTCTTGCGGCCGCCAGAAAAGTTTTAAGGCGGGAGAATTTCATTTACGTATTCGACCGCAGTCACGCGCCTTACGGCAACCGCAGCAACCGTTACATAAAAAAGCGCGCGGAAAAGGTAAGCGCGATGCTGATTAAAGAGGGGGCGAAAGCGATAGTCGTTGCGTGCAACACCGCCACCAACGTGGGCATAAGCCGTCTGAGGGAAAAATTCGGCGTGCCTTTCGTGGGCGTGGAGCCGCCCGTAAAACCTGCCGCCGTTGAGCATAAGGAAGGCAAAATTCTGGTACTTTGCACTTGCCTTACCGCCGTGCAGGATAAATTTCTGCAGCTTAAAAACAAATACGACGACGGAAGCATGATTGTGGTTCCGCTGCCCGATCTTGCGCGCGACATTGAAAGAAATTTTACCTCCTTAAAAGACTTAAAGCCCGCCGTGGACGATATTTTAAGGCCTTACGACAATGAAAACGTGGAAAGCGTGGTTCTGGGCTGCACGCATTACTATTACGTGGCCGACCTTATAGCCGCGCATTTCGGCGGTAACGTCAGGATTTACGACGCTTGCGAGGGAGTTGTCGAAAGACTTAAGAACGTGCTTGAGGAAAACGACCTGTTCGCGCAGAAAAACATAGGTAAGGTAAGATATATTTATATCTGATCGGGTGTGCGTTTTGTAACATTCCGTCCCGACGGAAGGGCTGTACTTAATTTATTAAAACCGTAATCGCGCTTTTGGGCGTAACGATCGATAAAAGAGGGAAGACATAACTTAAAAAAAAAATTATGCCGACGCTTTTCATTTTAATCAGGGAAAGCGTTTTTAGGTTTTAAAGCTTGCTTTACAATTTTTATCCTCGGGTGTAAAATAGTCGTATCGGAGGTGTTTTTGCGCTTGAGTAAGATTTTAAGATGTTTTCCCTATATCGCGTATCCCGACAGCCGCGTGCTTATATTGGGCAGTATGCCTAGCGTGAAGTCTTTGGAAGAAAATCAGTATTACGCGCACCCGCAAAACAGGTTCTGGCGGGTGATGTTTCTGCTGGCAAAAGAGGAATACAGCGCCGATTACGAAGTAAAAAAACAAGTGCTTAAAAAGCTTAAGGTCGCCTTGTGGGACAGCATCGGCGTTTGCGAGAGGGAAGGCTCCCTGGACGCGGACATAAAAAACGAATATCCCAACGACATATGCGGTTTTCTGGAAAAATTCCCCTCCGTCCGGCGCATTGCGGCAAACGGCAGAAAAAGCGCCGCCACGCTTAAAAAATTCTTTCCGCAACTGTCGTTTACGGCGCTGCCTTCCACAAGCGCGGCAAACGCGGCCGTTTCGCTCAGCCGCCTGGCGGAAATTTACGGCAACTTCGTTTTCGGCCGGTAAAAAAATTACCTTTATTTTGTAATGGATTTTTGTTGATTTTTTATGCGTTAGGGATTATAATAATCAAACGCTTGGGTTAAAAACAGGGAAAATCACGATTTTTTCCGTGTGCCCGCGAAATCAAGGAATTATAAAGACAATGGCGTCTGCAACCAAAAAAAACATAGACATGATAAACGGTCCGCTTCTAAAAAAGCTGATTGTTTTTTCCGTTCCTCTCATTCTTTCGGGCGTGCTTCAGCTTTTGTTCAACGCCGCCGACGTGGTAGTGGTGGGACAGTTCGCGGGGACGGAATCCCTTGCGGCCGTGGGCTCTACGGGCGCCTTGGTCAACCTTATCACTAACCTTACGATAGGGCTTGCAGTCGGCTCCAACGTCGTTATGGCAAGGGCTATCGGCGCGCAAGACCGCGAAAAAGCCGGCCGGATCGTACATACTTCCGTCATCATCGCCGTCGTGGGCGGCATTATAGTGGCAATTGTCGGCTACTTTCTGTCGGGCGATTTCTTAAAACTTATGAATACCGACCCCGAAGTTATCGACAAAGCTACGCTATATCTTGAAATCTATTTCCTGGGAAGCCCTTTTTCCGTGCTGTATAACTTCGGCGCTTCCCTTTTAAGGGCTAAGGGCGACACCAAACGTCCGCTGTATTTCTTGATTATCGCGGGCGTCATCAACGCTCTTTTAAACCTTTTCTTCGTAATTGTGCTCAATATGGACGTTGCGGGCGTCGCGGTAGCCACGGTAATTTCCCAGGCCGTTTCCTCCGTTCTCGTCGTTATTTGTCTTATAAAAGACAAGGACTACTGCAAAATGTCTTTCCGCAAACTGCGCGTTCACGGCAAGGAATTCATGGAAATATTGCGCGTGGGGCTTCCCGCGGGTATTTACAGCTCTCTTTTCTCGCTGTCCAACGTCATCATTCAGTCCGCGGTCAACGGCTTCGGCAAAGCGGTCATGGCGGGAAACTCCGCCGGCAGCAATCTCGAGGGCTTCGTTTACATCTCCATGAACGCTTTCTATAACGCCGCCATTACTTTTACGGGACAAAATTACGGCGCCAAAAAATTCCACCGCATAAAACGCGTTCTTCTCGGCTGCCTGTTTCTGGTCACCGTGGTGGGCTTGGTGCTGGGCCTCATTTTCCTGCTTCTGTCCGGCTTCCTTTCGTCGCTGTATTCCCCCGATCCCGTGGTTATAGAATACTCGGTTACAAGACTCCGGGTTGTGCTTCCCGTTTATTTCACCTGCGGCATCATGGAAGTGCTGGTGGGCGTACTCAGGGGAATGGGCTACTCCATAGTCCCTATGTTGGTTTCTTTCCTGGGCGCCTGCGTGTTCCGCATAGTATGGGTCTACACGGTTTTCGAAGTGTGGAATAATCTTACCGTGCTTTATATTTCTTACCCCGTCAGCTGGGTTCTTACTTCTGCGGTGCACCTGATCACTTATCTCGTGTGCTACCGTAAAATCATGAGGAAAGCGGCCGCAGGTTACGCGGATTTCCGCCTTGCCGCAGACAGCGAAGAATCCGAAATCCTCGATGAAGTAGCGCTTACGGACGCCGCTTCGGGTGATTCGCCCGAAGAAACCGCCGCAGCCATTTCCGAAGCGGAACTTTCCGAAACCTTCGCTTCCGACGCCTCTTTGCCCGACGGCAACCGTGAATCGCTTTCCGAATCGGAAAAAACCGCAGACGGCAACGACGGCACGCGTTTGGCGGGCTGAGCCGCGCCCCGTTTTTCGTAAAGATATAACTTTTCCTAGGTTTTCGGCATAACGCCGTAAATAAATCTTCAACGGTTTAAAGCTTTATGTCGCGCCTTTATTTAAGTTTTATTGCGGAAGTCATTTAATAAAATCCTTAAAATTTGAATCGCGTTTTTTGTCGAAGAAATTTTTCTTGCGGCGCGAAAAACATAATAACGACGTAAAAACAAAGACAGCTTGATATTACATCAAGCTGTCTTTGTTACGGGCGCGCAAAGGGTTTTATACCCTTTATGCTATTGTGTTGTGCAGCCTTAATAGATGCCGATTAAAAATCCTTTACGTTTTCTCTTATAAACTTTTTCAAATATGTTTCCAACGGCTCCATATCATAGAACGCATCATCATATGCTTATCTTGCGTTTTTTCGATAATTCAACGGGGCAATGTGCTCATTTTTCATAAAACATTCCGAAAAATAAGATGCACTTGAAAAGCCGCATTTCTCGCTGATTTCGGAAACAGACAGATCGGTTGAAAGTAAGAGCTCTTTTGCAAGCTCCATTCTTTTCGACGTGATGTATGCGTGAATGGAAATCCCTTCATTTTTTTTAAAGATGGCATTGATCGCATAGGGGTGATAACCGAATTTTTGAGCTACGGCGATATTGTTGACTCCTGAAGTCAGATGATCGCCAATATAATCCTGAATGCGCATACACAGCATCGCGCCGCCGGTATTTGTTGGTTTTTGGTCGGATTTTTCCTTTCTTATCAGTTCGACTAACAGTTTTTTTAACGTTGCCGACAGCATTTCTTGTGAATACGTATGATTTGACTTTTTTTCAAAACACATTTCTTTTAATACGGTTGTGCAAGACCAAGTGTCTCTCAAATATAATATTTTATCAAAAGGCGGTAGGCTGCATTCGGAAAAAATCTCATTTTCTTGAAAGCTATCAAGATCGGACGGTGCGTGCACGGCTTTTCCGTAATGTTCGGATACAAAATCGAAATTCACGATAATATGATTGGAATATCCGTATTGATCAACTAAAATACGGTAGGCTGTATTGGGTGGAAACACCAGAGTTTCACCTTTGGATACCGTAATCTTCTTGGAATCAAAAACTGCGGTAAAGCCGCCTTCCAGCACGTGGAACAGACGAAAATCATATGCTTTCAGTGCTTTGGGATAGTCTTCGGTTATTTTGATCGGGGAACAAAACCGAACGCACGGATTAAAATCTTTTATCTGCATAATCACGATTCTTTTTATTTGGTTTGTTATATTTTTGATTTGCTTTGTCTATTGATTATAACACAAATTTGATGTAAAATCAAGTATAAACCGAAATGAAAGGTGGTTATAAAACAAATATGCTTAGAGTTGCTATTATTGGTTGCGGAGAATTTGCAGCAAATTTTGTTCCTCTTTTTCAGGCACATCCTTACGTTGAAAATGTATATGTTTGTGATCTTCAGGATGAAAAGGCGCAAAACTATAAAAGCCGTTTTGGAACTGAAGTAATTGCTACGTTTGAGGATGCGATCGCAAGAGAGGATATAAACTGTATTGCGATCTTCACAGAACGGTACAGTCATGCCAAGTTGGCTATTGCTTCTCTCGATGCCGGTAAGCATGTATACAGCGCTGTTCCTATGGCATGTACTGTTGACGAATGTCGACAAATCATTGAAGCGGTCAAGCGCAATAAAAAAACCTATATGATGGGCGAAACCTGTGTATATTACCCATGTTCTATGTATTGCAAGGAGCAATATCAAAAAGGAACCTTTGGAGATTTTGTTTTCGGTGAATCACAGTATTTTCATGATATCTCTCATTTTCCTAAAATCTACCAAGAAGATATCAACTGTTATACCCTCCCTCCGTTCTATTATCCCACACACTCAACGGCAATGATCTTAAACGCCACGGGCGCATACGCCACAAAGGTAACGGCTTTTGGTGTCTGCGATAAGGATGAACGCTATAAAGACGGCAATAATCCTTGGAACAATCCATTTTCCAACGAATTTTCACTTATGCAGTTAAGTAACGGCGGTGTCGCAAGAGTATCGGAATGCAGACGTATTGGCTATAAAGCACCGTCGTCCTATATCAGCGGATTCTACGGAACGCAAGGCTCGTATCAGTTCAGTAATGCTCAACATATCGTTACAACTCTGACCGAGAAAGGGGTTGATATGTTGGATGTCAGTGACATGATAAACCCAATTGCTATGACGCAAAACAAGAACGATAAAGATTTTAAGAAAAATGTAGCAAACCATAAATGGCAATGGAATTCCTTCTCACCCGTGCAGAACAAAGAAAAAGCAAGATTACCGCAAAGCTATAAGCGCATCCCCGATGTTAACGGACATATGGCATCACATCAACTTCTGATTGACGATTTTTGTACCGGCGTATATGAAGGAAAAATGCCCTACGTAAATGCATGGCGTGCCGCAAGATACACCATTCCGGGTATTATAGCTCATGATTCCGCCATGCAGGGTGGTGTTCCTCTGGATATTCCTGATTTTGGAGATCCCCCAAGCGATGAATAATGTGATACAATATATTCTATCCGAGTTTTCCACACCGAGAACTTTAATAGCGCAGATCATTGGTTTTGTCCCGTTAATACTATCCTTTTTTGTATTTTTGCAAAAAAAACGTAAAAGAATTATTATTTTCAAAGGCTGTTCTGATCTTCTTTGGGCTATGCACTTCTTCGTTTTGGGTGAGTACACAGGCGTACTTGTGAATTTAGTCAACACCTTGCGCGATGTAATTTTTGCTTATAAAGAGAAAAAATGGGCAAGACATATTTTAATTCCTATATTTTTTTGTATATTTACACTGTTCAGTGCATTGCCAACTTTTGCAGGGGTAAAAAGCATATTTGCCGTTGTGGGTTCTTGCGTTGCTGTTGTGGGCTTTTGGCAAACCAATGTTGAACGCTTGCGCATATACAATCTTGTAGCTGTAGCGTTGTGGCTTATATATGGATTGCTTACCTTTTCTATCCCTACGGTTCTCTGTAATCTTATTTCGATTGTTTCTATTTTGATCGCATTTGTTAAAAAGATTTTTGCGAAAAAAGAGGAAGAAATATAGCGGCAGCGAAATGAAGAAAATGGCAGAAGAACTCCTCGGCATTCTTTTGAAGGATAATGGTGTAAGTGAAATGCAAGCCATTCTCAATAAGCTTCAGACTGACTATAACAGAGCAAAAAAGAATAACTGTTTTTCTTTCATAGGAATAGCCTTATCTTAGACACAAATAGTTTACAAATGTTTTTTTAATAAATGAAAAAAAGGGGGAGATTGTGCGACTGAAAAATCGCAGACGGCAACGACGGCACGCGTTTGGCGGGCTGAGCCGCGCCCCGTTTTTCGTAAAGATATAACTTTCCGTTGGTTTTCGGCATAACGCCGTAAATAAATCTTCAACGGCTTAAAGCTTTATGTCGCGCTTTTATTTAAGTTTTATTGCGGAAGTCATTTAATAAAATACTTAAAATTTTAATCGCGAATTTTTGTCGAAGAAATTTTTCTTGCGGCGCGAAAAACATAATAACGACGCAAAAACAAAGACAGCTTGATATTACATCAAGCTGTCTTTGTTACGGGCGCGCAAAGGGTTTTATACCCTTTATGCTATTGGTTGCGGGAGTGGGACTTGAACCACACGACCTTCGGGTTATGAGCCCGACGAGCTACCAACTGCTCTATCCCGCGTTATAAACTATTAAATTGTGATGTGCTGTATTCGCACTGCGTGCGCTTCGGGTTATACTCGCTGCGCTCGTGCTGCGTAGGAGCCTGACGAGCTACCTTCTTGCTCCTATCCCGCGTCAAAAACTATTAAATTGTGATGCACGAATCTGCGCTGTCACGCTTCGGGTTATACTCGCTGCGCTCGTGCTGCGTAGGAGCCCGATGAGCTGCCTTCTTGCTCTATCCCGCGTTATAAACTATTAAATTGTGATGCACGAATCTGCGCTGTCGCGCTTCGAGTTATACTCGCTGCGCTCGTGCTGCGTAGGAGCCCGACGAGCTACCTTCTTGCTCCTATCCCGCGTCAAAAACTATTAAATTGTGATGCACGAATCTGCGCTGTCGCGCTTCGGGTTATACTCGCTGCGCTCGTGCTGCGTAGGAGCCCGATGAGCTGCCTTCTTGCCGCATTCCGATAATTAAAATAACGATAAAACAGCCGTGGGATTACTATCGGGACCTTTATTATACCACTTATTTCACGGCTTGTCAATACTTTTATATGAAAAAACCTTTTATAATATTCGTTGTTTGGGAATAAAAGCGAAAAATCCGACAAAAAACGGCGAAAAGCGATTAAAAACAATAAAACGCCGCTTGGGGGAAAAGATATTTTTTCAGTCGCATAAAGGCGATAAAAGCAGGGGATTTTTTATAAACCGTAAAAAATTTTTATGTAAAAAACAGTTTTCGGGACCATATTGCCGCTGGTGCGCGCGGGGACGCATGAATAAAATTATGGCGGAAAGCGGGATTTTTTCACAAAAAAAGCCGTGATTTTTATAAAAAAGCGTTGACAAGCAAAATTTATTGTGTTACAATACCGACATATATCGAAAAATGCAATGACGGAAAAAGCGGAATTCGATAAGCCAAGTTTCAGAGAGCCGACGGACGGTGCAAGTCGGCACTTGCTTCGAAAAAATCCCATCTCGTTCCCGAGCAGGCGGCGCGAAAGCTGTTAAACCGATAAGGTTTTTTAAGCAAGTAGTTCCGCACGGCGACAACCGTTACAAGTCATAAGGAGTTTCCTTGCTGAGCAGGACCGAAGTTTTTTTATCGGTCAATTCGGGTGGTAACGCGGCGGACCTTAAAATGTCCATCGTCCCGAAGCGGCAAGGCTTTTTTTGTATAACGGGGTTTTTCCTTTAAAGCAGGTCAGGCATAGTCACGGAGGCAGATTCAATGGTCAAAAGATACGTTTTATCCATACTGGTCAAAAATCATTCGGGCGTATTAAGGCGCGTAAGCAGTCTTTTCGCGCGGCGCGGTTACAACATCGAAAGTTTGTCGGTGGGCGTGACTCAGGATACCGACGTCAGCCGCATAACCGTCGTCGTAAGAGGGGACGAGTACATAATAGATCAGATTAAAAAACAGGTTTCGAAGCTGATCGAGGTGATAAAAATCGAGCTTTTAGACGACGATGAGGCCGTTTATCGCGAGCTTATGCTTATAAAGGTAAAGACGACCAAGGCCACCCGTGCCGAAATCCTGGAAATAGCGGACATTTTCCGCGCGCACATCATTGACGTCAGCATATCGGCGCTGGTGCTGGAGGCAACGGGCGACAACAAAAAACTGGCGGCGCTTATCAAAATGCTTCAGCCCTTCACGATTCTGGAAATCGTGCGCACGGGCCTTGCCGCTATCAACCGCGGTTCCGTATGCCTTAAGGACTGAGCCGCCTTGGAGTTCATGGACAAAACGGATTGCGTCTTGTTGAATTTTGAGGCACAGAAGGCCGCAAAAGCACTCTTGCCGGGCGCGGACAAAGCGCGGCGCTGAATGCCGAAAGGGAAAATTAAGGACTAACCGCCTTTCCCCTCGGCGCGAAAGCTGAAATTATTTTTCCGCTTGAAAAAGGCGAACGAGTTAAGACCGGATTCAAGCTTTCCCCTGACGGAAACGGTTATGATTAAGCTGCTTTTATCGGCGGGGCGACGGGAAAAAGCCCGAAGGCGCGATTGCGGATTGCGCACAAAGGCGGTAAGAAGGGGTAAAACGCGGGGACGCCTATTGAAAACCCCGTAAATTTATCTGAAAAACAAAAACTTTATATATTTCGGAGGTATATAAATCATGGCAGTAATGTATTATGAACAGGATTGCGACTTCAAACGCATCAAAAACAAGAAAATCGCAATTATCGGATTCGGTTCTCAGGGACACGCTCATGCGCTTAACCTTCACGATTCGGGCGCAAACGTTACCGTCGGCCTTTACGAGGGCAGCAAGTCCTGGAAGAAAGCCGAAGCTTTAGGTCTTAAGGTGACGACCGCCGACAAAGCCGCGGCTTGGGCGGACATCATCATGATACTTATCAACGACGAAAAGCAGGCAAAGCTTTATCGCGAAAGCATCGAAAAAAATCTTACCGCGGGCAAAACGCTTATGTTTGCGCACGGCTTCAACATTCACTACGGCCAGATTGTCCCGCCCAAGGACGTCAACGTCGTAATGATTGCGCCCAAGGGCCCCGGCCACACCGTTCGCAGCCAGTTCCAGGAAGGTAAGGGCGTGCCCTGCCTTATCGCCGTTTATCAGGACGCCACGGGCGACGCCAAGGAAATCGGCCTTGCCTATGCTTTGGGTATCGGCGGCGCAAGAGCAGGCGTTCTCGAGACCACGTTCAAAGAGGAGACTGAGACCGATTTGTTCGGCGAGCAGGCAGTACTTTGCGGCGGCGTAACCGCGCTTATGAAAGCGGGATTCGAAACGCTGGTAGAGGCGGGTTATCAGCCCGAAAGCGCGTACTTCGAGTGCGTGCACGAGATGAAGCTTATCGTCGACCTTATCAATAAGGCGGGCTTTGCGGGTATGAGATATTCCATTTCCGACACCGCGGAGTACGGCGATTACGTCACGGGTCCCAAAATCATAACCGAGGAAACCAAAAAGACGATGAAAAAGGTTCTTTCCGACATTCAGGACGGCACCTTTGCGCGTAACTTTATCCTCGAAAACCAGTCCAACCGTCCTTATTTCAATGCTCGCCGCAGAATGGAAGCGGAGCATCAGCTGGAAACCGTGGGCAAAAACCTGCGCAGCATGATGAACTGGCAAAACGAGATTACCGAAAAATAATTTCGGTTCCGTCAAAAAAAGTCGGGCTAAGGCTGCTTGCGGCCAAGCTTAAGACTTTTTTCCACTCATTTACAATAAATATAGGTTATACGTCTTTTTACGTCGCGTTTAATCCGTTAATACCTTTCGGGGCGGCGGGCAGTACGGGTTCTGCTGCTTTCCGCCCTGAATAAATTAAATTTACGGCAGGGCTTGTCGATTCGGCTTTTATTTTGATCCAACGGTTTGATTTTTATAAAAACCGAAGTCGGTTTTTTTGCGAAACTTTTAAATACGGGTTCTTATGAAAACCGAGGATTTGCTTTTATAAAGTTTTAAGGTTTAGGTTTTACAAAAGCTTAGCGTTTGATTTTATAAAAGTTAAATCAGCTTTTTCGTAAAAGTTTGAGAACGGGATTCCTTGAAACTTACAAAGTCGGGTTTTTAGAAAAGATAAGGATTAGGTTTTTTGTTCGGGACAGGACAAAGAACGCGGCGACGGGAATTAAAGACAAAATAAAGGAGTTAATCTATGCCGAGACGCATTAAAATTTTCGACACCACTCTCAGGGACGGTGAGCAGTCACCCGGTTGCAGCATGAACATGAGCGAAAAGCTTCGCATGGCGGAGCAGCTTGACGCATTGGGAGTGGACGTCATCGAAGCGGGCTTCGCGATAGCTTCCCCCGGCGACTTTCAGGCGGTCAAAAGCATATCGGGCGTAGTGAAAAACGCCACGGTGGCTTCGCTTGCGCGCGCGCTCGACAAGGACATCAAGGTGGCTTACGACGCGGTAAAGGACGCAGTCAGGCCGCGCATTCACGTGTTTTTGGCGACCAGCGACATTCACATGGAATACAAGCTTAAAATGACGCGCGAGGAGGTGCTTAAGCGCACTTTTGACGCGGTTTCTTACGCCAAATCGCTGTGCGACGACATCGAATTTTCCGCCGAGGACGCCTCAAGAAGCGACCCCGACTTTCTGTGCAGGGTGCTTGAGGAGGCGATACGCGCAGGGGCGACTACGGTCAATATTCCCGACACGGTGGGTTACGCCGTGCCCGACGAGTACGGCGAGCTTATTTCTTACGTCATCAAAAACGTAAAGGGGATAGAAAACGTCGACGTATCGGTGCACTGTCACAACGACCTGGGAATGGCGACGGCAAACAGTCTTGCCGCGGTAAAGGCGGGCGCCACTCAGGTGGAATGTACCGTCAACGGCATAGGCGAGCGCGCGGGCAACACGGCGCTTGAAGAAGTGGTCATGGCGCTTTACACCCGCAAAAACTTCTTTGACGCGGACTGCGGCGTGGACACCACTCAGATTTTTAAATCCAGCAAACTCTTAAGCATGATTACGGGCGTAAAAGTCCAGCCCAATAAGGCGATAGTGGGCGAAAACGCCTTCGCGCACGAGGCGGGCATACATCAGCACGGCGTACTTGCCAACAAAAAGACTTACGAGATTATGACCCCCGAGTCCATAGGACTTACCGAAAACAAAATGGTTTTAGGTAAGCACTCGGGTAAGCACGCGCTTTCCGACAGACTGCGGTCTTTGGGACTTACGGTCACCGACGAGGCGCTTGCCGAGATTTTCGATGAGTTCAAAAAACTTGCGGACAGACAAAAAAGCGTTTCCGACCGCGATATCGAGGCGCTTGTACACAAAAAATCCGTGTCCGTACCCGAAAGTTACAAGCTGGACCGCTTCGTCATCAACGTGGGCAACACCATCACCACCACGTCGGCGGTCAGACTGGATTGCCCCGACGGACAGAAGCGCGAGGTGGTAACCTCTTCCGCGTTCGGCCCCATCGACGCCAGCTACAAGGCGATTAACGACATCGTGGGCGGCGAAAGTTTCGAGCTTGTCGACTTCCTCATCGATTCGGTGACGGGCGGCACGGACGCTCAGGGCGCGGTTACGGTAAAAATCAAATCCGAGGGCAACGTTTACAACGGCCACGCCGTAAGTTTAGACATCGTCAACGCGGCGGTAATGGCTTACGTATCGGCGATAAACAACATGATTTACGACAAAAGTCTGGTTAAAGGCGGAGATAATTGAAAAACAAAAAACTGACAATTCTGGATTCGACGCTGCGCGACGGCGCTCAGGGGGAGGGTATCTCCTTTTCGGTACGCGACAAAATCGCCGTGTGCCGCACGCTGGACGAGCTGGGCGTCGGTTACATAGAGGCGGGTAACCCCGCGTCCAACCCCAAAGACGCCGAGTTCTTCCGTGAGGTCAAGGGGCTTAAGTTCCTTAACTCAAAGCTTACGGCGTTCGGCTCCACGCGCCGCCGCGGAGTAACCGCCGAAACCGATCCCGGCGTAAAGGCTCTTCTTGCCGCGGAAACGCCCGCGGTAACGGTGTTCGGCAAAAGCTGGGACTTTCACGCGACGGACATACTGCGCGTCACGCTTGAGGAAAACCTGGATATGATATTCGACACGGTCAGATATCTTACTGATTGCGGAAAGGAAGTCATTTTCGACGCGGAGCACTTTTTCGACGGATATAAAAACAATCCCGACTACGCGATAAAGGCGATAAGGACGGCGGAAGAAGCGGGCGCGGCGGCGGTTTGTCTTTGCGACACCAACGGCGGCTGTTTTCCCGACGAAATCGAAAAAATCGTGCGCGCGGCGGTTAATGCTTTAAGCATTCCCGTGGGCATTCACACCCACGACGACGCGGGAATGGCGGTTGCCAATTCCGTGACGGCGGTGCTGTGCGGCGCCACTCAGGTGCAGGGCACGCTTATCGGCTTCGGCGAGCGGTGCGGCAACGCAAACCTCAGCACCATTGCGGCGGATCTGCAGTTAAAGCGCGGTTACAAGTGCTTCCCCGACGAAAACATGAAAAACCTCACGCTGTACTGCCGCAGAATTGCCGAGATAGCGAACGTCCGTCTGAACCGCGGCATGCCGTATGTGGGCGAATCGGCTTTCGCGCACAAGGCGGGCATGCACATCGACGGCGTAAGCAAAGCCTCCTTCAGTTTCGAGCACGTTTCCCCCGATTCGGTGGGCAACACTCGCCGCTTCCTCATGAGCGAGGTGGCGGGAAGAAGCACCATTTTGGAAAAGGTGCGCAAGGTGGACCCCTCCGTCACGAAAGACAGTCCCGTTACGGCGGAAATCGTCGCAAAAATCAAGGAAATGGAGTTTTTCGGCTATCAGTTCGAAGGGGCGGACGCCAGTTTCGAATTGCTGATAAGGAAATCGCTGGGCGCGTACAAGCCTTTCTTCACTCTTGAAAAGTTCAAGACGATAGGCGAGCAGATTTCGGGTGAGGACTTTTCGCCCGCGACCGCCGTGGTAAAAGTAAGCGTGGACGGCACCAGCGAAATCAGCGCGGCGGAAGGCAACGGCCCCGTCAACGCTCTCGATGTGGCTTTGCGTAAAGCGCTGGAAAGGTTTTACCCCTCGCTTAAGGAATTCGCCCTTACCGACTACAAGGTGCGCATCCTCGACAGCAAGGAAACCAGCTCCGCCAAAACGCGCGTGCTTATCGAGTCGGGCGACGGTAAAGACATCTGGACGACCGTGGGCGTGTCCCGCGACATAATAGAGGCGTCCCTTACCGCGCTTAAGGACGCGATAGAGTACAAGCTTATCAAGGACGGCGTAAAAGCCTGACCGGAATAAAGCGTTACGCTTTTATAAGGGCTGTAAAAGGGTTGCTTTCCATAAAGCCAAAAAACGGTTCGCGTTTCTTTAAGTCCTGCCGACATCGGCATAAATGCGGAAGCGGGCGCAGGCGAGGCAACGTGACTTTATGAAACAGGCAGCTTTATTACAAGCCGTAAAACGTCGGAAACGGAAAGCGCGGGATTATAATCCGCGCGGGCAACACGGGATAAGCGCGGACGGAATTATGGAAATCGCGTTCGCGGCGGGAAAAGGCGGATAACCGCTTTCAAGCCCGCGGTTTAATCAAAAATCAAACTTTCTTTAAGGAGATCGGATATTTTATGGGAATGACAATGACGCAAAAGATACTTGCCGCGCACGCGGGACTGGATTCGGTCAAAGCGGGTCAGCTTATAGAGGCGAATCTCGACCTGGTTCTCGGCAACGACATCACAAGCCCCGTGGCCATTAAGGAATTCGCTCGCTTTAACTGCGACAAAGTGTTCGACCGCGACAAAATCGCGCTGGTGCCCGACCACTTTACCCCCAATAAGGACATAAAGGCCGCCGAGCAATGCAAACTCATACGCGAGTTCGCAAACAAAATGAACATCACCAACTATTTCGAAATAGGCGAAGTGGGTATAGAGCACGCTTTGCTGCCCGAAAAAGGACTGGTGGTTGCGGGCGACGCCGTTATCGGCGCGGATTCGCACACCTGCACTTACGGAGCTTTGGGCGCGTTCAGCACGGGCGTGGGCTCCACCGACATGGCTGCCGCCATGGCTACGGGCAAGGCATGGTTCAAAGTCCCCTCCGCGCTCAAGTTCAACCTTACGGGTAAGCTTAACGGCTATGCGTCCGGAAAAGACGTTATACTGCACATCATCGGCATGATAGGCGTGGACGGCGCGCTGTATAAGAGCATGGAGTTTTCGGGCGAAGGACTTAAAAGCCTTTCCATGGACGACCGTCTTTGCATGGCCAACATGGCGATAGAGGCGGGCGGCAAAAACGGCATTTTCGACGTGGACGACAAGACCATCGAGTACATCAAAGAGCACTCGACCAAGGATTACACCGTCTATAAGGCGGACGACGACGCCGAGTACGAAAAGGTTTACGACGTGGATTTAAGCAAAATCCGTCCCACCGTATCCTTCCCGCACCTTCCCGACAACACGCGCACCATCGACGAAGTGGGCGACGTCAAAATCGATCAGGTCGTCATCGGCAGCTGCACCAACGGCAGAATAGAGGATTTAAGGGTTGCCGCTTCCATTCTTAAAGGCAGACACGTCACCAAAGGCGTGCGCTGCATAATCATTCCCGGCACTCAGAAGATTTATCTTCAGGCGATTCACGAAGGGCTTGTGGACATTTTCATAAACGCGGGCGCGATATTCTCCATGCCTACCTGCGGACCGTGCCTCGGCGGACACATGGGCATTCTTGCAAAAGGCGAGCGCGCAGTATCCACCACCAACCGCAACTTCGTGGGAAGAATGGGTCACCCCGAGTCGGAAGTTTATCTGGCTTCTCCCGCAGTCGCCGCCGCCAGCGCGGTCGCGGGTAAAATTCAGAACCCCGAAACGCTGAAATAAGCACCTTAGGAGGATAATTTTTTATGAACGCTAAAGGAACGGTTTTCAAATACAAGGACAACGTCGACACCGACGTCATCATACCCGCAAGATATCTTAACACCTCCGACCCCAATGAGCTTGCAAAGCACTGCATGGAGGACATCGACGCGGATTTCGTAAATAAGGTCAAAAAGGGCGACATCATCGTCGCGGACAAAAACTTCGGCTGCGGCTCCTCGCGCGAGCACGCTCCCATCGCGATAAAGGCGTCGGGCGTGTCCTGCGTAATCGCAAGCACGTTTGCGCGCATATTCTACCGCAACGCCATTAACATCGGGCTGCCCATCGTCGAGTGTCCCGAGGCGGTCAAGGGCATAAACGCGGGCGACGTGGTTTCCGTGGACTTTTCGACAGGCATAATTACCGACGAAACCAACGGCAAACAGTTCAAAGGCGAGCCCTATCCCGAATTCATGCAGAAGATTATCGCGGCGGGCGGCCTTGTCAACTACATCAAATCGCAGAAAAACTGACGCGGCGGTTTTTTCCGCTTAGCGCTTAAGCCGTAACGAAACCCGACCTTAAAAAATGATAAAACCTTTAATTACGGTTTGTCTTTAATCCCTGCAAAAAACAGGACGGGGGCGGCGCAAAAACCCTTTTATTATAAAAACGGGGAAGGGAAAGCGGCGCAACCGAACCGGACGAAATACTCGGCCGCACGCGGAAAAGCCCGATACAAAAGGCTGAAGCGCCAAAACGGCTAAGCCTGAAAAGACGGAGTAAGGACGGGTAACGGCGCGTTACGCCATATGCCCGACAAACAAATTCCCAATCGAAAAAAAGGAGCTTATTGAAAAATGAAATACAACATTGTCACGGTACCCGGCGACGGAATAGGTCCGGATATCATCAACGAGGCGATAAAAACTCTTAACCGCGTGGGCGAGATTTACGGCCACGAGTTTAAGTTTACCGAAAAACTCGCGGGCGGCATTGCAATCGACACCGTGGGCTGTCCGCTTCCTCAGGACACGATCGACGCGTGCAAGGCGTCCGACTCGGTGCTGCTGGGCGCGGTGGGCGGACCCAAGTGGGACCACCTGGGCGGCAACGACCGTCCCGAAAAGGCGCTGCTGGGCCTGAGGGGAGAGCTTAAGCTTTTCGCAAATCTCCGTCCCGCACTGCTTCACAAACAGCTTAAAAACGCCTGCCCCTTAAAGCCCGAAATCATCGGCGACAGCCTGGATATTCTGATCGTAAGGGAGCTTACAAGCGGCATTTACTTCGGTAAGCGCGGAAGAGTAAAAGAGGATAATTCGGCGTTCGACACCATGTATTATTCGGTCAAGGAAATCGAGCGCGTCCTGCGCGTGGGCTTCGATGCGGCGATGAAGAGAAGCAAAAAGGTGTGCGTCGTGGACAAAGCCAACATTCTGGAAACCTCGCGCCTTTGGAGAGAGGTTACGGCGCGCGTGGCTAAGGATTATCCCGAAGTGGAATATTCGCACCTTTACGTGGACAACTGCTCCATGCAGCTTATCCGCAATCCGCACCAGTTCGACGTAATCATCACCACCAATATGTTCGGCGACATTCTCTCGGACGAGGCAAGTATGCTTACCGGCTCCATCGGTATGCTGGCGTCGGCGTCGCTGGGCGAAACAAAGCTTGGCATGTACGAGCCTATTCACGGCTCCGCGCCCGACATCGCGGGTAAAAACATTGCAAACCCCATCGCCACCATTCTTTCCGCGGCGATGATGCTGAGGTATTCGTTCGACCTCGAAAAAGAGGCGTGCGCCATCGAAAAAGCGGTGGACGAGGTGCTGGACAAGGGTTACCGTACCGCCGATATTTACAGCGAAGGCATGAAGAAAGTGGGCACCGTGGAAATGGGCAAGCTTATTACCGACGCCGTAAAATAAAGAAAGTCTGTTCGGGATACAGGGATTTTAAGATAAGCTATGTTTTTAAAGAAAGGTTTTCGGGATAAAAAATCTTTCGTGTAATATCAGTATTTTCGGCCGGGCGGCCGCCGCGGCAATAAACAAAGTGCGGAAAATTTTATAAAAAAAGAGGCAAAAATCATGCAGTACATCTATCTAAACGGAGAATTTGTGGAAAGCGACAACGCCAAAGTTTCGGTTTTCGACCACGGCGTGCTTTACGGCGACGGCGTTTTCGAGGGGATACGCGCTTACTCCGGCAGAGTTTTCCGCCTTAAGGAGCATATCGACCGCATTTTCGCGGCGGCAAAAGCCATTGCTCTTGATATCCCCATGAGCAAAGCAGAACTTGCGGAGGTGGTCAAAAAGACCTGCGCCGTAAACAACCTCAAGGACTGCTACATCCGTCTTGTGATAACGCGCGGCAAGGGTGACCTTGGACTTTCCCCCACAAACTGCGATAAGCCCACGGTATTCTGCATCGCGGCGGGCATCAAGCTTTACACCGCCGAGCAGTACGAAAAGGGCATGGCGGTAATCACTTCCGTTCAGCGCAGAAACAAGGCGACTATCGTCGACCCGCAGATAAAGTCGCTTAACTATCTCAACAACATTCTCGCCAAAATCGAGGCTAACCGCGCGGGCGCGGCGGAAGCGCTTATGCTTAACCACGACGGCATAGTCACCGAGTGCACCGGCGACAATATCTTTATCGTAAAGGACGGCGTGATTTACACTCCTCCCGTCTATATCGGAATCCTGGACGGAATCACGCGCCGCACCGTCATCGAGGTCGCCGCGAAAGAGGGTATTCCCCTTAAGGAATCGGAATTCACTTTGTTCAACGTTTACAACGCCGACGAGTGCTTCCTTACGGGTACCGCCGCCGAGGCGATTGCAGTTACTTCCGTGGACGGAAGAAAGATAGGCGAGGGCGTCTGCGGTCCTGTGACAAGGAAAATTCTGGACGCTTTCCAGAAAGCCGCGCGCTCAGGCGAGTACGGCGACGAGATAATCTATAAGTAACAGGCGATAATCTTACGGGATAATCCGTGAATAAAAAGAATTCGTCCGCGCGTTGGCATAAGACCTTTGCGGACGGCAAAAAACGCTATAAAGTATTAAAGTGCGCCGCGGCGGCAAATTCTGACAGGTTTATGCGCGCGGCAGGAAAAAACGGAGTTTTCGACCATGAAAAGCGACAACGTAAAGAAAGGTATCGATAAAGCCGCTCACCGCTCGCTTATGAAGGCGCTGGGCTGGACGGACGAAGAGATTAAAAAGCCCATTATCGGCATAGTAAGCGCGCAAAGCGAGATTGTGCCCGGGCATATGCACCTTAACACCATCGTTACGGCGGTTAAGGAAGGCGTTTACGCCGCGGGCGGTATGCCCGTAGTCGTCCCCGCAATCGGCGTGTGCGACGGCATCGCCATGGGCCACGAGGGCATGAAATATTCGCTTGT
>CALVUQ010000026.1 GCA_944363615.1 uncultured Clostridia bacterium | reverse complement strand
GGATTTTATGACCACGGGATTCACGGGCACGTCGGAGTAGCCGTTCAAAACCACGGTTTCCGTCATGGAAACGTCTATGGCGTTTTTAAGGCTTTGCTCGTCGCACGTTTTGCCGAAAGCGGCGTATTGCCCGTCGAGATAAGGAAGGTCCTCTACGCAGATGAAAAACTGCGAGGAAGCCGAATCGGGAAAAGCGGTGCGCGCCATGCTGATGACGCCCGGCGTATGCTTAAGCGCATTATCCACTCCGTTCGCCCTGAATTCGCCTTTTATGGTGCGCGGCGCTTTTTTGGGCACAAGCGCCCCGTTGGTTTGCGTAAACCCTCCGCCCTGAATCATGAAGTCCTTTATTACGCGGTGAAAGCACAGCCCGTCGTAAAAACCTTCTTTAACCAGCCGCAGAAAATTATCGACGGAAACGGGAGCGTATTGCGGCATAAGCTCCAGATTTATTTTTCTGCCGTCGGTAAGCTCTATACAAACTTTACTCATAAAACAAAATGCTCCGTTAAAATATTAGGTAAAATAATTTTATCTGCCTTATCTCAATTGTTTTAAGGCATAAAAACGCCCGCAAGGGCTTTTAAAACCGTTACGGGCGATTTAAAATCAATAGTTTTCGGGTTTAATGCGGAAATACGCCTGAGGATGCGCGCAAACGGGGCATACTTCGGGCGCGGTGGTGCCGACGTAGATGTGTCCGCAGTTGGCGCACTGCCATACCGTTTCGGACTTTCTTTCGAATACTTCGCCGGTCTTGACGTTTTCCAGAAGCTTGCGGTAACGGTCCTCGTGCTCCTTTTCGATTCTGGCGACGCCCTCGAAGAGTTTTGCTATGTTTTCAAAGCCCTCTTCGTGCGCCTCTTTCGCGAACTGCTTGTACATATCCGTCCATTCGTAATTTTCGCCCTCGGCCGCGGCGAGAAGGTTGTCCTCGGTAGAGCCTATGCCGTTATGCAGCAGTTTGAACCAGATTTTGGCGTGCTCCTTTTCGTTGTTGGCAGTCTCGTCGAAGATATCCGCGATCTGCACGAAACCTTCTTTTCTGGCTTTGGACGCAAAATAAGTATATTTGTTGCGTGCCTGAGACTCACCCGCGAAAGCCGCCATCAGATTAGCCTCCGTCTTACTCCCCTTAAGTTCTTTCATGTTTTCACTCCTTAAATATTTTTATTTGCCGCGGCGGAATAAATCCGATGCTTTTGCCGCCTTGGCTGAAATTGAACGACTTTTTCCCTGTTTACCTTTATTCGCCGCAGCTGCCGAACCCAATCGGGAACGGATATAACCGCCGTCCGTATTTCCCCTCCGCCCGTCTTGGATTAAACTAAGACGCCGAACATTTTAAGTCCTTTAACAGCTGAAGCAAAATCCGATAGCACGGCGACATAAGGCGAATCTGG
Organism: uncultured Clostridia bacterium; assembly: GCA_944363615.1. Classification (GTDB taxonomy): domain Bacteria; phylum Bacillota; class Clostridia; order Christensenellales; family Pumilibacteraceae; genus UBA10677. The sequence continues at coordinate 24,990 of CALVUQ010000026.1, read as the reverse complement.
CTGTGAGGCTATTATATAACACGTCAAGCCGAAAATCAAGGATTTTTACGCATTGATTTTTACTTGCGGCTGCGGCGACGATAAAACAGCCTTAAATCCGCCGATTTTTATAAAGGCGTTTCCATCGGGATAAATTTTTCCGCGATAATAATTTTTTTCAACGCGCGGTTTTTTATACGCGTTTTTAAGTAGGTAAAGCCGTTTTCCGAATAAACTTACAAAAAAAACAAGGAACGAAAACCTAAAGAAATTATTTTCCGAATTTTTCGAAAGTGAATTTTTCCCAGGGAATGTTAACGGGCGCTTTGTCGTTGAGGATGGCGTCTACGTGCATGAGAAGAGGGAACTCCTCAAGGTCGGCCTTGCCCTGCGCGGCAAGTTTTTTAACGGCGCGCGCAACGCGGGTGGCAACCACCAAGGATTCCAGCGTGACGCCTTTCAGCTCCTCCAAAGCCTCGTCCACGGTAAGGCCGCGGCCAAGAAGTATGCCTACTTTACGGGTGCGGCCGCCGTAAACGGTGACGTAAAGGTCGCCCGCGCCCACGACTATGTTATCCTCTCCTCCGCCCAGCATGGCGATAAGCTTGCGCATCTCCTTGACGCCCTGCCCGAAAGCAGCCGCCTGAGAGTTATAGTGAAGTTCGCTGTCGATGCCGAAATTGCGCTGATTTATGCCCACGGTGAGGGTTATGCCCAGTGCGTAACCGTTTTTAAGCGCGACTGCGCTTTCCACGCCCACAACGTCGTCGGTAAGCGAAATGTGGTAGTAATCGGTAGCCATGATTTTTTTGATTTTTCTTAAAACCTCGGGGTCGTCGCCGCAGAAGCAGACTTCGGTCTGGTCGTGCGCGACAAGCTCGTAACTGGTGCAGGGGCCGCCGACAGCGTTAAGGCAGCGCTTAAGGCCTTTTTTGGCCAGCATGTCCCGCCACACGAACGGATAGCACACAAGCCCGCCGTCCTCCGTGTCCAGAAGTCCTTTGGTTACGGTAAGCACGGGAACGTCTTCCTTAACCGCGGGCAGCACTTTTTCGCCGAACCATTCCACGCCGAAGCTGGAAACGCCGCCGATTACGAGGTCGGCGCCCTCCAAAGCCTCTTCCATTTCCTCGATCTGATAGTACTTTACGCCTTCGGGAAAGTCCTTTACGAATTTGGGATGACGTCCGGTTTTACGGCTTACGTCGATGATTTCGCGGTCGAGATGAGTGCCCACAAGCCTGACTTCGTGACCGTTTTCCCTTGCGGGAAACGCAAGTGCAGAGCCCATCATTCCCGCCCCTACAATAGTAACAATGCTCATATTGCATACTCCTTGCGCCGCCGTGAATATAGTTTTGACGGTGATTCTATAAGTATACAGCCGTAAAAAACGGCCGTCAAGGAAAAGCGCGCGGCAAATTCCCGGTCCGTCAAAAGTTGTAGTAATTGAAAATATTTTGACGTAAGCCGCCTTAAGTCGGGCTGTTTTCAAGGTTTTGAAACAAGCCGCGCCTTACATAAAAGTCAAAAAATGCAGCCGTGCACCCGAAAACCGCGTAATGCATACTATGGACTATGGAAAATTACGAATTCGGCGGAATAAAGATAACGGCTCACTCCGTTACGGACGGGATTGATTTATTTACCGAAGTGGCGGGCGACGTCGCGGTTTTTTCGCACCCCGGAAACGACGTTCCGGTAGACCTTTTCAAGGAAATCAGCGGTGAAAGCGAGCGGCTTAAACAAATCGCTCTTCTTTCGCTTGAAAAAAACAACACCGTAATTGCGGGAATCACGCTTGACTACGGCGGCATAAAAAGACTGTCCGCGGCGATTGCGCACAAAGGCGAACTGGTGGACGTTGCGGACAGCTGCTCGGTTTCCGAGCCTTATACCCGTTCGGGTACGGTTAAAATTTACAACACCGGGAAAATAAAAATCGCCGTTCTTACGGGCGGCGACGCAAGAGTGGGCTTTATTTTAAGCAAAATATCCGGCCTTTGCAACCTGGTCGTAAGCCTGGAACCCGAATTCCGTCCCGAAAACGAACAACGCATAAGAAAACTGTCGGACAATTTCCTTCTGCCGATTTTGTACGTTTCCCCCGCGCGCATATTTTTTGCGGGCATAAATCTTTACGGCGCCACGCTTAACTGATTGAGAAGCGGCATCCGCCCGTCATACGCCGTTATTTTTATTTTTTACGCCGATAACTGCTTTTGTTTTTCTCAAACGCCGCTACCTTACATATAAAACAATGCTTTTCCCGCAGCTTTTCCTAAGATATTATTTTACCCGCCTCTTTCCTTGTCTTTACGCGTAAATGCTTGCTACGCAAATTCCGATATAGTATTTTAGTCGTAAGATTTTGCGCATGGCGACAATTTTACCTTTATTAAATACGGATATTTTCCTTAATAAAACTATCAATCCTTTAAAATACCGACCTTTTTCTTTTCCTGATTTTTCGGACAGGCGTAAATCGGGTTTGTCGCAATCATTTGTAACAAGCGGTTTTTAAGCGATTGCCATGGATAACAAATCGGAAAAAAACTTATTCCCTAGTGACTATAAGTCCGTTTTGCCTGCCGTATTCGGTCAATTCCGCGTAAAGGCGGGTTTTTTTGAACGCTGAAAGAGAGTAAGAGCATCTTAAAGCGCCCGACAGCACTTTATCGGTAAGCGAGCGGCGTTTTGAAGAGGAACTGCTTTGCGCGCAGTAGATGAGTAACGCCTCCACAAAGTCGTGGCCGTTGGTGATTTCCAGATAATCTTCGGTTTTTCCCGTATTTCTGACTGCGGCGATTTGCCTGACGCGCTTTTCGTAAATCTTGTTGCGCGGGTTATAGGCATTGACGAAGTTTATTACCGATCTGCGGGTGGGAGTTACGCGCGGATTGATTATTTTGCTTAAATCCGTGTCCGAGATTCTGAGTCCCCAGTGATATCTGTCCGAGCATAACCTGACCGCCGAAACGTAAAACAGCTTGGAAAGAATCTCATGACGCAATTTGTTTGAGGACAGTTTTCCGCGGTAAAAGTTGACGGCAACCCTTTCGAAAGTTTCGTCGTCGCTGACAAGCATCATTTCGCAACAGCAGTAGTCGCAATAGAAAATGCGCCGAAACCGTTTTTCGGTCTGGTAATCCTTGTCGCGTATGCCGATCACGCGCTTTTCGTCGGGAAAGTTTTCGGGCATGAACTTATCCACGGTAGTGGACGCGCCGTAAGCCTTTATAAGCGTGACGGAGTCGCTGACGAGAAATCTGAAAACTTTTACGTCATCCTCGCCTTCTAAAAGAATAACGGTTTTTTTGCGCATGTAATCCGCGCTTAAAATAAGGCTTATTTCGGCGGCGGTGTTTTCCGCCGTCAGATTGGAAAAGATGGAATTAGCACTCATACTGCTCTCCTAGGTCCACCTGAAGCGAACGGTGTCCGCCCAGTATCTGCGGCGAGTGAGTCGCCACTATCGCCTTGGCTCCGTTCAGAGCCGCGCAGATTCTTTCCAGGTCGTCCACCAGCCGCATCTGCCAGACAATGTGCATGGAAATTTCGGGCTCGTCGATTAAAATCAAAGCCTTTTCGGGGGTTTCGAACAGAAGTTCGTAATAAAAGGCGGTAAGCTGAGCCTCCCCCGCGGACAATTCCGTAAAACCGAGGGTTACGCCGTCCGCGTCGACGAATTTAAGCCCTTCCGCCGCGTCGGCGACGGGAGTTTTGAAGTTGAGTTTGTCTTTAATAAGGTCGATAAACAGCTTTGTCCTGTCCGCGGCAGGCTGTCCTCCGCTTTCCATGCGCGCTTTCAGCCTCTTGGGGACGGACTTCACGTCCTCGATATAATCCTTCAGTTTTTCCCAGTCGTTAAGCGCGCTGTCCAGAAGTTTTCTGCCGCCCACCGATTTTACTGCGCCCGGCAAGGTTTTATCCGCCTCCAGATTCCGCTTACCTCCGTCTTCGAAAGCTTCGCCGTCCACGAAAAGCTGTTTCCCGCTCTTTTCGATCGTGACGTTTTTACCCTCGCAAAAAAGAACCGTTTTTTTGAACGACGTGCGCCTGATTGCGTCGGCGTCCGCCACGGCAACCGCTTCTATAAGCGAAAAAATCGTACTTTTTCCGAAGCCGTTGGGCCCCGTAAGTATGGTTATCCCCTCTTCCTTCATCTCGATGTCGTAATCGAACCTGGAAAATAGCCCTTCTATTTTTATGGCTTTCAGCATCTGTGAATTTTCCCTCCGAAAAACGTGGTTTTGCATTTTTGTCCGCATTGCGGCGGATTAAAGCGGTCTGCAATTTTTATCCGTACCGTGTTTAACGTCAACGGCTCCGCTTTTGTCCGTTAAAAGCCATATCTGCGTAAAAAGCGTACCGTTACTTATTTATTGTATATCCGTTTCGGTTTTTAGTCAACCCCGTATTTTTATACCGCTTTACCGTAACCAAACGCGGCATTGCCGCTTAACCCGTGAAAGAACGCCGCGCTTATTCTCCCGCGCGGTTTTTCTCTTCCTGATAAATTCTGTAAATTTCCTCAAGAATTTCGCGGTGCTCGAAATCTTTGTGATAAACAAGATTTATTTCGCGCGGCATGGAAAGGTTTTCGACGGGCACTACGCTCAGGTTCCCTTTGCTTACGTCCGCCTTTACTGCGCTGTAGGCTATTACCGTAACGCCCAGCCCGCGACTCACCAGCTCCTTTATGACGGTTATGCTGTCCACCTCCATCAGCACGTTGAAAGAATCTATGTTTTCGCCGCGGCTGAGAAGATGATTTTCGAACAGCGTGCGCGAATTGGATTTGGACGGTCTTAAAATAAACGGCTGTGTTTTAAGCTGAGCAAGCGATACCGACTTTAGCTTTGCAAAAGGGTGCGTGGGCGCGACGGCAAGACAAAGATAATCCACGTCCAGCAATACCGACGAAAAGTTGTCGTCGGAATAGTTCCCGTCGATTATCGCCAGGTCGATTTCGTAAATCTTAAGCCGTTTATAAATGTTTTTTATGCCGTCTATAAAGATTTTTATGTGAGTGTCGGGGTTTTCGTTACAAAACCTTGCCAATACAAGCGGAGCGTAATTTTCCTTGGACGTATGCGTAAGCCCTACCGACAAATGTCTGACCGCCTTAAGGCTGTCTTTTATCGCCTGATGCGCGTTTTCCGTAAGCGTTTCCATTCGTTGCGCGTATTTATACAGAATTTCTCCTTCCCGCGTAAGCGACAGCGCCCGGGTCTTTCGGTCAAAAATCCTTACACCGAATTCGCTTTCTATCGCCTTTATCTGATTGCTTACCGCAGGCTGAGTAAGACAAAGTTTATCCGCCGCTTTCGTGAAACTTCCGCTTTTAACCACCTCGATAAAAGTAACGTATTTCTGATCCAGCATTGCTTACTTACCCCCTTTCGTTTTTGTCTTGCTTCGTTTCGGCTTTATAAATTGCTTGCCCCGTTTTTCTCCGACGGCTTCTTGTCCCTTTCTTCGCCTTAAGTCTACCGCCTTTACCCTTCAGTCCCATTTGCCGCTTTCTTCCCGTTTTTCTCAGTAGGTTTTACGATAGTTATTTCGGCTATAACAAAGCTTTCTTCAGTTACATTCGTTCGGTTCAATCCGTGTTGTTTTTTATCAGGTTCTGCGCGGCGAGTTTTTGTTGCAGGGTTATATTTTTGATGATATATAAAAAAAATTTATGATACCTAAAAAATATATAATTTGATTATATCACACAAAACGATTATAATCAAGCATAATTTAATTTCGGGAGAGGAAAAATGCTTAACGGACTTTACAATGGCATGGGTACGGCGGCGGTTACGATATTGTGTCTTGCGATAATATTGCTTGGCGGATTCTTTTTGACGAGGATAACCAGGCTGTTGAAACTGCCCAACGTTACGGCTTACATTTTTGCGGGGATAATAATAGGGCCCTACGCGCTTAACCTGGTGCCCGAAACCGTAATGAGCGGCATGAGCTTTATAACGGATGTGGCGCTTGCCTTCATAGCGTTCGGCGTGGGCAGATTTTTCAAACTGAGCACTCTTAAAAAAAGCGGAGGAAGCGTAATCGTCATAACCGTTTTCGAGGCGCTTGTAGCGGCGGCGTTTGTCACGGCGGGAATGTATTTCATATTCCGCCTGCCGCTTACCCTTTGTCTGCTTTTAGGCGCGATAGGGTCGGCAACCGCGCCCGCGTCCACAATAATGACCATACGTCAATACCGCGCGAAGGGCGAGTTTGTGGATACCATTTTGCAGGTGGTGGCGCTGGACGACGCGGTCAGTCTTATGGCCTTTTCCGTATGCGCCGCGGCCGTCAATATCATGGAAAGCGGGAAAAGTTTCGACGCGTGGTCTGTGCTGTCGCCGCTTTTGTATAACGTCGCTCTTATCGCGCTGGGCATAGGTTTGGGATTTGTCCTGAACCTGATGATAGGCAAAAAACGCAGCCGCGACAACAGGCTTATAATCGTATGCGCTGTAATATTCTTACTGACGGCGGTTTGCTCCGCGCTAAACGTTTCGCCGCTGTTGTCTTGTATGTGTCTGGGCGCGTCTTATATAAACGTTTCGGGCAACAAGGAACTTTTCGATCAGGTAAACGACTTTACGCCGCCCATAATGTGCATGTTTTTCGTACTTTCGGGCATGAATCTTAATATACCCGGCCTTAGCACGGTGGGCATAGTGGGCGCGGGTTACTTCCTTATAAGAATCGCGGGAAAATATGCGGGCGCTTATTTGGGCGCGCTGACGACCAAAAAGGACAAAAAAACGCGAAACTTTCTGGGCCTTGCGCTTATCCCGCAGGCAGGAGTAGCCATCGGGCTTGCCGCTTTGGGAGAGCGTATTCTGGGCGGCGACACGGGGGCAACGCTGTCCACGATAATTCTTGCCTCCTCGGTAATCTACGAAATGGTGGGACCCGCGTCGGCAAAACTGTCGCTGTCGCTTGCGGGCGCAATAAACAAGTCCGTTGCTTTGCCCGCGGTAAATGCCCCCGCAATGCCCGTGCCCGAACCCGCGTCGGCAAAATCGGCTCCGCTTTTCCCCGCCCAATCGGTAACGGTAATGCCGCCCGCCGACGAAATAGATTTTCCGCTTGCGGGTCTGCCGCTGGAAACCGCGTCGGCGCCGCTTCCCGTTTTTTCAAAGGATAAAAAGTCGTCCGCGCATAAGGATTTATTTGCAGAGTCGGACGGGTTTACGCCGTTTGACCTTATAGGACAGCCGTCGGGACAAAGCAAACTGCTTAAAAGCCGTCACAACGGCGACGACAATTACAAGTACAGCGATAATCTGTAAACAAGTTATCGGTGCGATGCGGTTTTTCGCGGCAAAAAGGCTGACTTAAGGCTTCATAATAAAATTAAGCCGTCCTTTTATAAGCAGAATATAATGACGGTTACTTGCGGAATTTTTTAATACAAAAAGCCGCCCGTGCCATTGGCGGCTTTAAACTGCTTTTACGATATTATTTACATGCTTTTTAAGCTTAAATAGAATATTTACCGACTTACAACGGGTGTTTAACGGATTTCAGGCCTTTATCTTTTTGCCGCTCAAAAACGCGGTCCGAGGGAAAAGGATTGTTTTTCAGGGCTTTTTCTTCGGTGCCCAGACACTCGGAAAGCTGCTGTACCGTGATTATGCGCGGGCGGCCCTTTTCCGCCGACGCATTAAGCGCCGTCTTAAGCCTTGAACACTCCTTCATCGTTCCGTCCTCGCCACAGACGTCGTAACGAACGAAAAAGTCGCACTTTTCGGGCGAGGTACAGTATCGGGCGCCGTTGTTTTTCAAAAGCTGGATAAACGCCATCATCTCGCGGAAATGGTCTTTTTCGTAGTTGCGGCTGAAAGAAACTTTTTTGCCGCGCATCAAAGCGTTTTCCTTTTTATCGGTAGCGCGCACGACGGAAACAAACGCCTCCAGAACCTTACGGTTGTTGGTGTTAAGCCTGTTGGTACGATCCTGCCTTGCGCGCCGCAATCTGTCCGCGAAAGTAATCACGTCCGCGTCGGTAACTTCGCCCTCCTCGCTGACATTTCCGCCGCAGTCCGCATACTTTAAAATAAAGTCGTTTAACGAAAGGCCCTCAAGCGCGGACATCTTCATAAAAACTTCCATGGTCATTGCGGCGTCGTCGTCGCTTTTGTGCAATATTTTACCGCTGTCCGCAGAAAGCGCGGCGCACGCCTTGTCAAGTGAAACCGTTCCTTTGTCGGGGAACATTTTACGGAAAATCTTTTGCGTGTCCATATAAGAAAACGCCACGCCCCTAAGTCCGTAACGGCGGCACGCCGCGGCAAGAAATTTTGCGTCGTTGAATGTGGCATGCCCCACTACGGTCCTGTCCTTTTTGTCGAAAAGCCGTTTTATCTCGGCGTAATGCTTGTCGAAAGTTCCGCTTTTATAATAGCGTTTAAAAGGATAATAAAGTTGCGGGCCTTTGCCCCAACCCAGATTAAACGGCGCGTCGGGATTCACGAGAATGATATCCTTTTTAAGCGGGTTTAAATTTTCGTCCGCAATCACGTAACCGAATTCGCATATGTTTTTGCCGTCGCAGCACTCTATGTCGAAAAACAAATAATCCATTCTTTAAATAGGTCTTTCTCTTTTTTGTAAGCAATTATATCAAAGATAGATTTAAATGTCAAAACATTGTCTGCCGCCGCCCGAATCGTGAATTATGCCCCGTACCGCTTCAGAATCGAGATGTTTTCGCCGACAATGCGCAATACAGGTAAGTAAATCCGCCTTTATTCAATGCATATCGGTAAATTCCGCTTTTACTCAATGCTTATCGGTAATTCCGCCTTTACATTCTAAAGCGTATAAATATTTTTCAATGGTTCATAAAAACCTTGCCCGCGCTTGAAAACAAGCCGGACGCCGCAAAATAAAACCGCCGCCTGATTTTATTTCAGACGGCGGCGATAATTTTACAGGCTTAAAAACACAGATTTTACAGCGCTTTTTTGTAAATGGCAAGAATGTCTTCCACGGTTACGTCCTTGGGATTGCCGCCCGTGCAGGGGTCGATAAGCGCGTCCGCGGCAAGCTGAGGAAGCTGCTCTTCTTTGATGCCGATTTCGGAAAGGGTCTGAGGAATGCCGATTGCTTTGGAAAGCTTTCTGACCGCGTCCACCGCCGCCTTAGCCGCCTCTCCTTCGGTTTTACCCTTGATGTCCACGCCCATGGCGCGCGCAATGTCGCCGTATTTTTTCTTGCAGGCGGACATATTGAACTCCATCACGAACGGCAGAAGCAAAGCGTTTGCCACGCCGTGAGCGATATCGTATCTTGCGCCCAGAGGATGAGCCATGGAATGTACTATTCCCAGTCCGACGTTGGAAAACGCCATGCCGGCGACGTAACTGCCGTAAGCCATGCCTTCGCGCGCGGCGTCGTCGTTGCCGTTTTTGACCGCTTTTTCAAGATTGTCGGCAATGAATTTGATACTGTTCCAGCAAAGAACGTCGCTTAAAGCGTGCGCGCCTTTGGTGATATACCCTTCTATCGCATGGGTAAGCGCGTCCATGCCCGTTGCCGCGGTAAGGCCCTTGGGCATGGTCTTCATCATCTCGGCGTCGTTGAACGCGATGACGGGAATATCGTGGGGATCCACGCAGACGAGTTTTCTGCCCGCTTCCTCGTCGGTAATGACGTAGTTTATGGTAACTTCGGCCGCAGTTCCCGAAGTGGTGGCAAAGGCGATGACGGGGAAAGACTTGTTTTTGGTATCCGCGACTCCCTCAAGCGACTTGACGTCGTAAAAGTCGGGGTTTGCGGCGATAATGCCTATGGCTTTCGCGGTGTCGATGACCGAGCCGCCGCCTATTGCGATGATAACGTCGGGATTGAATTCCTTGAACAGTTTGTATCCCGTCTGAACGTTGTGAATGGTGGGATTTGCCTTTACGTCGTCGAAAAGAACGTATTCGGCGCCCATGGCGTCAAGCTCGTCGGTGACAAGCTTTGCTACGTTGAATTTGACAAGGTCTTTGTCCGAGACGACAAACGCCTTTCTGAATCCGCGGTTTGCCATTTCGGTCTTAAGCTCTTTACGGCAACCCGCCCCGAAATAACTGGTTTCGTTAAGAATCATTCTCATAATTGTTTCCGCTCCTTTTATTTGTTGGCTTTATTATACCATGATTTACAAATTATTACAATTATTTAAGGCAAATAAGTAAATTTTTACCGATTTAACACTTTTCGGTGACGTTTTGACACGCATAAATGCCGGAAATTGACCTTATTTGACAGTAATTTACACTAACTTCATTGACTTTCCGTCCGTTAAGTGATATAATTCGGTTATCCTCGCGGAAGTGGCTCAACGGTAGAGCGTCAGCTTCCCAAGCTGGACGTTGCGGGTTCGAATCCCGTCTTCCGCTCCAAAACAAAACCACCTGTCTTTTCGGGCAGGTGGTTTACTCATAAAATAATCGATGTTTTCGTTCAGGCGCAAACGGGCATAAATTTCCTTTCGGCCATATATTTATAAAGGCTTTTGAAAACTCTCCGCTCCCCGAATTTATCACCAGAGTACAGGCCGGGATGTGGAATCGTAATGCCAGTAAAAATTCTCGTCGTCGGCTGAAGGCTGAGTAGCGGAATAGTAGTAAATTTTTGCGTCGCCGCCGAATTCCACTTCCTTCCACTGCTCCACGGTGCCCATGTAATAAACTACGGACGAATAATACATACTTACCGCTTTAACGTCAACGGGAACTATCAAAGAACTGCCGGCTCTCAGTGAAATAACCTTACAGTTTTCATATACCTTTAAATAGTCAATATAATAATCGCAACCGATCAATGCAAAATAAGCGTTATCTTTTGTGCCGAGATAATATTGGCTTACCTGTGAATAATTTGAATTAAGTATGTTGTAATTAACGTTGTTGCTATCGGAAAAAACCGCTTTGCTGATTTTCCTTATTCCGTCGCCCAAAGTTACGTCCGTCAGTCTGTCGCAGTCTGCGAAAGCACAATCTTCAACGGTTTTAAGCGTATCGGGAAACACGACGCTTGTAAGCGAATCGCAGTTATTAAAAGCATACATGTCTATTTTTTTGATACCCGGATTGAATTTTACTTCCTTTAGTTTAGTACAGGAATCGAAAGCGTGCTTATCGATTGTTTCCACCCATGCGGGAATTTCGATGCTTTCCAGATCTCTCGATTGAAAAACGCCCGCGCCTATCGTCTTAACTCCGTCGGGGATGGAAACCACGTCTTTTGCCGCCGCGACCAGCTCGTCTTTACGCAAAATACAGTTTCCCGCCGTCGCAAACATAAAACGCGGACAAAGCCGACAGCGCTTAAAACGCCGACGTAAAACTTTCTGCCTTTAAAAAAACATAAAGTCAATCATTCCCGTCCGTTTTTTTAACGTTTTTCACCCGTCTTTCTATCCCCCCGCCAAATGTAAAAACAAGAACGTGGCTTACCTGCGTCCCTTTCGTCAGCGCGCAAACCACTTACTGAGGCTGAAAAAACGATAATAATGCCGTTCTGACGGCTTAAATCCCGGCTTCCGCTTTACAAAGGAAATAATACATTATTTTGTCGCAAAAATTTTCGCTTTTTGGGCGAATTAGACTTGATATTTATACCCCGATGTGTTATAATAGCTTTCGCAAACGGTTTTTCGCCCTTGTCAGGCGAAACTTAAGGAGGTATTGCACAGCTGGTTAGTGCGCATGCTTCACATGCATGAGGTCATAGGTTCGAGCCCTATTACCTCCACCAATGCCGTTTGCCCGCGGTTTTATATCCCGCACGGAGGTATAGCTCAGTTGGTTAGAGCGTTTGCTTGACATGCAAGAGGCCATAGGTTCGAGCCCTATTATCTCCACCAATAAAACCCGAATCGGATTACCCGGTCCGGGTTTTTTGTTTTTTATTATTTATCTTTAATATCGGTTTTCAATTAACGCTTAGTCGCAAATAAATTTAAACCTGACTTTGTCTGCTTTTTCCCTTCTGTAAATTAAGTCAATAAGCGGTTTTTTACAGATTAAGGCAATCCGTAAATCGCGGACTGCCTTTTTTGTTTGTTTTTTTATTTGTTTCAGACTTAATGCCTTATGTTGTTGAAAAGTAAATCCGTTGCCGCCATTGCGCCGTGTTCAACGGATGGCGTAAACTACACTAAAACAAGCCCGATAACGGATTATCCGCCCACATGGCGGTTTTTATGCAAAAAAATGCCCTGCCGCAAAACGGCAGAGCATAAAAAGTCGGGATCAGGTATTAAACAATTTGGAGAAAGTGTCTCCGTTTTTTGCATTTACGTCGACGACCGTGCTGTAATAATCCCCCGGGCGGATGGTCAGTACGTCAGTATCAGCCTCGCCGCCGGCAGCAAGACCCAGGTCTATATCGATCCAGGCGACGCATTGGCTGGAAAAGCCCTCGAAGCCGGACGCCTGATCCGTCCACCAGATCTTCACCGTTCCTGCGGGAAGAGTAAGATTCTGCCATGTAATGGTGGTGGTGTTGGTTGCGGAATTACGGCTTGTTTCGAAATCGGTAAGCGTGTAGTTTGCCATATCGCCGATCAAAGGACTGATCATGCAGGCGAAAGAAGCGAACACATCGTCAGGATTATCGCTGTCGCTCATGCCGAGTTCGCCGATGACTTCTCCGTTTACATAAGCTTTGTTTTCCTTTACATCATAGGTAGTGGCAGACTGAATCGAATAATCGCCGCCGTTGCTGGTAGACAATACCGCAAGTACCTGATAACGCTGGTTGGTGTTGTCAAACTTTATAAAATAGTCGTATGTATTGAGATCCAAACCAAGCACGTTCGACGCATCGCCCTTGGCCGACAAACGCAAGGTGCAATTTCCGCCGATGTCCGTAGGGGACGCCATTTTGGTCTTGTATTCAGACCACTCGAACTCGGTAACGACGGAAGATTCGTTGACATACTTGTTTTCCTCTTCACCGTTACCGCAAGCGACAAGCGCGAACGCGCAGGTCATAACCTGCTCTTTGCAAGCGCAGATAAAACCGCATTTCGTGTTTAACGTACTGTCGTCCATCAAAAGCCTTTACCACGTCCATCCCGATTCGGGCGACTACGCGATAGACCTTTTTTCAAAACATCTGCGCGCGCAGATCGAAGCTACGGGAGCCGATCTTATACCTTTCGAAAAAGAACTGGATAACATAAGGGTGTTTACGGACCTTGAAAACATCCGCCGCGAAAAAGATCTGAACATTATCTTCAATATAGAATATTCCGATTTTTCTATCCCCGCCCTGTCGTTGCAGCCCTTTATCGAAAACGCGATCAAGTACGGCCGAACAAGCGAAAAAGAGGACGGGTACATCAGTATATCTTCTTGCTGCGAAGACGGAGAAATATTGCTGGAGATAGCCGACAGAACAAGGCAAATGACGGTAAAAACTTTCGGCTCCTTCGATTGCTTTATCGACAGCCGCGTAGTCAGGTTTTCGTCTTCCAAATCCAAAGAACTGTTTGCGCTTATCGTGGCTTACAACGGCAAAACGCTTACGATGAACGACGCCATATCCCAGATATGGCCGGATACCGACGTGGAAAAAAGCAAGAAACTTTACCGCGACGCCGTATGGCGGCTGAGGAAAACCCTGAGCGAACTGAATTTCGATTGCGTGGACTTCAGAAGAGCCTGCCTCATCCTAAATAAATCGAATATTTGTTGCGACTTTTGGGATTACATAGCGAGAAAAAACAAAGATTACAGCGGCGAATTTATGAAAAATTACGATTGGAGCATCAGCTATCTGCCCTATCTGGACAGTTTAAACTCCTGATATCGTTTACGTCCGTCTGAAAAAAATAAGCCCTGAGCTTTTTTATAAAAACCGATCGGGCTTTTTTATATTACGGTAGTCGTTTTGCGTAAAAACGTCATTTTAGTATAAAAAGTCATGTCGGCACGCGGCAACGATTATTGTAAGAAAAAAACAAGCCTTAAGGAGAAATCCGAAAGGCTTGTTTTATAAATGCGGTTTTTTAAGATCGGGAAAACGGATTACGCTTTATATACCTCGGTTTTACTCCAGCTGCCGTAGAAGGCGCTGGTTGTTGCGGTAACTTCTCCTCCGTTTATGGGGTCGGAAGAAAGTCCGCTGTCGCCCTGCGCGCTGACGTTGGTGAATATCACGCACAATTTTACCGAATCGGGCGTAGCGGCATTGACGTCGGAAGCTTTGATTAAACGGTTAAGAACGACATTGGGGATAAAAATCTCATATGTAACGGTATATCTTGTACGCTGCTGTCCGTTTACGGTAACGGTTTCGGGCACTACGATGCAAGCGGAATTTATTTCTCTTGTATAAACGTTGGCATAGGGCGCGAACCACAACTGATTGCTTGTGTTGTCGAGGGCGTTGAGCTGGACTTCTACGGAAGTGTTGCGGAAAGCGTTGCCGTTGTTGCTGACCGTAGCGTTGAAATTGGATTCAGTGTACTTATACGTCTTTGCCGAGCTGAGAATATACAGACCGTCGTCGCGGTAAGCAACCTTGTTTACAACGCTTCTCTGTTGGTCGGCGGACAAAGTAGGATCGTTGCCCGTCTGCGTGTAAAGGGCGCTTACGTCCGCCCAGTCGCCTGCGTCGCCGTCCACGTCGAAGTGAGTGCCTTTGATCGGAGCGGTACGTATACCGTCTTCATCCAGCCAGTACATATTTTTGACATCCCAGCCCTCGATATCGGCGGGCTGCCAGTAATTGTTTGAGCCCCTGTGCTGAGTCCTGATGCTGTCGTCCCGGGTTCTCCAGGCGGCGCCGATACGCAGCGAATAGCCTTCCTTTGCGAGTCCCGTAGTCTGATCGAAACGCTGGGCATCGGCATTATACAGCCTGTCGTTGGGGATAAAGCCTTCAACAAAAGTCGTATAACCGTCGGAGTCGTTGCCTGTGGTTTTCATGACGTAATCCACGCCGTCGCCCTGTCCCACGCAGCCTATGGGCGTAAAGAACATTTGTTTCGTTCCGCTTACGTACGTTGTATTATCCATGCTGGAAATGCCCGTTTCGAGAACAAAGTTGGTCATCTGACCGCGATCGCTGTCGTTGAACATATACTTGCGGTGGTTGGCGGTAGTGAAGAAATAAAGACCCGCGTCGCCCTTATAGAAAAGGGTTTCGAATCCGTAGCCCTTATCCTCGCCTACGCCGACAGTGCGTACAACCTGGCCGGTATAACCCGCCCAATCGGAAATATCGCCGTCTATAGTGCGTTCCGTCCCTTTACCCGAGAAGGTGATACCCTCTTCCCCGATATAACTGCGGTTAGCCGCGTCCCAGGGCGCCGAATCGACGGGGTGCCATATATAGGGCTTCTGAGCGTTACGGCCAAGCGATTTGATGACCTCGTATTCGGCGGGGTCGAAATCGTCCTCGGTGGGATATTTTTCGCTGCCCACTGTTTCGTCGCCAAGACCCGTGCGCCAAGCAAAGCCCATCCTGACTTTTCCGTCCTCAATCGCGTCCATGGAGCGCAAAATGCTTATGGGCAGGAATGCCTCCACAACCGAAGTGTAACGTGTGGGCGAGCCTTCCACGCCCGAATCGGTGGTCTTCATGACTGCGGTAAGAAGAGTTGCGCTGTCGGGGGTGACGAACATATCCTGCGACGAAGTGCCGTTCTGAGTCGTTATCTGCACTTCGATAGAGGAATTGTGGGTTATCTTTTCCTGGCCGCTGAGATAAAGTCCGTGTTTGGCTTTGGTAAGGAAATACAATCCGTCGTCTTTAAGTATCGCCTTGATGGTAAACTCCTTTCCGCTGCCGTCGTAAGCCCATGTTCCTATGACTCTTCCGTCGTAATCCGTCCAATCGCCCTCTATGCCGTCAATCGTATAATGCGCAGGCTGAGCGGACGCAACCATCTCTTCGCCTTTCGCGGCAGCCTCTTCCCCCGTTAAAAAGGTGTAATCGCTGTAAGTCGCGCCCACGTTGAAGGAAAGAATAGCGGCGTAAGTCAGAGTATTGTCGTCGATGTAGTCGTAAGTCATTTCACCGACGTAAATATCGTTCATGAAATAATGGAATTTGCTTCCGTTTCGGTAAACGGCAAGTTTAGCCTCGCCTGCCTGCACGCCGAAAGAATTGTTAACCGTCATAATCTTAGGCGAACTCCAGTCCCACGAACTGAACATATCGAGTTTGGATTCGGTGGTATAAAGCGACCTTATCGTCTTGCCGTCGGCAGTCACGTCGAACATTGCCATAACGGACCTTGAGTGAGTTTCCCCGTTAAGCTCCGTGGGCGCGCCCGCAAACATGAATCCGACTTTGGGGAATTGGTCCTCGTTGTAAATTTCGGATATGCTGACAGTGGTTTCGGCATACATTACGGTATCTTCAAAGTCTTTTATGTAAAGTTTCGCGTCCGAACCCGCAGTCGACACGACGTAAGGATTTTCGCCCGTATCGGTTGAAAGGTCAAATCCGTCGGTATAAAATCTGTCGCCGTGATTGCCGAAGTTTTCGCCCTCGGGCGGAATGTAGAAGCCTGTTTCATCGAATCTCGGCCAGGTCTGAGGATTATCCCAGGAAGCTCCGTCCACCAGAAACTCCCACATACGGTTGGTTTTGTCTTCTTTGGCATAGCGGATTATCGCGAAAGTGGCGCGTACTTTTTCGGGTTTTTCATCGAATCCCAGAATGGACCAGGGCATGAAATATTCGATACCGTATCCATCGATATCTCCGTTTAGATTTTCCGAAGAAGTTTTTATGCTAACGCCCGAAAGCACACCCAATTGAGGATAATTCAAATAATTGCCGAAAATGTACTTTTTAAAACCCACGTTGCCGTCAATCGATACGCCCGTTTCAAACGCGCCCTGGGTTATACTTGTCAAATCGTCGGCAGCAATATACACGGACAAACCGGTTTTGAGAAACACGTCCGGATTGCTTAAATTGTTGTCGCCGACGTAAGCTACTTTTTCATCGGTTTCCATTGCGACATATATGCCTTTATCGGTAAGCTTAAGCACGGCGCGCACGGAGCAGTCCTCTATATCGTCCCTGCCCTTGTTGACGCCCGTCCTGTGACTTTCCGTGGATTGCATTTCCATCCAATTCAGTCCGTCCCAGAAGTCCTCGTCGAAAACGCCGTCGAAAGTAACGCCCGCTTCCTCATCAACGTCAACGGTTTCTACGGGCACATCCTTACGGACGTAATCTTTGAATATGGTATTGTTTTTGTTGTCGCACGCAATCATGAAAGCGGAACAAATCGCGAAAACGGCAATAAGAACAATTAAACTTATTTTCTTTTTCATCTTTTATCCCTCCTTATTTTCCCAGGACGAAGATTTCGGAAATCGCGACGGGTTTTTTTGATTTGATCGTTATCCTTATCTCGTTGACCATAAGTTCGTCAAATTCCACGGTTACCGAGCCGCCCGGCCGAGCGACGTTTTCCTCGTCCTCCCAATGAGTGGTGTATTTTTCCATATCGAACATAAGGTCTTCCATATAAGCCGTTCCCGTTTCCTCGACTCCGCTTTCGTCTGTAAGCTTATAATCAAGCTCTATCCGAGCAATCGACTCGAAAGCGGTTTCCAGATATTTGGAGTTAAACACCATTATGGCGCGTATCGCCCTGTAATCGGAAAACTTAAGCGTAATTTTCGTCGTACCTTTTTTGGTAAGATATTCGGGTATGAAATCGTGATAAGTGGTAATGGACAGCATTCCGTCGTTAAGGCTGCTTGCGTCCGACCCATTAGCGGCGTTGGTGGCCTTTACTTCAGCTTCTTCCGCGATGTTCTTATATTGCGCGTCGGGTCCGATTTTGGGCATGGGTGCATAAGTGGGACCGTTTGCAATCATCAGCTTTTGTCCGTCGGGACGCGTGAAAAATTTAATCTCGTCCACGCACATACCGCGCAACGAATCGCCGTAAGCACGGTCGTAGTGCGCGTGATATGCTATATATAATTTGCCGTCGTACTGAATAAGCGAATGATGTCCCGTACCCGAAACGTGATCCCAGGAAGGCTCTGACGAAAGAATTATGCCGCCGTCCTCACGGTTCACCTTGGTAAACGTGCCGAGGGGCGAAGTGCCTGTCGCCTGCGCCACCGCGTAAAGCTTGTCGGGATAGCCGTTGACCGAGAAGGTCAGAAAGTATGTTTTGCTTACTTCGTCGTAATACATGAAAGGCCCTTCGTTGACGCCGCTGTCGCCGTAATCGGTCTTTTCGTTACCCGTCACGTTCTTGTAGCCCGGCCTTATGAGATAAGTAAGCGTTTCCCACTTGGGATCGTCCGTCCAGTTTTCGCCCGCTTCCATGCCGTAAATACTGTTGCCGCCGTAAGTGTTGGC
Source organism: uncultured Clostridia bacterium (assembly GCA_944363615.1). Taxonomy (GTDB): domain Bacteria; phylum Bacillota; class Clostridia; order Christensenellales; family Pumilibacteraceae; genus UBA10677. Next base: position 6,651 of record CALVUQ010000026.1, on the reverse strand, counting down.
GAAATAGAAGTATTTTTTGCCCGAAACGGGATCGACGTAAGGATGAATGTCGATGGGAATAAATACGTCGTGGTATCCCTCTTTTGCAGCGGCGGCCGCATACAGATCTTCATGGGTGATGAAGGGATTTTCTAAATCTATCATACGGTTGGAAGAATCGTATCCGGGTTGACCCTCAAGGTTAGTGTACTGCACGAAAGGCCCTGCGGGACTGTCGGAAACGGCAACGCCCAGCGAGTATCCGCCGTTTGCGTGCGTATAATGAATTTTGACCGCGTAAATTTCCAGAAGTCTTTCCCTTCCGTATTCGCAAAGAGACTGCTGTTTTTCCGCCTCCGTCAGCTTGTCGTTTTCTTCAATAAATTCTTTGTTGCTGTAGTAATTGTTGATTGCGTTTTTAACGGTTTTAAGCTGGATATCGGTAAGTCCTTCGTAAGTTTCCGCTTGGGAATAGGTTTCCTGCGCCTGACTCATTTTCGATTCGACGGTGGCGTAATCGAAGGTATTTACTTCCGCTTCCAATTCGTGATAAAGGGCGCGCTCTTTGTGAGTGTCGAAGTACTTGCTGTCGCCGTGCAAATCCTGAGCGCTGTAGAAAAGATAGTATTTATCCGTGCTTTCGTCGTAAATACACTCGGGCGCCCATAAGCTCTGGCGTGACCAGCTGCCCTCTTCAGGGGCAAAAATCGGTCCCATATATTCCCAGTTGACCATATCCTTGCTGCGATATGTGGAAAATCCCAGGCATCCGAAATCGTCGGAAGTGGAATAAAGGAAAAACCAGCCGTAATTTTCTTCGTCGGTTTCGTCGTCTATATAGATAACGGTAGGATCAGCGCCTGCCGTCACCATGTCGTTGCGGTAAAACAGATCGCTGTTCAGAACGTCGTCCGCGGACTGATCGTAATGGGGCAAGTAGTTCTTTCCCATGTTTGCACAGCCCGCCAAAGCGGCAAAAGCGAACAGCGCCGCAAATATCGTCGTCAATAACTTTTTCATTATCTTACCTTCTCCTCCTTAAAATCTGTTTTAAAAGTCATAATTCCCTTTTAGTATTGCCTTTAACATTATATCATAACATGAAAGCTTTTTTTATCATATCCCATAAAAATTATAATTTAACACATTCGATAATATAAAACGAACATATATCAACACAATCCGATACATAAAGGGTAAACAAAAAACACGTCCGCTAAAAAGAATCGTGTTAAAGCGTCGTCACTTCGTTAAAGACCTTATGAAAAATTATTTATATAATAGCATCCTCAGACGCAGTTTTCAACTCAAAAATAAGCCTGTTTGTTTCAAAAATATACTGAAATCAGAATTTTACAGCCTCAGCCTTGTCATTTTTATATAACCGTATCTATGACATAAGGCAAGGAGACTTTAATTCGCAGCAAAAAACCTGCGCGGCAGCTTGAAGTCGCATCGGAAAATAGTCGCGGCACCTTTATACCTTATGCCGTTATACGCCCCCTTTAACGTTAAACCGTTGCCGTACTGAAACCGCGACTGAAGGCGGCGGGATAAGCATCGCCGCCACCCCTTAAACAATGACTGAAGGCGGCGGGATAAGCGAGGGAAAATATAAGAACATAAACTGCACGAAATCTGTTGTTTATAAAAACACGCCGTGATATAATGTAATTATAAATAAGAAAAAAGTTTTCAGAAACCGCACAACCGAACATTTTTGTTAAAGTAAGCATTTACCGCAAGGAGAAAAAAGATGAAAAAGTTTTTTATGACGATTGTCGTTTTAGCCGCCGCGCTGTTTTTATTTACGGGTTGTTTTAAAACGCCCCCGAAAAACACGGACGACGCGCAGCAGAACGGAACGACGGAAACGGTTGTTTCCAACACCGTCACCGCCGAGGAATGGGATTCGGCCTTTGACAAGTCGATTTTATCCGACATTGCCTGCAACGTCATCGGACTGGGCGCGGAGGACGGCAGAGTCGAATTGTCCATCTCAGCAAAAGCAGAAAACGGCGCGATGCTGTATCATCTTAAAAATACCATTTCTTACGCGGGCAACACCGACGAAAACGAGGAAATCTGGATTTCCGACGAAAACGGCAGCGTTTATTACAGAAAATACGCGCAAGGCTGGATCAGAAACACCGCCCAAACGCAATTTCCCGCGGAAGACAATTTTCCGTTTCTGCTCTTTAAGGGGCATTATTCCTCCTTCGCTTACGACGCGGCAACCGACTCCTATTCTTCCGACGACTTAAGCGTAGTACTTAACAATCAGCCCATTACATACTCGCAAGTCACGGTAAAATTCAGCGATAAGCGCGCGACCTTCGTTAAAATCTTCAACGAGGATGAGGCAATTCAGACTGCCGAATATACCATAAGTTACGGCAACGCGTCCGTAACCCTTCCCGCGGACGAGGACGTGACGGATGCGGCGGCTACCGTAAGCGAGGACGAATGGCAAACCGCTTTTTCCTCCTTTTTCCGTAACCATACCTTTACAAGCGCCTTTTTCCAAAACGGACAGCAAGTAGCATATTCGACGAAAAACATTGCGTTCGACGAAATCCGTCAGGCGTGGCTGATTGACGTCGTCTCCTCGCTTGATTCCGAAACCTTTTACGAAGTAACCCCCGAAATCTCCTTTATATACTTAAAGACCGGCGAAAACTCCTGGCTGAAAGAAATCTATACAAGAGGATTCAATTACGACTTCTGTTACTACTTGCTGCTGGCGGACTATTACGACCTTTTCCGCTACGACAAAGAGCAAAAGGCTTTTGTTGCCGAAAACGCAGAAATATCGTTAAACGGCAACTCCTCAGAGACGTTTGAGTCGATTAAGGTTGTTTTCGACAACGCAAAACGGCCGCAATCCGTGTCCTTTTCTTCCGGCGAATTCACTGTTACCGAAACTATGAGCGAATACGGCACGGTAACCGTGACCTTGCCGCCCGAAGACGAGATTACCGCAAACATCGCCATGAGCAGCGCTCAATGGGCGGCGGCGTTTGACGAAAGCAATTTTACGGACTTCACCTTGTCTTTAACCGACGAAACGACGTCCTCCGTCGGCAGCGTCACCGCACAATATTCCGAAAACGCGGTTATGTCGTCGGGATCGGGCAAGATAATACGTTCGGTTACTTACATAGACGGCAGCCGTAACAGCGAAAAATATTATGACTATACGGTTACCCCGCCCGAATATTATTACGTTAACGCGGAAAGCAACTGGGAAAGCGCCGAATACGACGGCGAGAACTTCTCAGAATACCTTTTATCGCAGATACTGGTTTTTAAAGATCTTTACGACAGTTTCGTATACGACCCCGACGCGGGAACGTACCTGGCAGAAAATATTACCTTAAACCGGGGCGGCGAAGTTATCGCCTTCGACAGCGCCGAATTGGAATTTTCGGGCGGAAAATTGGTTTACTTTAGATTAAGCAAAGTAAACGGCGGTCAGAAAAATTTAATCGAAGCCTTTATAGACTACGACAAGCCCAACCTTAAACTGCCCGTCACAGCGTAAATAACAAATCAATCCGACATAAACCGAAAACACGCCGCACGTTTATAAAGCGTACGGCGTGTTTCGGTTTTTAAATACTACTTAATTATAAAGACAGGTAAATAACTTTTAGAAGATAACCCGTTCAGCTTTTTGCCACTCCCCAGTTTACGACTACGGGTACGGATTCATAAGTGAAGGCCCAGTTCTCGTCAAATCCCGACGGAATATCCGCCTCCTCCGTTTCGAAATCGACAACCACTCCGGGAATACGATTGAACACGCCTTCGCCTAAGACTTTAACCGACGCGGGCACATAGAACCGCGTTACTCCGACGCAGAAGGAAAACGCATAGCTTCCGATGCTTTCAAGATTCGTGCACTTGCTTAAATCCAGACTTTGAAGCTGCTTGCAGGAGCGGAAAGCGTTATCGCCGATGCTGACAAGCCCCGCGGGCAAAGAAATTGAAGTCAGACTTAAAAAGTTGTCGAAGTTGTTTGCGCCGATATACTTAAGCGAATCGGGCAAAGAAACCGAAGTAATTTTCGCAGAATTGCTTAAAAGCTGACCGTCCGCAATGCCGACCGTCCCCTCCTTTATCGTAACCTGAGTGTCGCTTGTGCCCGCTTTATAGGAAAGCAGCCAGTTCCCGAGATAATTGGTTTCTCCCGTCTTATAAAGAGCGGTACCGTAAAAAGCCTTTTCACCCACGTATCTGACGGAATCGGGAATGTTGACCGAAGACAGTTTGTCACAGTAAGTAAATGCGGATTTGCTTATCCTTATAAGCCCGTCGGGAAGAGTAAGAGTTTTAAGGTTGCCGACGTTTTTGCTCATGCTGAAAGCCGTTTCGGCAATGCACACCGTTCCTGCCTTTACCGAATAATCCGAAACCGCAGAAAAGTCTTCGTTTACGCATATGAGATGTTTGTTAAGATACAGCACGCCGTTTCCCCAGTTGTCGGGGTTATTGTAATATGCTGTATTGTCGAGAAAAGTGTTTTTGACGGCCAAAGGCGTGTCGGGAAAATCAATGACGTCAAGACTCGTGCATCCGTTGAACATGTTGTTGCCGCCGATTTCCTTGACGCTGTCGGGAATGGTTATTTCGGTAAGCGAAACGCAGTTCCGGAAAACGCCCTCTCCCAGCGACGTCACATTTGCCAGATCTATGCTTTTAAGGTCGGCGCAATCTTTGAAAACGTAATTCCAGATGCTTCTTACCTTAGAAGGCAAAATCACTTCTTTAAGCGCGGTTCCGCACAGCGCGTCGCTTCTCATCTCCACCAGGGACGAAGGGAATCGTAAACTTTCAAGCTTTCCGCATCCGTCGAACATCCCGTCGGGGAACACCGTGATTGCGTCGGAAAGCTGCACGCTTTCGAGATTGGTGCAATATCTGAAACAGCTTACTCCGAAAGATGTAATTTCATCTGCTACCGTCACGGACACCAATTCGGAATTCCATTGAAAAGCATAGGACGCAATGCCTTTTACCTTAACCCCGTTTACCGTTGCCGGTATTGTTATTTTTCCGTCGGCGGGGATTCCGCTTACGCCGCTTATTTCATTGTCGGAATTCAAAGTAAAGACGGTTGTTGCCGCTTCCCACTTGGCATACAGCACCGTATTTGAAGTAGGATAATAGGGAAATACCGCTTTTTCGGTAAATGACGGATTTAGGTACCAGCCCTTGAAATCAAATCCTTGACTTGGGCTGTTTTCGAAGATTTATGTTCTTCAGAACTATTTATTTCAATCAGTACCCACTTTATGTGGAGCGCGCCGCAGCTTACACCCGCTCAGGCGGAATCCGTGCGCACTCTTAACGCCGAACAATTGTTGAAAAAAATCAGACAGATCCGCACGATTAACCCCGATTTCTCTGAGGCGCCCGTCATTATGGGCGGCGACCTTAACTGCGAACCTTTTTCGCCGACTTTTGAAATCCTCAAAAAACATATGTCTTGGTGCCGTGACATCGCAACCGATTTAAAAGATAACTTGGGATGCCCGGGTTATGCCGATTACGACTATAAATCGGGCGATTACGTCAAATGGGGTACTCCTTCAGAGGATAAAGGAGTAATAGATTATATCTGGATTCAGAACCCTGAATGCGGTCAAGGCATCGCTGTCCGCAATTATTTTACCGTCACCGATCAAATGGCGTTAATAAGCTCCGACCATTGCCCTAAAATCGCCGACATTATCATTGACTGAACTTTACGCATAAGCTTATATCTGTTTTTTATAACCCGTAATATTTTTTCGCCTGTTTTTTATTTAGGAAACACGTTTTTTAGCAGTTGTCCCGCTGCCGTTTTATAACCGTACTATTTATAAAGAAATAAAAACCGGATAAAACTTTTCCCTCCGCTTATTTCCGTCAAGTGCCTCGCCCGATCAAACGCCGAATGAAAAAATTTAAATCTTGCCATTCAAAGCCCGATAATATCATTACAAAAGCCGCAAATCGGATCAATAAAGCCCGAATATCTGCTTTATAAACGTCATAATCTTTATTCCCGAAACAATATAAATCACCGGTATATTTTCTTGACAAAATCCCTCGCTTACTGTATAATTTATGCACGAATTAAGTTTCACGGGGTTATGGCGCAGTTGGTAGCGCGTTTGAATGGCATTCAAAAGGTCAGGGGTTCGAATCCCCTTAGCTCCACCAAGTTAAAAACCTTATCCGAATTACTCGCGATAAGGTTTTTTATTTCAGTTTTCAGCCTATAGAAACTTGTCGGAATAAACATCGGGAAAGTGCAGAAGCGGTTATCGTTTTTGATTTAATTTACCGACAAGCAAGCAGTATTTCCATTCCTTTTTCTCTTTTTTTCAAAACATCTTGACTTTTTTACTTCGCCGGCATATAATATAAATAGAGTAACGTGTTACCTTTTTAGGTTTCAATGAACGAATCGAAAGATTTGGCGACGTTACTTCTTTTTTATTTCTTCAAATATTTCCACGGCAATTTTTAATTCGGAAACTGCAATTTCCCCTTTTTTCAAAACATCTTGACTTTTGCTTTCATGCTATGATATAATCCTTGTCAAGGTAGCGAACTCAACCTGTTTCAGGTTGTTTACGTCGGGGCTTTTTAAGCGACCGACCCCGCAGGCAAGAGGTGATT
>CALVUQ010000025.1 GCA_944363615.1 uncultured Clostridia bacterium | reverse complement strand
CCCGTGGCGTATCTGGGACATCAAGTCCCGCGACGAGGAAATCGACTACGCCGAGGCGCACAACGTTCCGCTTAAGATCAGCCGCGAAACCAATTACTCCAAAGATAAAAATATCTGGCATCTTTCGCATGAGGGGCTTGACCTTGAGAACCCGGCGCTTGAACCGCAGTACGAAAAGCCCGGATTTCTGGAAATGGGCGTTTCGCCCCTTCAGGCACCCGATAAGCCCGTTTACGTCACGATAAGTTTTGAAAAAGGCGTACCCGTTGCCGTGGACGGCAAAAAGATGAGCGGAGTGGAAATTGTCGCTTATCTCAACAAACTGGGCGGCGAAAACGGCATAGGACTTGCCGATATCGTGGAAAACCGTCTTGTGGGCATGAAGTCCCGCGGCGTTTACGAAACTCCCGGCGGTACCATATTATACTGCGCTCACGAGGTGCTTGAAACGTTGTGTCTCGATCGCGACACTCAGCATTATAAGGCCGTCGTGGCGCATGAGTTTGCGGATCTTGTGTATTTCGGCAAATGGTTCACTCCCTTGCGTGAAGCGCTTTCCGCTTTTGTGGACAAGACGCAGGAAACCGTCACCGGCGAAGTAAAACTCAAGCTTTACAAGGGCAATATCATAAACGCGGGCGTTACTTCTCCTTACTCGCTTTACGACGAGGAAATCGCCACTTTCGATGAGGACGACGTTTACAACCAGAACGACAGCGCAGGATTCATCAATCTTTACGGCTTGCCCATTAAGGTCAAAGCCATGATGAAAAAGAAAAACAAAAAATAAAAAAACGGGAAAGCGTCTTGATGAAAGCGGGGCGCTTTCCGCAGGTTACGGAGACTGCAATGGATAAAATGTGGGCGGGAAGGTTCAATAAACCCACCGCGGAAGAAACTGACGAATTCAATTCCTCCATAGGCGTTGACAAAAAAATGTATGCCGCCGATATAAAGGGCAGTATTGCGCACGCGTGTATGCTGGGCGCGCAGAACATTATTTCTGTCGAGGACGCCGAGGCGATTACCACGGGACTTGAGGAGATTCTTGCCGACATCGAAAGCGGAACCCTTAAAATTTCCGACAGCGCGGAAGACATTCACATGTTTATCGAGGGAGAGCTTACCGCACGCATAGGCGACGCGGGCAGGCGGCTTCATACCGCGCGCAGCCGTAACGATCAGGTTGCCACCGATACGCGGCTGTATCTTATGGACAAAACGGACGAGGTCATGAGCGCATTAAAGCATTTTATCGCCGTGCTCAAAGATATCGCGGAAGAAAACAAGTCGGTTGTTATGCCCGGTTATACGCATCTTCAGCGCGCCCAGCCCGTCACTTTAGCGCATCATATGCTTGCCTATTGCGCAATGCTTATGCGTGACTTCGACAGGCTGGAGGACTGCAAAAAACGTACTTCCGTAATGCCGCTTGGGTCCTGTGCGCTGGCGGGCACCACTTACCCCATAGACCGTTTTTCGGTCAGCAGAATGCTGGGATTCGAGGACGTGTGTTTCAACAGCATGGACGGCGTGTCCGATCGCGATTTCGTAATCGAGCTTTCTTCCGCACTTGCGATAATAATGATGCACTTAAGCCGCCTTGCGGAAGAAGTTATATTGTGGTCAAGCTGGGAATTCAAGTTTGTCGAACTTGACGACGCTTATTCGACGGGTTCGTCTATAATGCCGCAGAAAAAGAACCCGGATGTGGCCGAACTCGTGCGCGGAAAGACGGGCAGGGTTTACGGCAATCTTATGGGAATACTTACCGTAATGAAAGGCCTGCCGCTTGCTTACAACAAGGACATGCAGGAAGATAAGGAAGGGGTATTCGACAGCGTGGAAACCGTTTGCGTCTGTCTTAAGATTTTTGCGGATATGATGAAAACCGCAAGATTTTTGCCGAATAATATGCTGGAGGCGGCTAAAAAAGGCTTTATCAACGCCACCGATTGCGCCGATTATCTTACCAAAAAGGGTATGCCTTTCAGGACCGCTTACAAGATTACGGGAAAGCTTGTCGCTTTGTGTATCGAAAAAGGCTTTACGCTTGATAATCTTCCCATAGAAGAGTACCGCGCGGCAAGCGAATTGTTTGACGAGGATATATATAACGCCGTGGACATAGTAAACGCGGTGAAAAAGCGTAACGTTTACGGCGGTCCCAGTCCCGAAAGCGTTGAAAAACAGCTTAACGTGGTGCGCGGATTTCTGGAGGAAGACAATGATTAACGTTTTTATCGACGGCAGCGAGGGGACTACGGGGCTCAGGATTGCGGACAGACTTAAGGAAAGAAGCGACGTAAAACTGATAAAAATCGACCCGCAGCTTCGTAAAGACAGTGCGGCGCGGGCGGAGTGCATCAACAAAAGCGACGTTACTTTTCTGTGCCTTCCGGACGTCGCGGCAAAGGAGGCAGTAAGTCTTGTCACAAACCCGCGCGTTAAAATCATTGACGCGTCCACCGCTCACAGAACCGCAGACGGCTGGGCGTACGGCCTTCCAGAACTTTCTGCGGACATATTTCAAAAGATATGTTCTTCCTCAAGAGTTGCGGTGCCAGGGTGCCACGCCGGCGGATTCGTTACCCTCATTTATCCGCTTGTCAAGTGTAAAATATTGCCTGAATCGGCTTTTTTAAGCGTATTTTCGCTTACGGGTTACAGCGGCGGCGGCAAAAAAATGATAGCCGAGTACGAAAGCGGGGACAAAAGCGTGCTTCTTTCGGCGCCCAGACAGTACGGACTTAATCAGCAGCACAAACACCTTAAGGAAATGACCGTCGTTTGCGGACTATGTAAGCCTCCCGTATTTTCTCCCGTAGTGTGCGATTTTTACAGCGGGATGGAAGTTACTGTGCCGCTTGACGCGTCGCTTACCGGCGGAATGGGAGCAATGCAACTGCGCGACTTTTACGCCGATTACTACAAGGATAAAAAACTGATTAAAGTCATGCCTTTCATGAATGCGGAACTTGCAGGTTTTCTGCCTGCCAATCTGCTGTCGAAGAGGGACGACCTCAGGATTTTCGTGGGCGGAAACGAAGAGCGCATTATCGTAAGCGCGATATTCGACAACCTCGGGAAAGGCGCGTCGGGCGCTGCCATTCAGAACATGAATTTGATGTTCGGTCTGGACGAAACGGCAGGCCTGAATTATTGCGAAACGGATTTTATCTGACGTCTTATTGCGGAAATTATTATTTTTACGGAGTTAATATGAAAATTATAGAAGGCGGAGTTTGTGCCGCCAAAGGCTTCAAGGCAAGCGGAATCCATTGCGGAATCCGTAAAAACAAATCAAAGAAAGATCTTGCGCTTATCGTGTGCGACAAGTTGTGCGCTGCGGCGGCGGTATATACTACCAATCTCGTTAAAGGCGCGCCGATTTACGTCACGAAAGAAAACCTTTCCGACGGGCATGCGCAGGCGGTTATCTGCAACAGCGGCAACGCCAATACCTGCAACGCAAACGGGGAAGAGATTGCAAGAAAAATGTGCGCGCTGGTAGAAAAGCATACGGGAATCAAAGCAAGCGACGTAATTGTCGCGTCCACAGGCGTAATAGGACAGCCCATGGACGTTACTCCCATTGAAAACGGAATGGAATCTCTTGTTTCCGAATTAAACCTAAACGGAAGCCGGGCTGCAAACCAGGCCATTATGACCACCGACACAATGGAAAAGGAAGTCGCCGTGGAGTTCACTGCCGGCGGCAAAAAATGTTCTATAGGCGGCATCGCGAAGGGCAGCGGAATGATCCATCCGAATATGGCTACTATGCTCGTGTTTCTGACTACGGACATTGCCATAACTCCCGAAATGTTGCAGAAAGCCGTTTCCCAAGATGTAAAAACCTCTTTCAACATGGTAAGCGTGGACGGCGATACGTCTACAAACGATATGCTTTGCGTGCTTGCAAGCGGAGAGGCAGGCAATGAAACCGTTGCTTCCGACGGTGAGGATTTTGCTTCTTTCAAAGCTGCTCTTAACAAGGTTACCACATACCTTTGCAGGCTTATTGCCAAGGATGGCGAGGGCGCAACAAAACTTCTCGAGTGCGTTGCAAGCGGTGCGGACAACTATGAAACCGCGGCTATAGTCGCCAAAAGCGTGATAACAAGTTCGCTGTTTAAAGCTGCGATGTTCGGCGCCGACGCCAACTGGGGACGCGTTTTGTGCGCGATAGGCTATTCGGGTGCAGACGTGGACGTAAAAAAAATAGGCGTTTCTTTTGCCTCTCAGGCAGGCAGCATAGAGGTTTGCAAAAACGGCGAGGGCGTAGATTTTTCGGAGGAAAAGGCAAAGGAAATTCTTTCCGAAAGCGAGATTCGGATTCTGGTTTCCCTGGGCAGAGGCAAATATTCCGCAACCGCATGGGGGTGCGATCTTACCTACGATTACGTCAAGATAAACGGTGATTATCGTACTTGATTTAAGCGTCCTGAAACGGAAAAATACTTTACGGAGATTATTTATGAAAATAAGCAATGCCGAAAAGGCGGAAATTTTGGTACAGGCTTTGCCGTACATTCAGGAGTATAACGGCCACATTGTAGTCGTAAAATACGGCGGCAACGCCATGATAAACGAACAGCTTAAAAAGGCAGTAATGCGCGATATAGTGCTTTTATGGCAGATAGGCGTAAAAGTGGTGCTTGTGCACGGCGGCGGTCCCGAAATAAGCGAAACTCTGAAGAAAATGGACATTCCTTCCGAGTTTGTGGGCGGACTCAGAAAAACCGACCTTGAAACCGTTAACGTTGTGCAGATGGTGCTTGCCGGGAAAGTGAACAAGGACCTTGTTAATCTTATAGAAAATTCGGGCGGTAAAGCGCTTGGGTTGTGCGGTATAGACGGTCACATGATTGAAGCCAAAGTCATGGACGAGAAGCTGGGTTACGTGGGTGAAATTACAAAAATAGACGTTCGTCCCGTTACGGATACTTTGGCGGCGGGGTATATTCCCGTAATAAGTACCGTGGGTTGCGATAAAGAAGGAAACGTTTACAACATCAATGCCGACACGGTGGCGGCGCGCATCGCAGGGGAGCTTAAGGCGAAATGCCTTATTTCCATGACGGACATCCGCGGAATACTGCGCGACAAGAACGATGAATCGTCGCTGATACCTGCCGTACACGTTAGCGAGGCGCCTCAGCTGATGCGCGAAGGAATAATTTCAGGCGGAATGATTCCCAAAATCGATTGCTGCGTGGAAGCAATAAGAAGAGGCGTGGAAAAAGTCTTCATACTCGACGGCAGAGTCCCGCACGCTATTTTAATCGAGATACTGTCCGATGAAGGGCTGGGGACAATGTTTTACTGATATCGGAGCAAAAAATGGACGTAAAGACTGCGGATAAAAAATTTATAGCCAATACTTATGCGCGCGCAGACGTGGTTTTCGTCGACGGAAACGGAAGTTTGCTTACGGACGACTGCGGGAAAAAATATATCGATTTCGGCAGCGGTATAGCCGTCAACGTTCTGGGACACAAGTATGCTCCCTGGGTCAAGGCGGTCACGGAACAAGCGGGCAAAATCGCACATACAAGTAATCTGTATTACAGCGAACCCTGTGTGCGTCTTGCGGTAAAGCTTAACGAGCGCACAGGCATGAAAAAAGTTTTCTTTTCCAATTCGGGCGCGGAGGCAAACGAGTGTGCGATAAAGTGTGCGCGCAAATATTCCTTCGATAAATACGGCGTCGGAAGGGGTAAAATAGTTTCGCTGAAGGGGTCTTTTCACGGGCGTACCATGGCGACGCTTACCGCCACGGGACAGGAAGTTTTTCATAATTATTTTTTCCCGTTCCCGACGGGGTTCGACTACGCTGAGCCGAACGATATAGAAGACCTTAAGGAAAAAGCGGATAAGGAAACCTGCGCCGTTATGATAGAGCTTGTCCAGGGCGAGGGCGGAGTCGTGGCGCTTAATCGCGATTTCGTCAAAAAAACGGAGGAATTTTGCCGTGAAAAAGATATACTGCTTATAGTGGACGAGGTGCAGACGGGCAACGGCAGGACAGGCAGCCTTTACGCTTACATGCAGTACGGCATTAAACCCGATATCGTCACTACCGCAAAAGGGCTTGCAGGGGGACTTCCGCTGGGCGCCACCATGATGTGGGATAAATGTGAAAACACTTTGTCGTCAGGCACTCACGGTTCGACTTTCGGCGGTAATCCGGTTGCGTGCGCGGGTGCCTGCGCGGTGCTTGACGGTCTTACCGACAGCCTGTTGGAATCGGTTAAGAAAAAAGCAACGTTAATTCGCGACGCGCTTCTTAAGATGAAAAAAGTAAAATCCGTCAGCGGAGCGGGGCTTATGATAGGCATTGAAACGGAGGGAATTACTGCGGCGGATGCGGTTAAGGAACTTCGCGACAAGGGACTTATCGTGCTTACCGCAAAAAACAAAATACGTCTTTTGCCCGCGCTTAATATTTCGGACGAGGAAGTGGAGGCGGGACTTAAAATAATGAACGAGGTGTTGAAATGAAACATTTACTTAAACTTTCCGATTTAAGCAGCGAAGAGATTTTGTCCGTACTTAATCTTGCCGATCAGCTTAAATACGAACTTAAACACGGTATATCGCATAAGCGGCTTGAGGGTAAAACTCTGGGCATGATTTTTACAAAGGCTTCTACCCGTACCCGCGTTTCTTTTGAAGTAGGTATGTATCAGCTGGGCGGCTCTGCGCTGTTTTTAAGCGGTAACGACCTTCAGATCGGCCGCGGAGAACCCATTCAGGATACGGCGCGCGTTCTTTCACGCTACCTTGACGGAATAATGATAAGGACGTTCAAGCAAAGCGATGTGGAGGGGCTTGCAAAATACGGCAGTATTCCCGTAATAAACGGGCTTACCGATTATTGCCATCCTTGCCAGGTTCTTGCCGACCTCATGACCGTACGCGAATATAAGGGAAGTTTCAAAAATCTGAAACTTTGTTTTATCGGCGACGGAAACAACATGGCAAATTCGCTCATCGCGGGATGTGTGAAAACCGGTATGAAAATTTCCGTAGCGTCTCCTTCGGGATTCAAGCCCGATGAAAAGCTTGTCAAGTGGGGGGAGGAAAGCGGACTTTTAACCGTAACTTCCGATCCGTTCAAAGCCGCGGAAAACGCTGACGTTATTTATACGGACGTTTGGGCAAGCATGGGACAGGAAAGCGAAGCGGAAGAAAGGAAAAAGGCTTTCAAAAACTATCAGGTAAATGACGACATTATGTCGGTTGCCAAAAAAGACGCCATGGTATTGCATTGTCTTCCCGCTCACCGCGGAGAGGAGATCACAGAAAAAGTCTTTGAGAAACATGCTTCCGAAATTTTCGACGAGGCGGAAAACCGACTGCATGCGCAAAAGGCGGTCCTTGTAAAACTTCTTTCGTAATCTGTTTTTCTTTCGCTGACAAAATCGGTCTTTTAGTGGCTTTTTATGACTGCTTTTATAAAGGTTACCTTATTTTATAAAAGGCAGGGACGTAAAGGACTGATTTTGCAATTAAGGCGAATAAAGTGCTTTATCAAACCATGATTTTTAAAAATATTGCCGTAAAATCGCGATTTTTAACTTAAAAATAAAGTACTATGTCAGACATAACTGTATAAAAAGCGCTTAAAAACCCGGGATTCAGGACCAAACCCGGGTTTATTTATTAAAAGGTTGAAATAAAGGGAACGATATGTTATACTTAAACCGTCGGCAAAGCCGAAACTATTTTAAAGTAAAGGATGGTTCAAAGGGGCGCATATGTCCGCGTTGGAAATAGTGTTGGTTGCGGTGGCAAGTTTTCTGCTTTTCGTAATTTTGCTTTATGTCATCGTTGCAGCCTACGTTAAAAAAGCCGCCGTCAACAAGGCTGAAGATTTTCATATTATGGACGAATTCCGCTTAAACCGCGACATCGTTTTTTTAGGCGATTCGCTGACGGATTTTTATCCGATAGAGGAATTTACCGACCTTAAAATCGTCAACCGCGGGATTGCGGGCGATACCACTTCCGACGTAATGAAACGCGTCAAGGAAGTTACGGACTTAAGACCCAAACGATTGTTTCTGCAGATCGGAATCAACGACATGATTAGGAAAGGGGTGCGTCGTCTTACGGCTGAAGCGCTTGCGGAAAGAATCTTTTCTGTTACGGAAGAATTCGACAAGGATTTAACCGAAGTAAACGTCATTTCGCTTTATCCCGTCAACCGCCGAAAAATTCTTTTCAGTACGATTTTTACGGGCAAAGCGACGAATAAAAGAATAAAAGAAGTTAATAAGATATTAAAAGAAAAATGCGAAAGCAATCATTTGAATTTTATAGATTTATACGATTGTCTGTCGGACGAAAAGGGTAATCTGAAAAAAGAATTCACGATAGAGGGGCTGCATCTTACGGTTAAGGGTTACGCGGCGATTTCAAAGAAACTGATGCCTCTGCTTACGGAGAATAAATGAAAATTTCCAATCCCGAAAAACTGAATAAAAAAATCGCCAAGGTTGAGGCGAAATCATACAAAAAGACTTCAAGGCTCAAGCGGAAAGAAGAACTGAGACTGGCAAAAAAAGCCGAGAAATTGCGCAAAAAATATGCCCTCAACGAGGAAAAGAATAAGCGTAAACAGGATAAGCGGGCGATAAAAGCGCAGAATTCCGTTACTCGCAACTCCGATGAGGAGAATATAAACGTCGGCTTAAACAAACCCGAAGAAACTATTTCCAAAAACGCCGCAGACCCCGAAGCGGAAACGGAAAAAATTCTTTTGTCGATTGCGAAGGAACAAAATCCCGTGGCGGGTTGGCTTAATCTCGACAATGCGGCGCTTATTTTTCCCGCGGGCGATACGGCGGACATTTCAAACATGTTCCGCGTCAGCGCGGTTTTAAAAGAACCCGTCGATCCAGTTATGTTGCAGAAAGCGCTTAACCTGACCGTTCCGAGATTTCCGTCGCTTACTTCGTCGCTTAAACGCGGCCTTTTCTGGTATTATCTGGAGCCGTCAAACAAACCGCTTGTGGTGGAAAAACAAAAGGATTTTCCGTGTCGTAAAATAAGTCTCGACGCACGCAACGCTTTAATAAGAGTGACTTATTTTTTCCACGAAGTCGCAGTGGAAATACTTCACGTTGCCACGGACGGCAATGGGGGAATAACTTTTCTCAATTCTCTTTTGTGCTGTTATTTCAAGTTACAGGGAAAAGAAATATCGGACAAAACCAATTGTCTCAATCATCTCGACAAACCCAAGCCGGAAGAGCTTGCAGACAGTTATCAGCAGTTATACGATGAACAAAAGTTGCCGCGGGCAAAGGACAAAAAGGCATACAGGCTGTCGGGCAAGAAATTGCCTGCGGGAGTCCTGATTACCGTTAAGGGGATTATGAGTTCTTCGGCTGTAAACGAAGTCGCAAAAGCGCGCGGACTTACCGTGGGGCAGCTTATCACCGCTTGTCTTATTCACGCTATCGAAGAGGACAGAAAATTTTATCTCAGGAAAAGCAAGCTGCCCGTTGTAATAGGCGTGCCCATCAACATACGCAAATTTTACGAAAGCAAAACCCTTCGTAATTTTGTTGCGCTCATGCACGTGGAAAACGAAAATTGCTGCGATTTCGACGCCCTTTGTCAAAGCGTAAAAAGTCAGTTCGAAAAGTCCAACAACCTCGATTATATTAGGTCGTACGTCAATTTTAACGTGCGGATACAGAAAAACAAATTTTTCCGTTTGGTTCCTTTACCCGTAAAGAACGTCGCCATGAAGCTGGCGCTTAAAATATTCAGCGACAATGTAACGACTTCTACTTTTTCAAATCTGGGAAAAATAGCCGCCCCGGAAGAATTCAAGGATAAAGTCTTAAGGTACGAATTCAATCTGGGTCCGCAGTCGACGATTCTTACTTCGGTGTGCGGCGCGTCATATAACGATACTCTTGTTCTTACGTTTGCGCGCGTGATAGAGGAAAGCGGAGTGGAAAAATATTTTTTCCGCAAACTGCGCGAGCTGGGCATTCCCGTAGCGGTCGAATCGAATTTTGAACTGTAAGGAGAAATAATCATGAAATATTGCTCCGAATGTAAAGTGTTCGTCAACGAGAACCTTAAAAATTGTCCTTTGTGCGGCAGTTGGATAGAGGAATGTAATTCCGAGAAATTTGACTATTACCTGAATCAGGAAAAATACGTGCAATATCCCTCCCTTAAGCTTAAGGGTGACGCTTACAAGAGTTTTTTAAGGAAAAAATCGCTTTTTCTTACGCTGACTGTTATTCTGGTTTGCGTGCTTATCAACGCGCTTGTAACGCCCTCGCATTTATGGTCCGCATACGTCGCATGCGGCGGAATGACCGTTTTTATATGCGTTCTGTCCACGATTTACAAAAAACGAAGATTTTATTCGCTTTTGCTTGTGCTTGCAATCGTTTTGCCCGTTACGCTTTATTGTCTGGATATCACTCAAAGTTTTGACAGGACCAACGGCTTTGAGGCTTTCGGGTTTTCTTTGTCTTACGCTGTACCCGGATTTCTGATTGCAATGATAATAACTTTGGACGTTATGGCGGCGGTGGAAAAAAGTAAATATAAGTATTATCTGTTTTCTTTGCTTATCGTGTCTTTGTACGCGCTTATTCCGCAAATCGTCATATGGATCGTGCCGCGCGAATTTGCTTACTGGCTGACTTTTTCCTGCTTTGTGTTCTCCATTGCAAACGGTCTTACCATGACCATTATTTACTGGAAATCGCTTAAAGCGGAATTTAACAAAAAAATGCACCTGTAGGTATTTTCTCGTCTTTGCTTCGGTATAAACACTGTAACTTTTTCAGACATTTCAGATAAAATTTATTTCGGTAAGATAAAAATCTCTAAAATCTCACTACGATAATCCGCGTCTGACTTTATTCCTTGCGGTGCGCTAAGTTTAACACCTCGGATTACTTTTGAATATAATATCAAAGGTAAATAATTTCCGAGGTGTTTTAAATTGTCCCGATGTGATGATAACGATAAAAAAAGATGCGGGTTCTGCCGCGTTTGCTGTCCGTGCGACTGTTGCGGACATAATTTACCTTTTATCGGTCCCACAGGGCCGACGGGACCCACAGGACCTCCAGGGCCTACGGGAGAAACTGGACCGACTGGACCTACGGGCGCCACGGGAGAAACTGGACCGACAGGGCCTACGGGAGAAATTGGTCCCACGGGACCCACAGGACCTCCAGGGCCTACGGGAGAAACTGGACCGACAGGTCCTACGGGCGCCACGGGAGAAACTGGACCGACAGGGCCTACGGGAGAAATTGGTCCCACGGGACCCACAGGACCTCCAGGGCCTACGGGAGAAACTGGACCGACAGGTCCTACGGGAGAAATTGGTCCCACGGGACCCACGGGGCCAACAGGAGCAATAGGCCCGACAGGACCTCCCGGCTCGGCAAGTGAAACGGGTCCTACTGGACCTACGGGCGCCATGGGAGAAACGGGGCCGACAGGACCTCCAGGGCCTACGGGAGAAACGGGACCTACGGGCGCCATGGGAGAAACGGGGCCGACAGGTCCTACAGGGCCTACGGGAGGAACAGGCCCTACTGGTCCTACGGGTGCTACGGGAGATACGGGTCCTACTGGTCCTACGGGTGCTACGGGAGATACGGGTCCCACTGGTCCTACGGGTGCTACGGGAGATACGGGTCCCACAGGACCTACAGGGCCTACGGGGCCGACGGGTGCTACGGGAGATACGGGACCCACAGGACCTACAGGGCCTATGGGAGAAACAGGGCCTACCGGACCTACAGGACCTACGGGAGAAACGGGACCCACGGGAACGGTTCCGGACGATGTATTTGCATCTTTTTATAATTATCAGTATCCTCTTACAACAAACAGTCTGATTTCGTTTTTTCCCGACGTAACGGATCCCACCGGAAATATAACGTTTAACGGTTCTGACCGTATTACGCTTGCGCCCGGATATTATCTTATATCTTATAAAGTTTCTGCGGTGTTCAGGTCGCCCAATTACATGCAGGTAACGCCTTCCTACAACGGAACAACGCATCTTGAAACTGGAATTTATTTTGCCACCAGCGCAAACGGGTCAAGCGCTTGCGGATCGGCGTTTATCATTCTGAGGGCGCCGTCTCAAACCGATTTTACGTTAAGCTATAACGGATCGGGCAATGCCGTGGACGGGGAGATAAACATAACGATACTGAAACTGCGAAGAGATTTATAGCCTAAATGGGAAAACCCAATGTCGGCGCGGATATTACTGTCGGCAGTAAAGCAAAAATAAGCCGCAATGACGTACGGGATTAAGCGTTTTATATACGGCAAATCATAAAACACCGTTTTTATAAGCGGTGTTTTTGCGTTTTAAAATGAAATTTATTACGGTTAAATTTTTTAATCAGGTACGATTGTCGTCGCTTTTGGAATTAAATTCTTCGAGGAAAAGCATATATTCGTTAAAGCGGTATTCGCGTACCGGCATGGGCTTTTCGTCCGAAAAGAAGAATACGAGAGCGGGCGAAATACCGTTCCATTCTTTTCGGAATTCGAAGGAAACCAGCTTTCCGTCGCGTATCAGTTTTTTTATTCTGGCGTGGTAATTGAAGTACATTTTGTTTAGTATTCATTGAAAAAAAAGCGTTTTATCGGTTTTACAAACAATTTACAAACATTTTACCCTAACGGGATAGCAACGAAATCCTTTGCATTCTATAATCGTGGTGTAGTAAAAAAAAGGAGAAAGAAAAAAATGAAAAAGTTAGGAATGTTTATGCTTGCGCTGGTTATGGCTGTCACGGCGTGTGTTGCGCTTACGGGTTGCGACACGGAAAAAGACATACTTGTAGTATGCAGAGAGGCTTCCAGCGGCACGAGAGAGGCTTTCGACAAATACGTCGGACTTGAGGCCGCCGACATAACTTCGTCTGCCGAGGAATACAGCAGCACGGGCAACGTTCGCGAAAAAGTGGCAAACACGGCAACCGCGATAGGATATATTTCTCTTGCGTCCGTGGACGACAGCGTAAAAGCGCTTAAGATAGAAGGGGTGGAAGCGACGGCGGATAACGTGCGCGCAGGAACGTACAAGATTCAGCGTCCTTTCCTTCTTCTTACAAAAACGGGACTCGACCTTCAGCCCGCTGCGCAGGATTTCTTTAATTACTGCATGAGCAAGACTGCGGAAGCGGCTATCAGCGCGGAAAAAGGAATAAGCACATCGGACTTTGCTTCCCGCCCCGAATATACGGTACCCGAAACCGCACTCAGCGGCAACATAACGCTTAAAGGTTCCACCTCCATGGAGGACATCATCAAAAAGCTGGTTGCCGAATATCAGGCGAAAGGCGGCGATAAAGTTTCCGGCATCACGTTTACATACGACTTTCCCGGCTCCGGCGGCGGCAGAACGGCGGTAAAAGACGACACAACCGGCAACGTAATCGGCCTTGCCAGCTCCTCAAGCCCCGACGCCGCTTATACCGAGCATACTTTGTGTCTTGACGCGGTTGCGGTAATCGTCCACAAGGACAACGACATGATCGACGACATCAACGCGACTCAGCTTAAGGACGTTTACACGGGCGCCGTTAAAAAATTCAGCGAAATCAAGTAAAGAATGAAACACTCAAAAGCAAAAGAAAACGCTGTAAAATGCGTATTTGCGGCTACGGCAATTATTTGTATAATTGCCGTAGTTGCCATATTTATCTTCCTTATCACCGAAAGCATTCCGGCGTTTCGTAAAATAGGATTTTTCAAATTTTTGTTCGGCGACACCTGGAACCCGATTGCGTCCGATAAATACGACGCGCCTTTAAGCGGAACATACGGCGTGTTCAAAATGATAGTGGGTACGCTTGCGGCGACGTGCGGCTCGGTAGTGTTCGGCGGAACTCTGGGTTTTTTCACCGCGATATTCATTGCAAAATTCTGTCCCGTGAAAATAAAGCGCCTGTTTACCGCGGTTATACACCTGCTTGCGGGAATACCTTCCGTCATATTCGGTTTTTTCGGCATGAAAGTTCTGCTTCCGATTCTCGGAGTTTTTTCTTCCAACGGCAGCGGCAGCGGTCTGCTTGCGGTTTCGCTGGTTCTGGGTACGATGATTCTTCCGACGGTAGTATCGCTTTCCAAAACAAGCATAGACGCCGTGCCCGAAAGTTATTACGAAGGGGCGCGCGCACTGGGCGCCACGCATGAACAAGCCGTATTCAAAACGGTTGTGCCCGCCGCAAAATCCGGTATCGTCGCGTCGATTATATTGGGTATAGGCCGTTCTGTGGGCGAAACCATGGCAGTCATTATGGTCGCGGGCAACAAGGTTAACTATCCGGGCGGATTTTTTCAAAGTTTCCGCGTGCTGACCGCAAACATAGTCATGGAAATGGGCTACGCGGGGGAAGTGCAACTGGGCGCTCTTATCGCTACGGGCGTCGTACTTCTGATTTTTATCCTTATCGTAAACGTGCTTCTGGGGCTTGTTACGTCCCGCGGCAAAAAAGAGAAAAGCGTTAAAAAACGTTCGGGCGGCTTTATGGGCGCGTTTATGTATAAGATTAAATCCGATCGCATAGGGAAGGCGGCAAGTTACGTCTGCGCATTCGTCACCGTCGTCGCGCTTTTTTCCATAATAGCTTTCGTAGTCGTGTCGGGAGTGCCGCATCTCAGTTTTCAGCTTCTATTCGGCGAATACGTAATAGCGGGAGCAATAAGTATTCTTCCCAGCATTGCGGCGACTTTCATGACGATAGCGGTAAGCCTTTTGCTGGCTATCCCAATAGGCGTGGCAACTGCGGTGTATCTCAACGAGTATACTAAAAAAGGCAGTCGCGCAGTAAAAATCATACGCGGCGCCATAGATATCCTCAGCGGTATTCCTTCGATAGTCTACGCGCTGTTCGGCATGGTTACGTTTGTCGTGTGGTTCGGCGGCAGAATGTCCGTTCTTGCGGGAAGCTTCACAATAGCTATTATGCTGCTTCCCACGGTAGTGCGCTCCACCGAGGAAAGTCTTAAGTCGGTGCCCGACAGTCTCAGGGAAGGCAGTCTTGCTTTGGGCGCGGGTAAAGTGCGTACGCTTTTTAAGGTGGTATTGCCCTCCGCGCTTCCGGGCATAATGTCCGCGATAATCCTCAGCATGGGAAGAGTGGTGTCCGAATCCGCGCCTTTCATGTACACAATGGGCAGCACGATAATGCCCATGCCCGAAAGTTTTTTAAGCAGCGGAACGACGCTTGCGGTCGCTCTTTACAAACTGGCGGGAGAGGGGCGGCACACCGATGAGGCGTACGCAACCGCTTTCGTCCTGCTTGTGATAGTGCTTGCCCTTAACCTTCTTGCCTCTTTCATAGAGAAAAAACTCAATAAAAAACTTCAAGGAGATAAAAATGCTGTTCACTCGTCTAAAAGAAAAAGTTTCGGTCGCAAAAAAAGAGAAGGTCAGCGCGAAAACTGACCCGGTTATTTTCGGCCGCAATATTTCCGTGGAAAAAGCCAATCTTTGGTACGGCGATTTTCACGCGCTTAAAAACATAGACATGGAGATTCCCGAAAACAAGATAACCGCCTTTATCGGGCCGTCGGGCTGCGGCAAATCCACTTTTCTCAAGTGTTTCAACCGCATGAACGATCTTGTGGAGGGGTGCCGCATAGAAGGCAGGTTTTACCTGGGCGACGTGGATATCTACGGGAAAACGGACGTAAACGAGCTGAGGCGCAACGTGGGAATGGTGTTTCAGAAGCCCAATCCTTTCCCCATGAGCGTTTACGACAATATCGCCTACGGTCCCAGAACTTTCGGCGTTCATAAGCGCGCTTTGCTGGACGAGATTGTGGAGCGGTCTTTAAGACAAGCCGCAATGTGGGATGAGCTTAAGGACAGGCTGACTAAGTCCGCGCTGGGACTTTCGGGCGGGCAGCAGCAGCGTCTGTGCATAGCCCGCGCTTTGGCGGCGCAGCCCAAGATACTTCTGATGGACGAGCCCACAAGCGCGCTTGACCCAATATCCACCGGCAAAATCGAGGACTTGTGTTACGAGCTTAAAAACGAAGTCACGATAGTGATAGTTACGCACAACATGCAGCAGGCGACGCGCATATCGGACAAAACGGGATTTTTTCTTTTGGGGGAACTGGTTGAATACGGCGATACCGTGGAAATGTTTTCCGATCCTAAAAAAGAAAAGACCAAAAACTACATTACCGGCCGATTCGGTTGATTTAATCGGGGTTTAATAGTATAATGGAGGTATATTGAGATGTCCAACAGGTTAGCCTTTGAGGAAGAACTGGCCGAGCTTAAGGTGGAGCTTGTACGTATGTGCCGCATTACCGAGGAGATGATAGACGACTCGATAAACGCGCTTTTAAAAAAGGACAAGGGACTTGCCGAATCCGTCCCGCCGCGCGACCGCAAAGTGGACGAATTCGAATTGGATATAGAACGCAAGTGCATGAGGATTCTTTTACGCCGTCAGCCGGTTGCGGACGACTTCAGGGAGGTTTCCACCGCGCTTAAAGTGATTACGGATATAGAGAGGATAGGAGATCAGGCAAGCGACATTGCGGAAATCGTGCTGTCTTTCGGGGAGGAACCTTATATAAAAGAGCTTGTTCACCTTAAAAAAATGGGCGAGTTGAGCGTAAAGATGGTGCGTTCCTCGGTGGATTCTTTCATAAGAGGCGACGAAAAGCTTGCCGACGAGATAATTTCCGCCGACGACGAAATGGACGCGTTGTTCGTAACGGTAAAGGACGAGCTTATCGAGCTTATAAAAAAGGAAGCGTCTAACGCCGATCAGGCAATCGCTTTCATGATGATTGCCAAGTATCTCGAGCGCATAGGCGACCACGCAGTCAACGTGTGCGAGTGGACGAAATATTTTGAAACGGGAGTTCACGTAAAATACTGATGGAAGAAAAAATAAAAAACACCATTTACGCGGTGGAGGACGACGAAGGAATTCAGGAGCTTTATCAGGGCGCGCTTGAGGAGGATTATTTAGTAAGAATATTTCCCGACGCGCAAAGCTTTTTAAACGCTTTTAAAGAAAAAAAGCCCGATCTCGTCCTTTTGGACATAATGCTGCCCGATATGGACGGCTATTCCGTGCTGGTAAAAATCCGCGAAACAGACGATCGCCTTCCCGTAATAGTGGTAAGCGCCAAAAGCGACGAGCTTAGCCTTGTCAAGGGGCTAAACAAGGGCGCGGACGATTACATTACCAAGCCTTTTTCCATTCTCGAATTGCTTGCCAGGATAAAAACCTCTTTAAGGCGCTCAGGTTCAGCGGTTAAACGCGTTTCGGGGTTCGACATCGATTCCAACACTTATACGGTCAGGTACAACGGCAAGGAACTGGGCTTTACGCTTAAAGAGTATTATCTTTTCAAAATGCTTGCCTCCTTTGCAGGCGTCACGTTAAGCCGCGAAAAACTGCTTAATGAAATCTGGGGCGTGGATTATGAGGGAGAGACGCGTACGCTTGATATGCACATCGCTTCCGTTCGCGATAAAATTCACAAAGCGGGCGGAGGCGACTGCATCGTTACCGTACGCGGCGTGGGGTACAGGCTGAATTTATGACGACTACGGGATTATTGGCGGCGACTACCGCGGCATGGATATCCGCAATTGCGGTTGCCGTACTTGCGACGGCTGCGATTGTCGTGCTTGCAGTTAACGGAATTTACGCAAAAGAAACCAAAAAACGCGCCGAAGAGGTTAAAAACAGTCTTCAAAGTATTTCGCAAGGGCATTACCGTCCCATTAAAACAGACAGTAAAAATCCCGAAATGTATGCGATTTACAACGAAATAAACGAGTTGGCCGACGGCTTTCTGAATGCAATGCGCGCTTCGGACGCGGAGAGGAAAAAACTCAATTTCGTATTGAACAACGTTTCGCAGTGTATTCTGGCGGTGGACGAAAACAACGTAGTCAAAATCATGAACGCTCCCGCAAAAAAGCTGTTTTCGCGCGACGACAGCTTTGTGGGCAGGGATTTGTATTTTGCCGTAAGCGATGCAAAACTTTTATCGAAAATCGTCCAAGCGCTTAAAAACGGACCGTCCTCCTTCGAATACCGCATGGACGACAAATACCTGCTTGTGGATATCTGCCGTACCGAAGGCGGAATTCACGACGAAATTACCGATATCATAATAATATCCGACGTATCCAGTGAAAAACTTGCCGCAAAACAGCGCTCCGACTTCTTTTCCAATGCCGGGCACGAGCTTAAAACGCCCCTTACTTCCATACAGGGACTTACTGAACTTCTGCTTGTAAAGATCGATCCGGAGTCTTCGGCGTATAAATACGCTCAACGTATTCATAACGAGGCTGAAAGACTGGGTTCGCTTGTTATGGACATGCTTAAATTGAGCAATATCGAAAACCTGCAGTCGCTTAAGGCCGCGGAGGAGTCTGCAACCGAAGTGGAACTTTCCGACATCGCGGCGGAGGTTATAGAGGCGCTTGAAGCGGAAGCCGCCAAAAAAAATCTTACCGTCAGGCTTGAAGGAAAGGGGACGGTACTTGCGGATCCCAGAAAAATTTACGAAATAATAAACAACCTTTATTCCAACGCGGTAAATTACAACGTATTAAACGGCAGCATTAAAGTGTCTATAGAAAAAACCGACGAAGGTACGGTGCTTAAAGTAGCGGATACGGGTATAGGAATAGACAAAAAACACATTCCGCGCCTTTGCGAGCGTTTTTATCGCGTGGACAAAAGCCGATCCAAAAAAACGGGCGGCACGGGGCTTGGACTTGCGATTGTAAAGCACGTCTGCGCACTGTACGGTGCGGAGCTTAACATTTCTTCCGAAGAAGGGGTGGGCACAACGGTCACCGTTGTATTCAAAAAATAATCGTGCGATTAAACGGATTTTTCATTAAAAGATTTGCCTGTCGGGGCAAGTCTTTTTTTTTTGTCAAACTTACTTATTAAACACCGTAAAATTTATTTATCCTTCTTGACGTAACCGCATAATCATGTTATACTGTAAACATAAAGGCGGCTATTCGTGCGTTTATTTAACCATCTTGGTCGTCTGTCAATAAAACAGGTAATAAGAGGGACTTTTAAGGCAATAATTCAATATCAGTCAAGTCAGGGCTTCAGTGGCCGCGTGAAAGGATATCCATGAGCATTGAAATCGACGTTTTCAAACTAATCGACGCTTTGGGCGACAGAATTCAGAACAATACTCCTTTGGACAAGAAGCTGAAGGGGCATATCGAATGCGTTTCCGACGTAGTCTACGACGAGTCGGATCCCGTCACCTGCGTGTACGATATGTATCGGATACCCAAAGAAAGCGGAAAGTATCCCGTAATGCTGTATATTCACGGCGGCGGTTTCGTTGCTGGCGACAAGAAATTCCGTCGCGGGGTTTCGAAATGGTACGCTCAGGCGGGGCTGTGCGTTTTCAACGTAAATTACGGACTTTGTCCCGCTTATAAATATCCTCAGCCGCTGGTTCATATCGTAAAGGCGTTTAACCGCATCTGTGAAAAAGCCGAGGAGCTTAACCTGGATTTAGATAAGTTTATGGTGGCGGGGGACAGTGCGGGGGCGTATTATGCGGCAATGCTTATCGCGGCGTGCAATTATAAAAGAGTACGCAATTTATTGGGAATTGCGCCCTTGTCGACCGTAAAAGCCGCAATATTCAATTGCGGGCTTTACGACATCGATTCCATTATGAAAAATAAAATGATGTTTGACATCAACACCAAAATTTTTCGAAGCTTCACCGGCTTAGAAGACGTATGTTTCGATAATTATAAATATAAAAGCTTATGTATGCCGATTTCGTTTATAAATTCTTCGTATCCGCCTTGCTTTATAGTCTATTCCAAAAAGGACTTTTTCGTAGGCGGCCAGGCGGAATCTTTCGTGAAAAAGCTGGAAGAAAAGGGCGTCTATTTTGAAAGCTATTTTTCCGA
Organism: uncultured Clostridia bacterium; assembly: GCA_944363615.1. GTDB lineage: Bacteria > Bacillota > Clostridia > Christensenellales > Pumilibacteraceae > UBA10677. The sequence goes on along the minus strand of CALVUQ010000025.1, from coordinate 7,081 downwards.
CGTCGTGTTTTCCAATCACTGTTTCCCGCTTAACTGGAAAGGAAAATATGCCGTCACCGCAAACGCCATGACTGCGGATTTCGTCAAAAGATTTCTGGAAGGCAAAATTCCCGTTCACGCCGCAAAATCCGATTATAAAGAAAAAAAAGGAAGCCGATAACAACGTTCAGCAGGCTTAAAGCCCTGAGTTTCGCTGAACACATCGTATCATCATTAAGCGATTAACTAAAAAATAAAAAATTCTTTCGCGGCAGGACGACCGTGAAAGAATTTTTTTATTGCTGATTTGGCTTAAATAAATTTGCTTTTTTTTAAAGTGAATGATAAACGGTTTTCAGGTAAGCTTTTCCGTTGTATGACGCTTTACCCGAAATATTCGTATAACGCCGTAAAACATGGTTCGCCGTTTTTAATGCCCGTAAACAAGTAAGAATTTTCGTTTTGCTTTTCGACTGACACGTCTACGGTTTCGTTAAGTTTAGTTTCGTTAAGAAAATTGACGATGACTTTTTTAAGCGGACGCGCGGGCAGGTTAAATGAATTAAAGGCTATATCCGCGTATTTGATGTTGTTGGTGTGTCCGTTGTGATCAAGCTCCGACCGCTGAATCGTGTGAGAGTAGACGGGCGGGTTTTTCCCCGGATGCAAACGTTCTATCCTCTTGTTTTCGTAGGCGTATTTATCGGTAAACTCTCCGTCAAAGTCGGCCGCGGGCTTTACGATTTTCCTTTCCTTAAAATCGATATGCACCCATTGACTTGTGCCTTTTGCGACAAGCGTACCCTTTTCGTCGTAAAGGTAAAAGTCGCGGGTGTAGTCCACAATGCCCTTAGGGTGAGGATAGGTTTCCGCCGTTATCGTCATTCCCGGGTAAAGCGTTGCAAAACAGTCGAATTTGATTTTTGTGACCACCCAGGCGATGTTGATTTTTGCCATTTCCTCAAACCCCATTCCAAGAAGTGTTGCGTGTTTCGCCGCAACCGTCTGAAATATGTCGAGATATGCGCTTGCCCGCATATTGTCGTTAAAGTCGAAGTCCGATTCTCTCAGTTTGTACTTTTCACTGTAACAAAGCATTTATCCGCGTCCTCAAAATTATTTTCCTATGAAATTATAACATTATGCAAAATTTTTTGCAACAGAAATTTTTGTTACGGCGTTTATTTTATTGACTTGCCGACGCTGATATTTTATAATTTCGGTACATTGCAGAATTTGCCGCCGCAAGGCGACTTGACAGTAAAACAGGAGGGGAAATAAAATTTTTATATGATTGAAAAATTTATCGTATCGCGCGACGATAAGGTTTATCAGGCATGGCCGGACATGGCGGCTGATGCCGACGGCTCTTTGGTGTGCGTATTTACCGAATGCGTGCATCATTCCGACAGAACCGGTTCTCGCTTAATGACGACAATCAGTCGCGACGGCGGCGAAACCTGGAGCGAAAAACGTCCGCTGACCGAAAAAACCGACGGCGCTTCGTTCTGGAACAATGCGCGCATTTCGTTGCTGGAAGACGGGAAACTTTATATTGTTTGCGACAAAGCCAATTACAGCGAGGACGAAGCGGGTGAAATTTATCTGTTTGAAAGCGTTGACGGCGGCGAAACCTGGTCCGACGCCAAAAAATTACCTTGTTTCGGGATAGTCCCGTCAAAGCTTACGGAATTAAAGTACGGTGTAAATAAGGGCAGGCGCATAATCATGGCACATTCCCGCGACGAAAACGATCTTTATACGGTAAGAAGCTGGTATAGCGACGACAAGGGGCAAAGCTGGACGGGACCCGTTACGGTAGCATGTTCTAAGGAATACAAACTGTGCGAAGCCGCCCCTGTTGAGTTGAAAAACGGCGTTCTGGCGGTTTTTCTAAGGGAGAATTCTTCAAGCGGACTGGACGCTTTCAAGACGTTCTCGTATGACGGCGGCGTCAGTTTTCAAGGGCTTTTTACAGCGCCTTTGCCGGGTTGTCATCGCCCCGTCGCCGATTACGTTGACGAAAAGACTGTAATGATAACTTACAGATTCATGCAAGGCGGAAAGGGTTGGCTGGGACACTGGACGCAAAACGTTTTTGCCGCATTCATGAGCGACGAAGACGTTGCGGAAAAAGAGCGCCGACATCAATCCTCGCGTATAATGCCTTTGGACTATGACCGCTCACCCGTTTCGGACTTGGGATATACGGGCTTTGCAAAACTTAAGGACGGACGTATTTACGTCGTTAATTACATAGTGGACGACGCGCCGAAAGCCCATATACGCGGATACAGATTTTCTGAAAAAGATGTGATTCTGAAGTAATTTGTTTTTTAATCAAATAAGGAGAATATTCAAAAATGAAAAAAGAAAAATTTGTTATAATTTCCAACGACGCGATGGTATATGACGACCTTGAATATCTTAAGCATAAATTCGCTTTCAAGCGGCTTATGGGCGAGGGCGCCGTGGTTAAAACTCTGCGTTCGATTTATCCCACCGTCACTTATGCCGTTCATGCTTCGATGATTACGGGCTGTTATCCCGATAAGACGGGAGTTTACAACAACGAAATCGACGAACTTTGCGTAAAAAACAGCGACTGGCGTTGGTTCCGCTCTTTCAACAAATGCAAAACGCTTCTGGACGCCGCCAAGGAAAAGGGCCTTGTCACCGCAAACGTATTCTGGCCGGTTACGGGCTGCGACAAAAACATAGATTACAACATCGCCGAATACTGGACCCAGTCCGGAAATGAAACGATTTTCGACGCGTTTGAAAGGGCGGGCTCTTCAAAACAGGTTATAGACGAAATCATCAGGCCTTGCGCACATTATCTTGTAGGGAAGGAGCGCCGTCATCCGTACGCCGACGACTTCGTTTTCGCCTGCGGGGCGGAGATGATAAAAAAATTCAAGCCCGACGTTATCGTCATGCATCCTGCGGGAATTGACGGATTAAGACATTCTACGGGCGTTTTTTCGGACAGAGTAAACGATATGCTTGACCATACCGCGCTTTGGACTCAAAGAATCATCGAAGCGGTCGAAGAAATCGGGGAAGCGGAAAATACCAATTTTATCATTACAAGCGATCACGGACAGATAGACGTTTCGCGCTGGATAATGCCTAATGTGGAGCTTAAGCGCCGCGGCTTTATACACACTGACGAAAAAGGAGCCGTTACCGACTTCGACGCGTTCATAAAAGGCGTGGGATGCTCGGCTTTGGTGTATCTTAAAGACGAAAGCGACAAAAAGACTTACGACGCGGTTTACTCGGCGCTTAAGGAAATGCGCGATATCGGTATTTACGGCTTTTCCGAAGTGTTTACGCGCGAGGAAATCAAGCAAAAGGAACATTTGTCGGGGCCGTTTTCTTTCGTGCTGGAAACGGACGGCTATACGTCTTTCGGCAGCGAGTGGACGGGAAGCATAGTTCACCAAAGGGATTTCACCGACTACCGCGGAGGAGCGGCTTCTCACGGTTATCTTCCCGACAAAGGGGCTCAGCCCACGTTTATAGCATGCGGTCCATCGTTTAAAAAAGGCGCTACATTAGAACGCCGTCCGATAGTGGATCTTGCGCCCACGATAGCCAAAGCAATGGGATTGAATTTACCGGACGCGGACGGAAAGCCCATAGATGAAATTCTGAGATAATGTAATTCTTTTTCAGGTCTTTTCTTAAAAAGCTGTTTTGCGGCGGTTCAATCAGACAAAATTCTAAACGGGCGCGTTTTTTATTGAGTTTAACGTATTTATCTGTAAAACGGGGAATAATATGTCACGTACCGATTGAGAAAAGGAGGGACGTATTGTGAGGATATCCATAGTGACCGGCGCCTCTTCGGGAATGGGAAGAGAATTTGCCAAACAGATAGACGCGCTTAAGGAAAACGACGAAATCTGGATTGTCGCAAGACGGGAGGAACGCCTTAACGAGCTTAAATCGCAGCTTAAGACGGCGTGTCGGGTTTTTCCTTTGGACCTTACGAAACAGGAAGATATCGATATCCTGATCAGTGCGCTTGCATCGTCCGGCGGAGAGGTGAAATATCTCGTCAATTCTGCGGGATTCGGCAAGTTCGGCGATTGGTCGGAGGTCAGCCGCGAAAACGTAAACGGCATGATAGACCTTAACGCCAAAGCTTTGGTTAACATTACCGCATCCGTTTTGCCTTATATGAAGCGCGGCTCCCGCGTGATCGAGATGTGCTCCGTATCCGCTTACCTGCCGCTTGAAAATTTTTCGGTTTATGCGGCAAGCAAGGCTTTTGTGTTAAGCTATTCTTACGCTTTGCGCGCGGAAGTCAGGCACAAAGGCATTTCCGTTACCGCGGTGTGCCCGGGCTGGGTGGAAACCGAGTTTGCAGCCTGCGCGCACAACGGCGACAAGGTTAACGGACCTAAAAGGCTTAAGCCCATGACAAGCGCGGAGAAGGTGGTAAAGAAGGCCGTACGCGACGCGTGCCGCAACAAACCCGTTTCCGTTTACGGAATTACATGGAAGGCAATGCACCTGATGAGCAAACTATTGCCCAAAAGAGCAATGATGCTGTTATGGCACGGCATGCAGAAAAGAAAATAAATTACACGGACTTTCAGGAAAATTTTGCGATAAATATTACAAATCTTTGCGTTAAACTTGCAAACGTCCGTAAAATTTGTTATAATTCATTTAACGGTACGTTTACGTCTCTAATGCAAACCGCGGTGTCTAAAGGGTACCGTGCCGTGTTTAAGGTAAAGCTTGTCGAGTGTATAATTTTTTTCGGAGTCAAAATGGAACTTGTTCAATCACAAATCAGGAAGTTTTTGATTATCTCGCTTATTGCGACTTTTTGTCTGCCCGTAGGCGTAGTCTCCATAGTTATGGGCGCGACTCAATCTATCGTCGCGTTGCTTGTCTTCGGCATAGTTGCTACGGTATTCGGTTTTTACGGCACGCCTTTGCTCTGGATAAAATATTCTTCGCTTGTCGGCATGAAAAAACTTGTCATATCGGTTGAAAAGGATAATCTTTACACCGTAAGGGAATTAAGCTCCGTGCTTAATTTAAGGGAGGACGAAACCAGAAACAGATTGAGGGACGCACTTTCCAAAAGATATCTTACGGGTTACATATTCGAAAACGATCGGCTTGTCGTCAATTTAAACGTCAAGCAGGCTAAGACAAAGTTCAGCATAAAGTGTACCGAATGCGGCGCGCCCGTCACCATAGACCCCGACAGCGCTATCAACAAATGCGAGTACTGCGGTAAGGTTTACAGCAACGTAAAGCGTCCCGATGATATGTGATTGTAAAACTTCGGCCACGTCAAAAGTTATTTCGTTTTATTTGAAAGCACCGTAAAAGTTTACCTTTACGGCGCTTTTTGCTTAATATGCAATGATTTTTGTAAATTAAATTTTTTTTGCAATTTTTTACGGCGATCAGGTTGTGTTATAATATTACGGTACAATAAATAAAAGGTAAAGGGAAAGATGAGTAACGTCATGAAAAAATTATGTTTTATGGCTGTCGCGTTAATTTTTGTTTCGGCGATTGTGTTTGCTTTTCCGCTCAGCTTTTCGGCAAAGGCGGAAACCAGTGCGAAAACAATAGACATGTATCTTATCGCGGGCCAGTCCAACGCCGCAGGCCAGTCGTATGCCACAAACGTTTCAGGTACCTTCGACAACGTGCTGTACGCGGGTGAAACCAATTATTATTGGTCAAGCGGCTCGGCAAGCAGCCGATATATGACCTATCCCTATATTTCGGTAAAATCGGGACTCGGTACGGACGGAAGTTATATAGGACCCGAATTCGGTATGGCTAAGTACCTCAACGGACTGTATAACTCTGACAATAAGGCGCTTATATTCAAATCGGCGGCGGGCGGGGTCAGCCTTTGTAACGAAACGCCTTCCGACGCGGACGCCAATCACGGCAACTGGTATCCCGACAGGACGGGGACTTCTTTTAAGGGGGGTCAGTACCGCAGATTCATACAAAACTTTTCTTCCGTAGTCGACGACTTGCGCGCCAACGGTTACGAGCCCGTGGTAAAAGCGTTTATCTGGATGCAGGGTGAGGCGGACATATGGGGTACCAACGCCACGCGTTATACTTCCGTCTTTACCGAATTTTGCCGAAGCATGCGCGAGGATTTGGGCGAAAAACTCAACAAAACTTACGACGAGATGCTTGATATGCCCTATATCGTGGGCGAAATTTCGCCTACGGGCGGATACGGTCGGTCAAGTTACGACAGGGCGACCAACGAGGCTTTTATCAGAATTCAGCGCGGTTTCCCCGACGTTATACCCAACGTAAAGGTGGTCAAATCTTCGGCGTTCGACACCGATATAGCGAATAATAACGTCTGGCACTGGTCGGGCGAAGACATGGTCACCATTGGCGAAATGTTTGCGCGCGCCGCTGTGGGCGACGAAACATATGACATCGTTTCCTTCGATAAAATGGAAAACGGCAGTGTAGTCGCCGCTTTCAACGAAGACAGAACCGCCATTGAATTTACCGTAACTCCCAATCGCGGTTATAAATTGGGTACGCTTAAAATTAACGGCGCCGACGTTACGGCTGAAGCGGCGGATCTTAAATATTCAGTAAATTACCAGCCTGGCGACGAATTTTCCGTGGAACTTAAGTGCGTTGCGCTTGCAAAATACGACGTATCGTATTTTTATCAGAAAAATCTTGCCTATATCGACGGGCCCGATTACGTTTACGAGGGTGAAATTTTAAGCCTCAAAATAACTTTGCGGACGGACGCTACGGTGGCGTCGGTGACCCTTAACGGTACGGAAATGCCGTACAACTCCGAATCTGGCGCTTACGAGTCGGCCGTTACCGACGATTGCGAGGTGCGTATTACGTTCAATAAAGTAAACGCTGACGAAAATCAAACCGCTTCTTCGGACGGCGAACAAACGGAAAACGACGGCGAAAAGGGAAAAGGCTGTTCCGGTTCCGACGCCGTACTTGTCTTGTCGATTCTGGGCGCTGTCGCCGCTGCGGCCGTAATTTTAAGGAAATAAAGGTGATTATAATAAATTTATTCCTTACAGCACAAAGTGCGTCCACCGATGCG